>NZ_KB850179.1:1573767-1901363 GCF_000369745.1 Acinetobacter sp. CIP 64.7 | reverse complement strand
TCAGCTACCCCAACAAAACAAGGTGGCTTAACTAGAGCGGAATATCACTTATAAATACGCTTTTAGTTGTTCAAACAAGTGGGACCACCTCTCTTGTTTGGGATAAATATAGATACCAGTGCTGATTTCTAGGTAGTAAGCAATCATTTCACTTAAGGTCATGATGTCCTTAGTATTGCTGAGATCATATTCATGAGTGATTTGAGCAATGGTATTTTTGACTTCAGAGCTAATGAGCGTATCTAGTACATCAACCGCTAAGGCTGTAGAGCCATCTTTCATAATGACTTCGGTTTTACTTAATGAACTCATGCTTTAACGTCCTGTTGTAACAAAGTAATTTTCAATGGCTGTGTTAATGAGCACAGCCTCCTGACCCTGAAAAATTAAAAAGTAGGTTGTAGAAGCTGTAGATTCATATTTGTGAAGAATCTCATTGTCTTCTAACAATTCAACGGACTGCTCATGAGAAATAATAGAAGACAGCATTAGATAAGTTCTCCGTTATCTACTCGATGGTCTTCTGCATTGGCAATACGATATTGACCACTCTCAATTACTTGTTGGAAGTGATATTCAATAAAATAGTGAACTGCATTTTTGATTCCATCTGCTGTAGTGAGATCAAATAAGCTTTGACCCTCATGCAGTAATGAGTCCAGTGTTTTTTGAACCAATGTATCTTTGAACTGAGTGATTGTTTGTGTCATTTTTTCCATGATGTATCTTCCTTGTTTGGCTCATTTGGTTTTGTTGAAATGAGCATTTACGAAAGCTGTAAGAACAGCAGTTGAGTATCGTCTTTCGCCGTTGATGACTTGGACATTGAGTTTGTATCCATCTTGATATCGATATTGAGAGGGATTAATCATCAGATACCGATACCAAGCCTTTTGAGAGCGTAGAGGTAGCCATTGGGCTAAAAACCTTGCGGATTCCCAAGTTGTAAATAATTCGTTTTGCATTACTGTTTCGACTCAAGCCATTCAATTAGGTCAGCAGTACGCCATGCGCTAACACGCTCGCTCAAGCGTACAGGTGCGGGCATCTCGCCTTTACGGACTAAGTCATAGATGGTCGATCGACCTAAAGGTAAGATGCCGACCGAAGGAGGGCGAGCTTTGATCCGTCGCTCCAAGCCTTTTGAGGTTTTATAGATGCGTTCTTTGTGTTCGGCTGTTGTGGCGAGTTGGCAGATTCGCCAATAGTCACGCTCAAGTAAGCGTTTATAGATGTTTGGATCTTGTGGGGACATGAATTGCTCCTACAACTTCTGATGGGGTGTTTCGTTGTAGGGCAATCATAGATAAGGCATTTATTTTTATTAGTAAGTAAGGTGACGGTAATATAGATTAAGTATATTCAACCGATATTATTTCAGGCAGTTGAGCATTTTTTTGAGGTGCACCATATGATTCTTTATATGGACAAAGGTCTTTTATCCAATCCTTTACGGAAGTATCACTGGCAGTTTCTTTGTAGAGATCTGAATGATATTTTTCAAAATGTTTTCGGATCGCTCTAGCCATATTTAAAGGTTTTGATTTAATAGAATAGTTTTCCATTTCGTACTCCCAACTAGATTGAGCTAATTGTCTTGCTAATAATTGGGCTTCATTTTTTCTTAATGTTTTACCCTTAATATTTTGTTTAGTAGGAATACTTTCATTGGATTGCTGTAAATAGTCATTGAGGCTATATGTAGAGATAAATATTCTTGCTTTACCTATCAGTTGAAACACTTCTAAATTGAGCTTTTCAAGATCTTGGATCAGTATTGGAAAAGGGTTTTCTAGAATTTGTTTGTGTATTTCACTATTAGGGAATTTTAATTTAGGTATTTTTTTATTTTTAAACCAGTACCATTGTTTATAAAATACAGTTGAGTTTTCTATTATTTCTAGATCACAGTCTTGTAGCAGAATGAAAGTTCTCTTTGCTGAGGTGACACATGAAATCTTTAACAGAGATTTTTCACCGAGAATAAGTTTACATATATCGGTATGATAAGAAGGATGAGGTCTTAAAAAGATAGATCTTGAAGGCTGTATAATCTTTAGACCAATAATGGAAAAACTTCTAAAATCATTTTCAGATTTGCTATCACTAGTTAAAGCTATACAGCCATCGATTAGTTTTACGTAAATGCTCAGAATATTCTTTTGAATTAACTCAGTGAACTCACTTAGAGACAATTTACTTCTCTTTACTGCTTCATCCAATCCGATATATTCTTGAGCAACCATTTTATTTACGCCGATTTCGCCTGAAGAAATGGAATAATATTTCCTTCTTGGTTGGGTTTAAATACAGAAACATCTCCACCTTGACGTAAAGTATCCAAATAGTCCGCCCACAACTGCATCAGCTCACGTCTACGGCGTAAAAACTTAGTACGGTTGTAAGCAGTGCCATTGGGATCACGTACCGTATGCGCTAATTGGTGCTCAATAATATCTACTCGATATTCAAGCTCTTCACCTAAGATTGTGCGCGCCGTTGCTCGGAAGCCATGCGCCGTGTGCTTGCCTTTATAGCCAAGTCTATTGAGTGCTTGACGAATCGTGTCCTCACTCATGCTTTCATGATGTGACTTCACACTCGGAAAGACAAATGCTGAGGTTGTCCGCATATCTTCAAGCTGTTTCAAAATGTCAAAAGCTTGACGAGAGAGGGGAACGATGTGTTCTTGATGTGTCTTAGATGCACGAAAGCAAAGACGCTGATTCTCAAAATCGACGTGCTCCCATAGCAATTCACGGATCTCATTTGGACGTTGATAGATGTATGCTGAAAGCTTCAACGCAAGCTCTGTTCTTAAACGTGCACGAGGACTCTCCGCATGATATCGCCAAATCTTTTGGAGCATTGTTTTAAGCTCTGATTCGCTTACTACGGCGTTATGATTACCTTTAATAGGTTTGGGTAAGGTAATGTCATAAGCTGGGTTATACGTGATCAGACGGCGTTTAAACGGAAGTTTTAAAACCATACCCATAATAGATTTAACACGGCGAGCCGACTCGAGTGCACCACGTTCTACAAGGCTATTCGTTACATCACGCTCAAGCTGTTCGACACTTAAATCAGTCACAGGTAATTTGCCAATGAACGGCAAAATATCACGATTGAGTTTGCGGATTGTTTCTCGGTCTACTTTGCCTTCAAGCTCACGAATCTTAAGCCACTCAAGGGCAAACTTTTCAAACGTATTCTCTAGCTTGGCTCTAAGTTCATCCCTATGGTGATTACGTTCCTCTGCGGGATCAATACCATCAGCAAGCATGCGCTTTACTTCATCACGTTTTAGACGTGCTTTCTCTAGGGTGACTTCATCATAGACGCCCAAGGCTAAGGTATTTCGTTTTTGACTGATTGGACGGCGGTAATCTAAACGCCAATATTTTGAGCCGTTCTTATGAATGAAAAGATACAGCCCACCACCATCAGCATGCTTATTACTGTGATCCTAGACAGTATTGTAGACAACCGATCCCTCTAAATTCTTAAAATATTTCTGTTCAAAAGCTTCTGGGCTTAACCAACCATTTGCAGAATGCCTTCTGACCCGATTGTAATAAATCTCAATATAGTCAAACAAGACAGCATTCGCCTCTTTTCGAGTGGCAAACACACTGTCATGTACCACATGACCTTTCAATGTATGAAAAAAGCTTTCGGTCACTGCATTATCCCAACAGTTCCCTCTGCGTGACATGCTTTGAATACAGTTATTCGTTAATAATAGCGTTCTAAAATCACGACTACAGTACTGTGAGCCTTGATCCGAATGTACCATGACACCCGTTGGATACCCCTGACGAGCCATTGCATAATGAAACGCATCACACACCAATTGACGGTCTATTCGATGGCTGGTTTGCCACCCCACAATACGACGACTAAATAGATCCAGCATCACACATAAATACAGCCAACCTTGCTTGGTACAGATATAGGTAATATCCGTTGTCCAAACCTTGTTAGGCTGAATGACTGTAAATTGACGCTCTAACAAATTGGGTGCTGTAGGCAAACGATGGTTTGAATCAGTCGTATGCTTGTATTTACGCGCAATCCTGCTGCGTAAACCCAGCTTTTTCAGCATTCTTCCAACAGTGCGTTCACTCATGCTGTAACCTAAATCATGCATGTCATGTACCAATGAAGGTGCACCCAATCGTGCATGATGCTGCCAATATGCGGCTTTTAAATCATTATATTTCTGCGCTGTATTGGCCTGGCGTTTTCGCCAGGCATAATAGCCTGAAGTGCTGACACCCAAGCATTTACAGACAGAAGATACAGTGACTCTATTCACCGCTAGATCTTGAATTACCGTGTACTTTTCTTGGCATGATCTGTCAGAAAGTACACATGCGCTTTTTTTAAGATGTCATTGGCTTCCCTGAGCTGTTTGACTTCTTTCTCTAATTCCAAGATCCGCTGTTGTTCTGGTGAAAGTTGACGTTTGCTTGAACCTGCTGGATTGGTTTCACGAATCCATTTATCTAATGTTGAATAACCCACACCTAATTTCTGGGCGACTGCAGCTACAGACTCGTGTGAGTTTGAAAGTGCATAATCAATTGCTTGCTGTTTAAATTCTGGACTAAAGCGTTTAGCCATTTCTTGTATCTCCAAAGTTAACGTTACGTTATCTTTAGAGGGAAGTTGTCAGTTCCACAAATAAATCAGAGTTTACACAAATAAACTAGAGCAAGAATAAAAAGTATATTATCTATAAGCTTTAATTTTTCATTTTGTAAAAATATATGCCTGTTAATAATGATAAAATAACGACTATTGATTGTTTCCCAAATGATAATATTAGTCGAGTGGTTTATCGATATGGTGGACTCGTTCGAAACGAAGATAACGACTCAACTAATCCTTTTGTTGAAGTGTTATTAATTGAGATTAGAAAAAGTGATCAATGGTTATTTTTAGATAAGTGCTCAACATTCCTTGTTCCCGTACTTGATCTTGATGCTGTTCAACATGGCAGTATTTGGGACGGGAATGTTCTGACCAATTACACTTATAGATTTTCAGGAAAACTCATCACAAAACGATTTTCTTTCGACTTCAGCAATAATAAACCGAGGAACATAAAACTTTCAGACAAAATTCCGGATACGTCAGAGTACTACATTCCATTAAAAAACTATTTTCTTCCCAATAAAGTTGATTATGTTCTACAAGGCTATCCATTCACTAAATACACCAATGATTCATATCGGAAAGTGAATCACTGCTTAATGCATTCTAATGATGGAACTCAAGTCATCACTTCCTCAATCCATATTTTGCATAGCTTATTCGTCAATCGGAAGGATATTCGGGGACTCTTATTAAGCACTTCAGGCCAATCTATCATTAACCGCTTTTTAGAATCTTATACAACAGAAGTTGAGAATGATAATATTGAATATAAAATAAAAATCAGAAAGCCATATGAAGATATTGGCGAAACAGCAATTATATTTCTGGCTAATCTAGCCTTAAATCCATATGTGCAGACGATAGTCGATAAAATTCAACGAAGTATGGAAGTTACTGAGTTTCATCATCTTCAGCATGGCACAGGCATAAGATACCCCATTGTATATCCGCCACATCCTACAAAGCTTTTTCTTGAAGCAGAAGGAATTTGGCTAGATGACAATAAGACACGTTTTTTTATTACTAGAGTGAAAAAATTTGATCCTATTAACGATCACATGATTGATGTCAATAAAGACCTTACCAATACTGTTTCAAAAACTGATGAAAAAAACCCTCGTCCTCGTGAAAAAAGTCAAAATAAAAATGAGCATATCAATACACAAAAACCACCATCAAGAACAAGCGGTGAATACCGTAAGCGTTCTGATGTGGAAACTGGAAATACACAAAATATTTTGAAGTATTCTTTTAATGAACCAGCCAATGACCCAATTGAAGTTGGCACATCCAATCATCCATATTCAGATAAATCAGAGGATGTTGAAACATCATCTGATGAACCATATGGCAATAAAAATACTAAAACTAAAAAGTCTGAAACAACTGATAATCCGCCTAGCAGAGATGAACGCTTTGATATTCAATATATTATTCAATCACTTAACCATTTAACACTAGATACAACCTCTCCATTAGAACGTGTGTATTCAATTGATATATTGGGGAATGAGATACACGGATTCAACTTACTTCAAATAAAGAAACTCGTTCCTCAACCAAAGCATCCATCTTGGATTGATGCAGAATTTGGAAGGAAATTGTTATTTTTAAAACTGGAATTGAAAGATCAGCATGATCAATATTATTTAATTGATATACATAAAAATAAAAGCCATGAAGCATTCTGTGCTTTTATTATCGTGTCACCACATAAGTTAACCCGTGAGCAAATAAAAAATATATGTATAGAGCTTGAGAATGCAAAAGGAATTAAAAAATGGACGCTACGTTGTGAAAGTTTTACCAAAAAAATTATTTCGATTAAACATTCATCTGCTACTCCCGATGAGTGGAAAAATAGATTTAAAAATTTATTTTCAACATTAATTAATTGATTTTTATTAAATTACAAAAAACTGTCGTACTAAAAATAAGAAAGGTACTTCATAAAGGAGTTGCAAGAATCCTAACCTTTTTTTACAATTCAATAGTTGTTGAAATATTGAAATATTATTTCTAAAGTAACCGTGCATCGGAAGTTAATATTTCTAGTATTGTTTCCTGTCATAAGCATCAAGGTCTTAGCTAATAATATAAATTAGCTCATTTGATACTTTTCAAACTTAATCTCCGTCGATATAAATCAATTAATATCAATATCTTGAAGATAGGAAATGCATAATCAGTGTTCGTTTCAAGAATCATTAGCATTATTATTTAAGGTTTAGCTATCCTATGTACTTATCTGATTTAAACGCACAACAAAGGGCTATCGTAACGAAAGTTCAAGCTTCTTTAATCTTATCAAATCGTCTAGAAACATTAGGTTTTATTCCACAAGCAGAAGTTCGTGTCATTACTAAAGGAATCTTTGGTGGTGACCCTATTCTCGTTCAAATTGGATTTACTCGTTTTGCTTTAAGAAAGTCAGAAGCTAAATGTATTTATGTTGAAGGACTTAATTCATGACAACCGACCTGAGAATTGCCTTAGTTGGTAATCCAAATTGTGGTAAAACTTCATTATTTAACCATTTAACTGGTACACGTCAAAAAGTTGCAAATTATGCTGGTGTAACAGTTGAGAAAAAAGTTGGGCATTTTACACTTCCCTCATCCAATAAAGTACGAATACTTGATCTTCCTGGTACATATAGTTTATCTGCAACAAGCCCAGATGAAGCAATTACTCGTGATGTTTGCAACGGTCTTACAGAAGAGGCACAACAAGATGCTTTCATTTGTGTCGTAGATGCTACAAATCTAAAACTTCATTTAGGATTAGTTTTAGAAGTACTGGCTCTAGGCCGTCCCGTATTAGTTGTTTTAAACATGATGGATGAAGCTCGTCGTCGAGGCATTCAGATTAATATCGAAAAATTATCTCAGCATTTGGGTGTTCCTGTGGTTGAAACAGTTGCTGTCAAAAGCTCAGGTTTAACCCAATTGATAGATGCCCTAGATAAGGAAGTCTTTCACACCCCTCATACTGATTTCACTGCCAAGATTGATTCCCCACAAAAACATATTGAATATGTCCTAGCAACCACGATTACAGATCAAGGTAAAGTTGATACCCGAACAGAGTTTCTAGATAAGATTTTACTTCATCCTATTGCTGGACTTCTTATTCTAGCAATCACTATGTTTATCGTATTCCAAGCCGTATTTGCTTGGGCAAATCCATTCATTGAGATGCTTGAGAATCTATTTAGTTTTATTGGTGAATTTCTCGGAAGTATCATCACCCAACCCCTTTTAAATAGTCTTGTCGTTGATGGCATTATCGGAGGAGTGGGAAGTATTATTGTTTATTTACCCCAGATTCTGATTTTGTTCTTCTTTATCTTTGTACTAGAAGAGTCAGGCTATCTTCCCCGTGCCTCCTTTTTATTAGATAAGCTTATGGTAAGTGCAGGTTTAAGTGGTCGAGCATTTATTCCTCTTCTTTCCAGTTTTGCCTGTGCAATCCCTGGCATTATGGCAACAAGAACTATCACTGATCGTACCGACCGTATTGCGACGATCATGGTTGCTCCCCTCATGACGTGCTCAGCACGACTACCTGTTTATGCCTTATTGATCGCAGCGTTCATCCCAAATCAAACTGTTGCAGGTATTTTTAACTTGCAGGGAGTTGTACTATTTGGACTCTATATTGCAGGAATTGTCAGTGCATTGGTTGTGTCACTGGTGATGAAACTGTTTAGAAAGAATAAGGAAAATAGCTTATTCCTAATGGAACTACCTGCTTATCGAATGCCTAACTGGCGTAGTGTTTTCCTTGGGGTTTATGAACGTGCCTGGATATTCATCAGACGTGTGGGCGGAATCATCTTTGCACTAACCATTCTTCTTTGGTTTCTGTGTACATTTCCAACACCTCCAGAAAACGCCACGTTACCAGCGATAGATTATAGTTTTGCAGGCATGCTTGGACATCTTCTACAACCAATATTCGCACCAATCGGTTTCAACTGGCAAATTACTATTGCGCTGATACCTGGACTTGCTGCCCGTGAAGTGGTTGTTGCTGCCCTAGGTACAGTTTATGCGCTCTCTGGCAGTGAAGATGCTCAGGCAGAAACACTGGTCAACTTGATCACAGCCGATGGTACAGGCTGGTCACTAGCGACAGGCTTATCTTTACTGGTGTGGTTTATCTATGCACCCAACTGTTTGGCAACTTTAGCCACCATACGAAGAGAAACTGGCTCTATGCGAACGGTGACAATTATGGTGGTCTATATGTTTGCCCTTGCATACTTAATGGCCTTTTTCACTTATCAACTAGCTTCCTATTACTGGGGCTAAGATGGAGAAAGAAAGCCAGCTTTCTCCTGATTAATTGAATCATTTTGACTCATAGTTTACGAACAGTGGATCATTATATAGAAGATATAATAGACGCTTGTTAGCCCGTATGTTGAGTAAACTTGCAGCAATGCTTGTGACGTCCTACAATCTTTTAAAGACGAGAATACTGGAAATTCAATGTTAGAAAAAAACGCCTTAAGTGCCTTTGCGGCTTTATCTCAAGAAACACGCTTACGAATTGTGCGTTTACTTGTGGTCGCTGGTGCTGAAGGCATGGCTTCAGGACAAATTGCTGAGGCACTAGATGGCGCAGCACCATCAAGAATTTCTTTTCATTTAAGTCATTTGGAAAATGCAGGGCTGATCTACAGTCGCCGAGAGGGTCGGCAAATTATCTATTGTGCAATTTGGTCTACTCTAGCAGATCTCGTTGCATTCCTGATGCATGACTGTTGCCAAGGGCATTGTGAATATTGCGACAAAGCAATTGAGTTGTTTGCTAAATGTACAGGTGAACCGACCGAGGGTTATATCAAAATAGGAGAATAGTTTTCTGTCCTCTCCATATACCTGAGCAAACACACCTATGGAAAATCTACGCAGCTTACTTGAAGACCATCAAGTCAAGATCTACTTTATTACGATATTTATTGGAACCATTTTTGGGCTAACTATAAGTGGGGTAAGTAGTTTAGAAAGTGCAATTAATCCAGCATTGGCATTAATGTTATTTGCCACTTTTTTACAGGTACCCATTGCTGAAATAGGTAAAGCATTTAAGAACCTAAAATTCATTTCTGCTTTATTAATTACCAACTTTATTGCCTTACCTGCTATCACCGCAGGCCTAATCCAGTTTCTACCTGAAAATCCATTGATTCGGCTGGCTGTTTTATTTGTACTCTTAGCTCCTTGCATTGATTATGTGATTACCTTTACACATGTGGGAAAAGGTAATGCGAGGTTACTGCTTGCAATGACACCAATATTATTACTTATTCAAATGATTCTGCTTCCAGTCTACCTTGGAACATTATTAGGTGATGAGGTATCACAGCTTGTCGAAATGGAACCATTTTTACATGCTTTCATTTGGTTTATTATTGTACCCCTGACACTTGCAGGCATTGTTCAGTTTATTAGCAATAAAAGTGAATCATTGGCTACGCTTTCCGCACCTTTAAATTTACTGCCTGTACCCGCTACAGCACTTGTTCTGTTTATTGTGCTTGCATCAGTGACGCCTCAAATTGGACTCGCTCAGAGTGCTGCTCTTCAGGCTTTACCAATTTACATCGCCTTTGCCATTATTGCTCCCTTTATAGGCTGGGCTATCGCATCCTTGTTCAAACTGGAGTCTAGTTCTGCAAGAGCTGTATCTTTTTCAGCATCATATCGAAATTCTTTGGTTATCCTACCATTAGCTCTAGTAGTACCTGGAAGTATGCCTATTATCCCTGCTGTAATTCTAACGCAAACAATTGTTGAACTTTGTTTTCTACCAATTTATACACGATTGATTCCCAGAATGTTTCCATCTAAAGATTAGTAATCACTTTCCATTTATACAACTTGGTGATCAATTAACAACGACCACTGAAGTAGGTAACTGGCTGGGCGACCCAGAAGGTTTAACTGCTCCTGCACTTATGGAGCAAATGCAAGCCCATGCTGAACGCTTTAGATACCGATCAATTGAGCAATTAAAATACACGTTTAACTGTTTGAAATTTACATAAAATTTGTCCAGCTTATTAAATAGGCTGGGCTTCTCTTTTAATTCTTTTCAATCAATTATTGGTTGTTTGGCAGCCAATATGATTGCTCATTAAATCTTACAGCAAAACCATTATTTACCTCTGTAATCATTTCAACTTTAACTTTTAAAGAATCAATGTAAGAAAGTTGATGGAAATACCTAAGACCATTTCTAACCCATCCGATCAATTCTTCACGGTTACTTAGATCAGTTTGAGCTAATGCAACAATCGCCTTTTCTAATTTTTGTTTCTGCTTAATCCTTAAAAAATCAGACTTTTTCAACTTTAAATAATCAATGGAAGTGCCATAATTCTCATTTAGAAAATTAATGAATCCCGTAAGCGCAGCAGCTTGTCCCGAATAGTCAGCCAAATACGCCTTGATATGTTCCAAATTTGGTAATTGGGTACTTTCTGACCCGATTGACAGCATCAACGCAACAGCAGGCTTTACTGCCAACCGAGCTGAACGTATTGAGGTATCGCCTCGTTTGATTTTTTCTTCTAATTTATTCTTGTATCCAAATACAACATCATACGCCAAAGATGGTTGTAAAATACTTTGCACAAGCTTTTCCATCTGATCTCGTTCTGAACAACCTTTTTTGTTATCCGTATCTACTTGAATGCCATGCATCTCTTCAAGCCATTGCATCACCAATTCAAATTTTCTAAGCCCACTGCTTCGTAATACTGCTAACAACTGCATTGGTGTAGGTACGGATTGGTTCCAATTCACTTCTGTTTTCAAAAAGAAATGGGTATGTTTATTTATATATAACGTAGCTTTATGCGATCCGACTTTCTTTTCTAACCAGTCTATATAGCTCTCATACTGCTGTTTTAAGTAAGTAAACTCAAATGCATTCTGATTTTGATCAAATTTATTCCATAAGCTTTTATGCCAATAGCAATCAGCACAGAGATCAGCACAACCTGCTGCAATCATACGATGACATGACATACAAGATTTCTGAGGATTATCTCTACATTTTTTACAGGCTTTTTGTCCTGATGCATCAGATTCCAGTAAACGATGTTTCTGACACAATGGACAAGTTTCGTAATCTCTTGTCGAACATTTGGGACATACCCGTAGATCGTCATTAAATCGTGAAATTCGAGTCAATTTTTGTGATGGTGTACCACATCGCTCACAAGGCTCAATAGGTCTAAAATACACGGAACAACTATTACAGACCACATGAACCGTACCGGGTTTGTCGGAGAGTCAATATTCTGAGAGACTATTCCGATGACAAAATTAAAATATACCCCTGAAATCAGAGAAAGAGCGGTTCAACTTGTGATTGAATCCGAAAAAGATTATCCATCGAACTGGGCAGCAGTTTCCGCAATTGCTCCTAAAATTGGTTGTACTCCTGAAACGCTGCGTGTTTGGTATCAAAAATATTTAGATCAACAAAACCCAATCAAAGTACAACAATTTTCAGATCAAGAGCGTATTAAACAACTCGAACGTGAAAATAAAGAACTGCAACGCGCTAACGAAATTCTACGCAAAGCAGCCGCTTTTTTCGCCCAGGCGGAGCTCGACCGCCCATACAAATAATGGTGGATTTCATTCATAACAATAAAGCGTTATACGGTGTTGATGCGATTTGTAGAATATTACCCATCGCAGCATCAACCTATTACCGGACTTTAGATCTCGTTAATAATCCAGAATTTCGAGCGAAACGTGCTCTGCATGATTTACATCATGCAGAGCAAATTAAACGTATTTGGAAGGAAAGTTTAGGCCGATATGGCATACGTAAAGTATGGCAACAACTGAGACGTGAAGGCTATGTGATCGCACGTTGCACAGTAGTTCGCTTGATGCGAAAGCTAAACATACAAGGTGTTTGGCGTGGTAAGAATAAACAAACCACCCGTAGCCGAGATGATCAAAAACGAGCAGATGATTTAGTGAAACGTAATTTTAAAGCTGATCACCCTAATCACTTGTGGGTTGCTGACTTCACCTATATTCAAACCAATTCAGGCTGGGTGTATACCGCATTTATTATTGATGTGTTCTCACGAGCAATTGTTGGGTGGAAGGTATCGACACGCATGAATACGGATATGGTGCTCGATGCATTGGAGCAAGCATTGCATGATCGAGGTATGCCAAAGAATGTTATTCATCATTCTGACAGAGGGGTTCAATATCTCTCCATTCGCTATACTAATCGTTTAGAAGCAGCAAATTTAAGAGCATCAGTCGGTACAACTGGTGATTCTTACGATAATGCTTTGGCTGAAACGGTGAATGGCTTATACAAAACTGAGGTGATTGAATATTTAAAAGCAGATTGGCAGGGTTTAGCTGATGTACAACTTGCCACATTGAATTGGGTGGATTGGTTCAATAAAAAGCGTATACACAGTGCACTTGGTTATGTATCACCTTTTGATTTTGAAGCAATGTACTATGATAAGATTAACCCGTTAGGTCAGGTGGCCTAACTTAAATAAAAAAGTCTCCGACAAACTCGGTACGGTTCAACACCATACTCGGTCAGCTTACCAATCGGCTTATTACTCTGATTACATCGAATACAGGGCTGTTTCTTAATACATTCATTACAAATAGCTTGTTCATCATCCCTAGGGAGCCGAGCAAAGTCACCACAGCCTGAACATATGCGTCTTTTAAAGATACGAGCATAACAAGTCGAACAATATTTCTTGCCTTTATATCTTTTTTTTATGAATGAAACAGCCTGATTGCATCCATGACAGTCATGCTCAGTAACATTTTCAGTCAATAAGCCTAGCTCCACTATTATTGCTTCTCCTTAATAAATTTAACCATTGACGTTGTACACTGGCTTTGGATTTCGGCTTGGTAACAGTTATTGCTGCACGAGAGACGGGATAACGTCTTGTAGGCTTAATCATTAAATCTTTCATCTGTTGAAGCTGAACAGGCAACTTCTTACGCTTATCCCAAAAGTTTGCATGACTGATTCCGTACTCATTTGAACGCTGTACCAATAAGTCGCATGGAATATCCATAATCTGATCCAATATTGAAAGCAAAACTATTCGCTCCTGAGTATTCAGATATTCAAATGCTAATGGGGTAACTGGATGTGAAAGATGTAAATTTACATCAAAACTTTCAAACAATTGAATCACATTTTTATTGGATGTATTGATCAAAAATCTAATCTCACTGAGCCATACACGAGCAATTTCAAACCATTCTTGAGAGGTAATAATTGATTGATTATAAAAGCCAACTTTTTGTTTTAAAACCTGATCCGCTTTATTTTGGAAGTTTAAAGAGTTTAAATTGATATTTTGGCTTTGCTTACAATGCCTTAAGTCAAAACCACATGCTGTACAGATCGCCAAGCAACCATGTTCCAAATCAGTTTTAAATGCTTGGAGCGTCACACCGCATTCAGGGCAATGATCGATTAAACTTACCTGATGCCGATCACAACTACAATGCCATCCCATGCGCCACATTAAACGAAAATAAGGCGGATTTTCACGACTTTTTAAGCATTCAACACACACTTGCCGACCTGAGGTATTTGAACGGTTTCGTGTGCCCAAGGACAAAACCCAAGGGATAGTTTGCTTTGGATCATAATTTGGCTGTATCTCAGAAACAAAGCTACTCAACATCGATTGCTGTATATTCTGCCTTGTCTCAATACTATGAGATAACAGAGCATCAAACTTTTCTGCATCTACTCCTTTGTCTAAATCAATCGTTAAAGCTCTCCATTTCCCCCATAAGGCCTCAACGAGAACCATAGGTGAGCAACCTACATCTAAGGCGGATCGAATCAACCACGATGAGAATATTTCGTCCTGTTGAATCGGAGTTCTGATATACCACCGTGGTTCAGATTGACTCATCTTCCCCCCCCATAAACAATTTAAAGCTAAAGTACGCTGAGATTTATATTTCTAATATTTCTTAAACCTTCAGTCGGTTTAAGCCATTTAAACTTATGGACAATGTCATATGTAATTTCTTCTTCACCTTGTAAAATGGCTTCTTTGGCACACTCGACCAGTAATCGGTTTAAATCCCCCAAATTTCCGCCTGATACTTCAAAAATCAACGTGGCAATCTCTTTAGATGCAAGATTAGACTGTTTTTTTAACGGCAATAGTCGAACATAGCTCATTAATAATCTTAAAAAATCTTGGTTGAGTTCCCATTTTGGTAAATTCACCACATCAAAACGACTGGCATATTGCGAATCAGTATGCAGTATGGTGATTGCTTCACGAGTACCAACACCAATGACATTCAGACTCAATTCATTGCTGAGATTCTTGAGCGTATTCATGACTTCAGGAAGCAATTTGGCTGAACCTGTTAAACAATTATGAATTTCATCAATAATCAGCATTTTTGTCTCATACTTACGCATCAAGTGTACTGCTTGATTTCGTAATTTTGCTTCAGGATCACTTGCCCGAAATGGCACAAAGAAGTGATTTAAAATATTAATATAGAGTTCTTTAACATTAGCTTTTGCAGGAGCAAGTATTGGCAAAACAGGCTTGGTCACGGACAATAAATCCATGTCGGCATCACTCACGGTTTTTGTATAATACTGTCTAGCAAACTCATGAATGATGGTTGTTTTGCCCATATTTGAGTCACCAACTATCAACAAGCATTCGGGTCTTAATTTCCTAGGGCGATTCAAAATATCGGTCAATGTATTCATGATGGTAATGGAATGATTCCGCGTCTGGCACAGCCAGGCACCTGATGGCATGAAATGCCGCTAAGCCCGCGTAATTGCGGGCTTTTTTTTGTTTGTGTTTGGCACGATCTGGCAACGGGAGGAAGCGCCAAGCACCGTTTGAGCATGGCATTAAAGCTGGTATTATGGTTTGGCGATGCCATGATTGATGCCGATACCATGCTGCGTTCTTTTGTGTGTTCATGGTATTAATATTCTATAAGTTACTGTTTCGTAAGAAAAAATACGATAAATTCGAGATTTTTTCAGCATGGTATCGGAGACGAAGAAGGACAAGGTACATGCTGACCGATACCAAGCTGCGCAATCTCAAGCCCAGGGACAAACTCTACAAAGTGAATGACCGGGAAGGTCTCTATGTGGCAGTGACTCCAGCCGGCTCCATCTCGTTCCGTTACAACTACTCAATCAACGGTCGGCAGGAGACCATCACCTTTGGGCGTTATGGTGTCGGTGGCATCACCCTGGCCGAAGCCCGCGAGCTGTTGGGTGACGCCAAGAAGATGGTTGCGGCGGGCAAGTCGCCGGCCAAGGAGAAAGCCCGAGACAAGGCGCGGGTGAAAGATGCAGAGACGTTCGGTGCCTGGGCGGAGAAGTGGCTGCGTGGCTACCAGATGGCCGACTCCACCCGCGATATGCGCCGCTCGGTTTATGAGCGTGAGCTGAAGCCGAAATTCAGCAATCAGAAGCTGGTGGAGATCACCCACGAAGACTTGCGGGCGCTGGCTGATGCCATTGTTGAGCGAGGCGCACCGGCCACCGCCGTTCATGTGCGTGAAATCGTGTTGCAGGTATTTCGCTGGGCCATCGAGCGTGGGCAGAAGGTCGAAAACCCGGCAGAACTGGTGCGCCCAACAAGCATCGCTCGATTCGAGCCACGTGACCGAGCGTTGACGCCAGAAGAAATTGGGCTGATGTACCAGTACATGGAGCGAGTGGGCACAAGCCCAACAAACCGTGCGGCGGCCAAGCTGTTATTGCTGACGATGGTGCGCAAGAGCGAGCTGACCAATGCGACCTGGAGCGAGATCAATTTCAGCGAAGCGTTGTGGACGATTCCAAAGGAGCGGATGAAACGCCGTAACCCGCACCTGGTATTTCTGTCCCAGCAGGCTCTGGATATTTTCATTGCCATGAAAACCTTTGCCGGTGGTTCCGACTTCGTTTTGCCATCACGGTACGACTCGGATGCGCCGATGAGCGCTGCCACACTTAACCAGGTGCTGACGCTGACTTACAAGGCGGCGCAGAAAGATGGGAAGTCACTTACCAAGTTCGGACCGCATGATTTGCGGCGCACAGCCAGCACGCTGTTGCATGAGGCCGGCTACAACACCGACTGGATCGAGAAGTGCCTGGCGCACGAGCAGAAGGGCGTGAGGGCTGTCTACAACAAGGCTGAGTACCGCGAGCAGCGGGCGGCGATGTTGCAGGATTGGGCCGATATGATTGATGAGTGGACTTCGGGAGGCAGTAAGGGTTGATGTTTTTGCTATCTTTGATAGCATTGAAGTTGATGCCGTGAATTTATAAATAAGGCCGCCATTGGCATCGGGCAGGTCAATTACCGATTAGCTGCTTCGCGCAGCTACTCGATGAATAGCAACTATTCATTTGAGAGGTATTGACCCATGCAAAATATAAAGACCCTCATCAACAGGAAGAAGCTCCTGGAGATGATCCCGCTTTCGACACGAACAATTTATAACCTGGAGCAGCGAGGGGATTTTCCACGCCGTATCGCGTTAACCAGTAGAAATGTCGCCTGGGATTTGTCAGAGGTCGAAGAGTGGATTGAGGCACGTAAATCATCGGGTGATCAAGCTGCGCGACCTGGCCCTATAGAGGGCTAGTTATATGGCTCTTGATCTTATGGCGGCTTTCACGGAATTGCCGCCACCCATTGATTATGTTCTGCCTAATATGGTTGCTGGCACTGTTGGTGCTCTTGTGTCGCCTGGTGGGGCTGGTAAATCCATGTTGGCCCTTCAATTGGCTGCACAGATTGCAGGCGGGCCTGATTTACTTGAAATAGGCGAGTTTCCCACCGGGCAAGTGGTCTATCTGCCTGCTGAAGATCCACCGGCCGCTATTCACCATCGTCTGCACGCCCTTGGGGCACACCTCAGCGCAGCGGAACGGCAAGCCGTGGCTGATGGTTTGCTCATTGAACCCTTGATCGGTAAATGCCCAAACATCATGGCTGCTAGCTGGTTCGATGCTCTCAAACGAGCCGCTGAAGGTCGTCGCTTGATGATCTTGGACACTTTGCGGCGCTTCCACATTGAGGAGGAGAACGCTAGCGGGCCGATGGCGCAGGTTGTTGGGCACATGGAGGCCATAGCCGCTGATACAGGCTGCTCCATTGTGTTTCTGCACCACGCGAGTAAAAGCGCAGCCATGATGGGGTCGGGCGATCAACAGCAGGCCAGTCGTGGATCGTCCGTACTGGTTGATAACATCCGTTGGCAATCGTACCTATCCGGCATGACGCAAGGCGAGGCCGAGATACTGGGGGTCGATGATTGTCAGCGTGGGTATTTTGTCCGCTTTGGCGTCAGCAAGGCCAACTATGGCGCACCTTTTCAAGAACTCTGGTTTAGACGGCACGACGGCGGCGTGTTGAAGCCTGCTGTACTGGAGCGGCAGTGCAAGGTGAAAAGGAGACAGCGTGAAGAAGCCTAAGCATGACCTGACCCACGTCCGACATGATCCCGCGCACTGTTTGGCACCTGGCCTGTTCCGCAGCCTCAAGCGTGGCGATCGCAAACGCTGCAAGCTGGACGTGACCTACACCTTTGGCGAGGACGAATCCATGCGTTTCGTCGGATTCGAACCTCTCGGGGCCGATGATATGCGTCTTTTGCAAGGCATCGTGGCCCTTGGCGGCCCGAACGGCATCTTGCTAACCCCGGAACCGACCAGTGAGACGGGGCGACAGCTACGGCTATTCCTTGAACCCCGTTTCGAAGCCATTGAGCAAGACGGCTTGGTGGTTCGTGAGAGCCTGACCAAACTGCTCTCAGAAACGGGCATGACGGATAGCGGCGACAACATCAAGGCGCTCAAAGCCAGCCTGCTGCGCATGTCGAACGTCACCATCCTTGTGACGAAGGGACGGCGGCAAGCCGCGTTCCACCTGATGAGTCATGCTTTTGACGAGACGGACGGCAGGCTATGGGTTGCCCTGAATCCGCGTATTGCCGAAGCGATCCTGGGGCATCGTCCATATGCCCGTATCGACATGGCGGAAGTGCGGGTGCTACAGACTGATCCGGCACGGCTGATGCACCAACGGCTATGCGGCTGGATCGACCCCGGCAAATCCGGGCGCGTGGAACTGGACACGCTTTGCGGCTATGTCTGGCCAGATGAAGCCAATGCCGAAGCTATGAAAAAACGCCGTCAGACTGCCCGGAAGGCACTGGCCGAACTTGCCGCCGTGGGTTGGGTAGTGAACGAATACGCCAAGGGAAAATGGGAGATCAAGAGGCCTGGCCCCACGGCAACTGCACCCGTTTACCGTCGTAACGTTCCCTTGTTACCGTCGTAACGCTCCCCTTCTGCCGTCGTAACGTTCCCCGTCCCAATTTGGAAAACCCAGACGGTGCGCTGCTTTGCGGGCAGTTTGGGAAATCCATCCAAGATTATCTAAAGATAATCCATCATGCGCGGTGCAGCTCGCGCCTTGAGGGCGCGTTCTGACCTTGCCAATAAAGCCCTGGCGGGCTTTATCAATCGGCCATAGGCCGATGGTTTAACGCCAAGAAGAGAAGGCGGCTTCAGTGGCCGCTGAAACGCCTTGTGAGAGGGGAAAACAACCCGGAGTCCCTTATTCCATGAGCTGAAGCAGAATCTGCGTCTAACGGTGCTGGAGGGCCGCTGTGTGCACTTGTAGTTATCTGTACTGAAACCTTGGCTCGAAACGTGAAATGGCTAAGCAGTGCCCATTCGTTCGGTAAGAATAATAAGAAGATTATTATTCTTATTATTACCAAGCAGGAATGAGCCGTGTGTGTTGGACGCCCATAACCAGTAACCTGCGTGAAGGTGTCAACATCAGGAAAGGTTGCCCCTCAAGTATCAATACGTCGCCTTAGTGGTATGACGGGAGGGGAGGCAAATTTCTTGTGTTCATTGACACTTGAGGGGCGGGTTATGCCCTTCTTTTTTGGCGTCCAACTCGCCCCATCGGGGCGAATGGTTTGTGTCGATTGTTGGCATTTTAGGTTCCGATTTAAAGCCGATTGAGCAGCGATTTTGAAGCGACTATGTCGATTGCAGGCCGATTTGGTGACGATTACGGTTATGTTGCCAAGAATCGGTGTTTGTTTGACGATAAAACGCTTTACGTTCGATATGCGCTAGATTTTCAATAGTGGGTGAAATGCGGGCAGGATGGGTGAAGTTAGCTAACCGGCAAGCCGGTTATCTATCTTCACTGTCCCTTATTCGCGCCGGGGGCACTCAACGGGAATCCTGCCCTGCGGGGCTGATCGGCTACCGCCGGTTGCAAGAGTATAGGTCTTGCTATTTTTAATATCTTTGATAGCATGGTTGTCGGGTACACCAAAAGGGTATTGATATGGCAAATGTGCTTATCAGGAATTTACCCGCCGAGGTGCACCGTGCGTTGAAAGTTCGAGCAGCGCTCAACGATAGGAGCACCGACGCGGAAATACGCGAAATACTGACGGCGGCAGTACAGCCGCTAGAGCTTGAAGAGATTGGCCGGGAAGTTGGCTTGTCCGAAAGCGATAAAAAAACAGAGTAGTTTTACGTTTGTAAGTCCGGGCCTCAGCGCCAAGGGCAATACCGATCAGCTAGTGGCGTAGCTCTTCGATGAAACGTTGCCGAGAACAAGCACAACGCTTGGTCAAGGCAATGCCTTCTTTTCATCGACGGAGTACGACCATGAAGTCCAAAATTTTAGCGGCTAAAAAAACCGCTCTAGCCGTTGCACTCGCAACCGGCTTTATCACCACTACCACCGCCCCTGTGCAAGCTGGTATCCCCGTCATCGACGGCGGCAACCTGGCCCAGAACATCATGACGGCCATCGAGTCGGTGGCGCAGACGCTCAAGCAGATTGAGCAGTACCAGACCCAGTTGCAGCAGTACGAAAATCAGCTCCAGAACACGATGGCCCCAGCCGCGTATATCTGGGATCAGGCGCAGACTACGATCAACCGGCTGATTGCCGCGCAAAACACGCTGGCCTATTACGAGAACCAGCTAGGCAGCCTGGATCGTTACCTGGCCAAGTTTCAGGACGTGGCCTATTACCGCAGCTCGCCATGCTTCAACGGCAGCGGCGGATGCACGCCGGCCGAAAAGGCAGCGATGGAAGAGAACCGCCGCCTGGCGTCAGAGTCGCAAAAGAAGGCCAACGATGCCCTGTTCCAGACCGTTGCCGACCAGCAAAAGGCTTTGAAGGATGACGCCCGTACCCTGGAGCGGCTGCAAGGCGCGGCCCAGGGTGCAACTGGCCAGCTACAGGCCATCGGCTACGCCAACCAGCTCGCCAGCCAGCAGGCCAATCAGCTCTTGCAGATTCGCACCATGTTGACCGCCCAACACAACGCGGAGGCAGCCCGGATTGCAGCAGAACTCGATGCCGAGGCGCGAGGTGATGCCAGGGCCGAGCAAATGCGTACCTGGACGTTTCGCCCGAGTCCGGCAGACAACTACTAGGGAGGCGGTGAGATGAAAAAAATCTTTTTTACTACCGCGGCTACGTTGCTGTTGTTGGCTGGATGTGAACAGGAAAGGATGCCCGAACCAAATGCGGCGACGTGTGCCCCCGATGCGTTCCAGGCAGCACTGAATGAAATGCGCAGCGAAGCGAACCGAGAGGCCTTTACCGAGGAATGCAGAGCATTCCAGAAGGCCAAGCAGATGCGTCAGTGGGAGTTCAAGCCCAGCCCTAAAGATGATTATTGAGGTGGTCGCCATGAGAAAGAAAATTGCTCTAGGTGGCTTGATGATGGTCGCCACAATGGTGCTGGCTGAACCTGCAATGGCGCAGGAGCTAAGTAGCAGCGGTGTTATGAATGATGTGCTCAAGCGTTTTCATGATGCTGCCGCAACATGGGGGCCAGCTATTGAGTCCGCTGCATCGCGTTTGTTCTGGACGCTGGTTGTGATTTCGATGGTCTGGACATTCGGCATGATGGCTTTGCGCAAGGCCGACATTGGCGAGTTCTTCGCGGAGTTCGTTCGCTTCACGATCTTCACCGGCTTTTTCTGGTGGTTGCTGACGAATGCGAACCAGGGCATGAATATCGCCGGTACGATTGTTCAGTCATTGCAAACTCTGGGCGCGCAGGCGGGGGGACTTTCCAATAGCAATCTTGGGCCCTCCAGCATCCTTGATCTTGGTTTCGAGTTATACAACCGCACAGTACAGGCCACCTCGGAGCTGGGATGGCGGCAGATGGCAACTGCTCTGGTCATGGAGCTAATGGCCCTGGCTGTTTTGTTTGTCCTGGCGTTGATTGCGGTCAACCTGTTGCTGTTGCTCGCATCAGCCTGGATTCTGTTGTATGCCGGTGTGTTCTTCCTTGGCTTTGGTGGAAGTCGTTGGACTTCCGACATGGCGATCAATTACTACAAGACCGTGCTGGGCCTGGCCGCACAGCTTATGGCAATGGTGCTTCTGGTTGCGATTGGCAAAGAGTTCATCAATCACTACTACACGCAAATCAGCGAGAACATGGCATCCCAGGAACTGGCCGTGATGTTGGTTATATCGGTCATCTTGCTTTTCTTGGTCAACAAAGTTCCGCCGATGATTTCTGGTCTTGTGTCTGGTGGTGGTATTGGCGCAGCCGGTGGAATTGGAAACTTCGGTGCGGGTGCGGCAGTTGGGGCGGCGGTGACGGCGGCCAGTATGGCAACTGGCGGCGCTGCCCTGGCAGGTAAAGCGGTTATGGGTGCCGCAGCCGGTGCAGCCGGAGGTGCAAGTGCACTCCAAGCGGCTTTTCAGAAAGCATCAGCGAGTATGGAAACCGGCGGTGACATGTCCAGCATGGGGTCAGTTGTCAGCAGTGGCGGAAACGGTGGTGGTGAAGCGGGTACTGCTGGCAGTAGCCCATTCGCCCAAGCGGCTGGCTTTGGTGACAGCGGCAGTAGCTCAAGCGGTGGCGGCTTTGCCAAGGCCGCGAAGCTGGCCACAGGCACGGCCTCCGAGTTAGCCAAGGGTGTCGGCTCTCAAGTGAAGCAGGGATTCCAGGAGCGAGTGAGCGAAACCACAGGCGGAAAACTGGCTGCTTCGATACGCGAAAGCATGGAGCCGAAAGAAGCAAGCCAATCTGGCCAGTTCGAGGGCAATAGCTTGGGCGCCGATTCTGGCCCAGATAGTAACGAAGTCAGGAGTTAGCACGATGACGACATCAACATACATGGCCGCATTGGCGGCCCTGGATGAAGCGCCAAGGGAAGAAGTCAGCCAGGTATTTATTTCGCCGCTGGGTGATCAATCGACCGAGGTCGATGCAGAGACAGAAACAGCCGCTTTTGTATCACGGCCAGACCCTATGAGAGAGAGCGAAACTAAGCCGATAAGTATTGAGGTTAATGGCGGCAGGAATGAGCGGTCAGCATTCGCGGAGGCGGCGGGGCTGTACCTGTAGGCGCACCGGGCTGGCCACAACCAGCCCGGCACTTTCAATCAACACCTACTGGAGAGGTGAATTATGACAACACAACATATTATCGAACCAGGGCAAGCAGTGCATCAAGCAGCGGCTATTCTTTCTTCTTTGGAGTACATCAACCAAGCGGAAGCGCGGAGCCTTGGGCCATTGGCCGAAGCCGTCGCTAATGCTTTTATGGTGGTGTACTACCAAGCTGAAACGGGCCGGGCGACACAGGCTGATTTTCAAGAAGCAATGAACGCCTTGCGCCAAGCGTGCAGCTAATGACGAAAGGGCGGCCACTCGAACTGGCCGCCTTTTTCAATCTTCACTGTTTGGCCATTCCCGACCCACAGACGGCGCATCCATCCATTCGCGTTCCTCCGGCGGCAGCGGGTAAGCCCCGGATGCTTCCGCGTCGGCCAGTAGTTCGGCCAGTGTGTAGCGCACCCGACCAGTGGAAACGGCGCGGGCCGGGTCGGCCTTCTCATGCAGCCTGTTCTCTAGGTTCTTTGGGTCTGTCATCGGGCGACCTCAGCAAGCATGGATACTAGGTGTTCCAGGTCAGTGATCGAATGCGCCAGGAAGCGGCCGGCGCGGCAATCTGCAATCATTTCCTCAGTTTTTTCCTACTCATGTTCAACCTCGTTCGTACCAGCTCTTCGAGCGATTCACCACGCGCACGACCAGCAGCATCACCGGCACTTCGACCAGGACGCCGACCACGGTTGCCAATGCAGCGCCGGAGTGCAGACCGAACAAGCTGATGGCGGCCGCCACGGCCAGCTCGAAGAAGTTGCTGGCACCGATCAGGGCCGAAGGACAGGCGACAGAGTGCTTTTCCCCCGCCCGCTTGTTCAGCCAGTAGGCTAACCCGGAATTGAAGAACACTTGAATCAAGATCGGCACGGCTAGCATGGCGATCACTAACGGCTGCCGGATGATGGCCTCGCCCTGGAAGGCGAACAGTAGAACCAACGTCAGCAGCAGCGCGGCCATCGACCACGGCCCGATCTTCTGCATGGCCCGTTCAAAGGCGGCCTGTCCTTGCTTGAGCAGATGCCGCCGCAAGAGCTGCGCCAGGATCACCGGCACGATGATGTAGAGCACGACCGAAATCAGCAGCGTGTCCCAAGGCACCGAGATCGAGGACATGCCCAGCAGCAGGCCGACGATGGGCGCGAAGGCCACGATCATGATGGCGTCGTTCAGAGCCACTTGCGAGAGCGTGAAAAGCGGGTCGCCGTTGGTAAGGCGGCTCCACACGAACACCATTGCCGTGCAGGGCGCGGCGGCCAGCAAGATCAAGCCCGCGATGTAGCTGTCCAGTTGATCGGCCGGCAGGAACGGAGCGAACACTTGTCGGATGAACAGCCACCCCAGCAGGGCCATCGAGAATGGCTTGACGGCCCAATTCACGAACAGCGTGACGCCGATGCCGCGCCAATGCTCTTTGACCTGGTGCAGCGCCCCGAAGTCGATCTTGACCAGCATCGGGACGATCATTACCCAAATCAGCAGGCCCACCGGCAAATTGACCTGGGCCACTTCCATGCGGCCTATGGCCTGGAACACGTCAGGAAGGCCCTGGCCGAGCGCAACACCGGCGACGATGCACAGGGCCACCCACAGCGTCAGGTAACGCTCGAAGCCGCTCATCGGGGCCTGGCGCGGCTTCGCGGCGATGGCCTGTGCGCCGGCGCTCATGCTTCCTGCTCGGTCTTGCCGATGTTCGCCAGCTCGCGCTTGATGGCCGTCTGGTCAAGCATTTTGAGAGGCAGATTCACGAACAGGCGGACGCGGTTCATCATGTGCCGGAAGGTTTGTTCTAAGGCCCGGCGCTTCTCGGCGTCAGTGCCTTCGACGGCGGCCGGGTCTTCAAATCCCCAATGCGCCGAGATCGGCTGACCAGGCCACACCGGACACATTTCGCCGGCGGCGTTGTCGCAGACGGTGATGATGAAGTCCATCTTCGGTGCGTCGGGCGTGGCGTACTCGTCCCAGCTCTTGCTGCGCAGATTCTCGGTCGGGTAATTCACCGACTCCACCTTTTCGACGGCGAAGGGATTGACCTTGCCGGTTGGGTGACTGCCGGCGCTGTAGGCGCGGAAGCGCCCTTGCCCCATCGTGTTGATGAGAGCTTCGGCCATGATGCTGCGCGCCGAATTGCCGGTGCAGAGGATGAGGACGTTATAGATTCTTTCGGTCATGATGTTTCGCTTTCTGGTAGTGGCTGGGGAGCAATGGCGATGGATGAAAGATCGGTGGCCTCGTCGATGACGTGGCCGGCCGCTTTCCGTTCGGAATAGCGGTCTGTCAGTGCTTCACGGTGCGGCCGTACCAGCGCCGTGAAGCGCACCAGTTCTTCCATCACATCGGCTATTCGGTCGTAGTACGGCGAGGGCTTCATGCGGCCCGCCGCGTCGAACTCTTGGAACGCTTTGGCGATACTCGACTGGTTCGGAATGGTGAACATTCGCATCCAGCGGCCGAGCAGACGCAAGGTGTTCACGGCGTTGAAGCTCTGCGAGCCGCCGGATACCTGCATCACGGCCAGGGTGCGGCCTTGGGTCGGCCGGATGCCGGCCATTTCAAGCGGCAGATGGTCAATCTGCGCCTTCATGACACTGGTAATCTGACCGTGGCGTTCCGGGCTGCACCAGACTTGTCCCTCTGACCACTCGGACAGGGCGCGCAGCTCCTTGACGGCCGGGTGATCGTCGCTTTGCACTTGATCGGGCAACGGCAAATCGGACGGGTCGAAGATGCGTGTTTCTGCGCCAAAGAATTGCAGCAGCCGGGCCGCTTCCTCGACGGCCAGCCGTGAGAACGAGCGGGCGCGCAGCGAGCCATACAGCAGCAGGATACGCACCGGCGGGGCGTCGGGTGCCAGCCCGAGCGCCGGGCGCTCGATGGCAAAGGATTTGTCCAAAGCGGGCAAAGAATCGGGGTCGGAAAGATGGCGAAGTCTCATGCCAACACCTTCCCGGCTTCCGTGGTGCAAGACAGGTTGCACACCTGGCCGCCGCAGCAGTTTTCCGTGAGAAAGGCCACCAGGTTAGTGGCCGTCGAAAAGTTCGCCTCGTAGATCACAAATCGGCCTTCTTGCCGCGACGTGACCATGCCGGCGTGTGCCAGCTCTTTCAGGTGGAAGGATAGCGAAGACGGCGGGATGCCGGCCGCTTCGCTGATTTTTCCGGCGGCCATGCCGGCGGGGCCGGCCTGGACGAGAAGCCGGAACACCGCGAGGCGCGATTCTTGAGCGATGGCCGCCAGGGCGGCTACAGCATTTATCGTTTCCATGTTTCAATAATAGTCGAAATATGGAGTGTGCTCAATAGCTCATTTAAGCTGTAAAAATGAGCTAGGCGCATTTAGATCGATATGTGATAAATTGGCCTGCCAGTTTAAGATGGGTGCATTTGAGTATGCCCAAAGGAGCCCGCAAGTATGCGCAGGACGAAGCCAGTAGCCGCGCCGATGGTGGCGCGGGTCTATCTGCGCGTCAGCACCGACGCGCAGGACTTGGAACGCCAAGAGGCGATCACTACGGCCGCGAAGGCCGCCGGCTACTACGTCGCCGGCATCTACCGTGAGAAGGCATCCGGCGCACGCGCCGACCGGCCTGAGCTGCTGCGCATGATCGGCGACCTACAGCCCGGCGAGGTGGTCATTGCCGAGAAGATCGACCGCATCAGCCGCCTACCTTTGCCCGAGGCCGAGCGCCTGGTGGCCTCGATACAGGCCAAAGGCGCACGCCTGGCCGTCCCTGGCGTGGTCGATCTATCCGACCTGGCGGCCGAGGCCCAGGGCGTCGCCAAGATCGTGCTGGAAGCCGTGCAGATCATGCTTTTTCGCCTGGCCTTGCAGATGGCCCGCGACGACTACGAGGACAGGCGCGAACGCCAGCGCCAAGGCATTGAGTTGGCCCGCCAGGCCGGGCGGTACAAGGGCCGCCGTGCTGATCCGAAGCGCCGCGCCCAAGTTGTCGCGCTGCGCAAGTCCGGCTACAGCATCAACAAGACCGCCGAGCTGGCCGGGTACAGTGCGGCCCAGGTGAAACGGATATGGGCCGAGGTCAGCCAGGCCGAAGCGAAGCAGCACGGCGCGTTCGTGGAGGACGCATTGACGGAAGCCGATGCCCTGGCCGCTGTCGGCCAGGATGAGCGCCAGGAGGAAAGGGCATGAAGAAGCCGAACCAAGACGACGAGCCGTTTTTCATCACCGAGGAGATTGCGGCCGAAATGATCGCCGGCGGCTATGAGTTCGAGCTGCCGCCCATTCCTTGCACCATCCGCCTACGCGACGTGCTGGAGCGCATGACCGATGCTGAGCTAGCATTGCAGCCGGGCGAGATCGCCGACCAGGAGCGTGAACGCTGCCGGCGCAAGCCGTGTTCAACCTCATGATCTGGTCATGGTATTTTTCATGGCACTGAGCCTGATAGTTCTTGCAAATTGTTGTCACTAAAGGGTTTTGTGTGCTTGTTTACAATCGAGTGGGAGTGACGGGCACTGGCTGGCAATGTCTAGCAACGGCAGGCATTTCGGCTGAGGGTAAAAGAACTTTCCGCTAAGCGATAGACTGTATGTAAACACAGTATTGCAAGGACGCGGAACATGCCTCATGTGGCGGCCAGGACGGCCAGCCGGGATCGGGATACTGGTCGTTACCAGAGCCACCGACCCGAGCAAACCCTTCTCTATCAGATCGTTGACGAGTATTACCCGGCATTCGCTGCGCTTATGGCAGAGCAGGGAAAGGAATTGCCGGGCTATGTGCAACGGGAATTTGAAGAATTTCTCCAATGCGGGCGGCTGGAGCATGGCTTTCTACGGGTTCGCTGCGAGTCTTGCCACGCCGAGCACCTGGTCGCTTTCAGCTGTAAGCGTCGCGGTTTCTGCCCGAGCTGTGGGGCGCGGCGGATGGCCGAAAGTGCCGCCTTGCTGGTTGATGAAGTACTGCCTGAACAACCCATGCGTCAGTGGGTGTTGAGCTTCCCGTTTCAGCTGCGTTTCCTGTTTGCCAGCCGGCCCGAGATCATGGGGTGGGTGCTGGGCATCGTTTACCGCGTCATTGCCACGCACCTGGTCAAGAAAGCGGGCCATACCCACCAAGTGGCCAAGACGGGCGCGGTCACCCTGATCCAGCGTTTTGGATCGGCGCTCAATCTGAATGTTCACTTCCACATGCTGTTTCTCGACGGTGTGTATGTCGAGCAATCCCACGGCTCAGCGCGTTTCCGCTGGGTCAAGGCGCCGACCAGCCCAGAGCTCACCCAGCTGACGCACACCATCGCCCACCGGGTGGGTCGCTATCTGGAACGGCAAGGCCTGCTGGAACGGGATGTCGAAAACAGCTATCTGGCCTCGGATGCGGTGGATGACGACCCGATGACACCCCTGCTGGGGCACTCGATCACTTACCGTATCGCTGTCGGTTCACAGGCGGGGCGAAAGGTGTTCACTTTGCAAACTCTGCCGACCAGTGGTGATCCGTTCGGTGACGGGATTGGCAAGGTAGCCGGGTCCAGCCTGCACGCCGGCGTGGCGGCCAGGGCCGATGAACGCAAGAAGCTCGAACGGCTGTGCCGGTACATCAGCCGCCCGGCGGTATCCGAGAAGCGGCTGTCGTTAACACGAGGCGGCAACGTGCGCTACCAGCTCAAGACGCCGTACCGGGACGGCACCACGCACGTCATTTTCGAACCATTGGATTTCATTGCAAGGCTGGCCGCCCTGGTACCGAAGCCCAGAGTCAACCTAACCCGCTTCCACGGGGTGTTCGCACCCAACAGTCGGCACCGGGCGTTGGTCACGCCGGCAAAACGGGGCAGGGGCAACAAGGTCAGGGTGGCTGATGAACCGGCAACACCAGCACAACGGCGAGCGTCGATGACATGGGCGCAACGGCTCAAGCGTGTTTTCAATATCGACATCGAGACCTGCAGCGGCTGCGGCGGCGCCATGAAAGTCATCGCCTGCATTGAAGACCCTATAGTGATCAAGCAGATCCTTGATCACCTGAAGCACAAAGCCGAAACCAGCGGGACCAGGGCGTTACCCGAAAGCCGGGCGCCACCGGCTGAGCTGCTCCTGGGTCTGTTTGACTGACGAGCCTGAAGGCCAACGATACCAATCAAAATGCTGCGTTCACAGCGCCGCGGCAGGGATCCGCCGTGCTGGTTGTCGGAAAAGGAGCCGCTAGTGGGAAAGAGGAGGGTAAATTTTCAGCGTTGCTGGCTCCCCGTCAGCCGGATTGGGTTGCATCGCAGGGGTGTCGAAAGAGTCAACTGCGGTCCAAAGCTGTTGGACTTGGGTGAAAAGGGCGTTTATTCTTCCTATACGTTGTCGGCAGCGGGCCAAAAAGGAATACGTCCATGCCCATCGAGGTGAAACCGGCTGTGAGCGCGGGTTCAAGCATATAGCCCGACAGGCGCGTATCCTTGCCGATCACGACACGATGGCGGTGGTCACCGCGACGAAAGACACGGCCAGCCGCCATGCCGACGCGCAAGGCGGTTTCCGCCGTCATCGCGCCTTCGTTGGCTTTGCCACGAATACCGTCTGTGCCGAAATATTTGCGCACCATAAGGTCGATTATCCTGTCGTCGGGTCGCCCTCAAAGGGGACATGCCTGCTGAACCGCGAATATAGAGAAATATCCCGAATGTGCAGTTAACGAATTCTTGCGGTTTCTTTCAGCGCCGCCAATACCGCCAGCCCGTCGCGCAAGGGGCGCGGCTCGTGTGTGCGGATGAAGTCAGCTCCACCTGCGGCGGCGGCAAGCTCTGCAGCGAGTGTCGCGGCCCCGACATCCCCCGGACCACGGCCTGTGAGCGCGCGCAGAAAGGATTTGCGCGAAACAGACAGAAGCACCGGCAAATCGAAGCGCAGCCGCAATTCATCGAACCGCGCCAGCACCGAGAGCGAGGTTTCGGGAGCAGCCCCCAGAAAAAACCCCATGCCGGGATCAAGGACAAGGCGGTTGCGTTTGATACCGGCACCCGTCAGCGCCGCGATGCGCGCGTCAAAGAACGCCGCAATGTGATCCATGATGTCGCCAGCGGGTGCCTCGCGCCGATCTGCCTGCCCGTCTTGCACCGAATGCATAACGACGAGTTTGGCAGATGATTTCGCCAATTGCGGATAGAACGCAGCGTCTGGAAAACCGCGAATATCATTGAGATAGGCCACACCACGCGACAAGGCATAGGCTTGCGTCGCGGGTTGATAACTGTCGAGCGAGACGGGAATGCCATCTGCCTTGAGCGCGTCCAGCACCGGCGCGATACGCGCGATTTCTGTGTCGGACGAAACAGGCGCGGCGTCGGGATTGCTGGATGCCGGACCGAGGTCGATCACATCTGCCCCCTCGGCCATCAGCTTACGCGCCTGCGCAATGGCTGCGTCTGGCGCCAGATACCGGCCTCCATCGGAGAAACTGTCCGAGGTTATGTTGACGATGCCGAAAATGATGAGCGATTTATTCATGGGGGCTTCTATAATAATAATAATCGAGCATGAGTCTCATACGGATGCTCGGGTCGAAAGGGAATCCCCAGGCGAGTAACCTGTTTGCGGTGATCCATTAGCTGCAGGAGCAGAATAGCATACATCTGGAAGCAAAGCCAGGAAAGCGGCCTATGGAGCTGTGCGGCAGCGCTCAGTAGGCAATTTTTCAAAATATTGTTAAGCCTTTTCTGAGCATGGTATTTTTCATGGTATTACCAATTAGCAGGAAAATAAGCCATTGAATATAAAAGATAAAAATGTCTTGTTTACAATAGAGTGGGCTTTCTTATAGCCAATCCACCGATCAGTGAATAATGTCTCAATCCGTTCACTATCGCTTAATTGCATGATTTCAAGTACATGCTCTGCAAGATATTCATATTTTTCCATCACATCACCTTAAATCATCAAATGCAGTTAAAGGAGTACTCCACAAATCATCACTTGTCTGAAGGCTTTCAGAAACTACAGCCTTTTTAGACTGATTCTGTTCGGATAGCTGAGTAATGGCTTTTTCATTTTCCTTTTTTCTTTGGTTTGAGCGACGTTGCTTTCGAGTCAAGCTTCGAGCCTGATTAAGCTGCTCACGTAGATGTAAAATCGCCTTGTAAATCTCATCCTGATTCTGAACATCCTGACGCCCATTCTTGAGATAGTTCTGTACCTGTCTATATTCAAATAAGCTAATCGGTGGTATCTCTCGCTTTGCAGTGGGTACTTTAAAATAGGTATTAGAAAATGGCTCATAAAACCAAATCTGTGAAATATCCCTCGGATCACGCTTAAATAAGAATTTTCTTTTGCGCTTTCGATTATTGTCGTCTGGATCAATAGAATTAACCCATTGCCTTAAACAGTCTGCAAAATAGAATAAGTTATCTTTCTGCACCCCTGTACGCTGAATGGTCGCTTCAAATTCAGGTAGAAAATCAATAAACAAGGTATCTTCATCTGATACACGTTCTTTCAAACCTGTTCCTGCTGTCGTCTTCGTTCCCCAAACACCTTCTTCCCATTTAACAATAGGTGATGTTCCTAAAGCTGAATGCTTCTTCTGATGATAAACTTTAGTAATCCAATAAACGATATAGTATTCAAGTTCCTTTAATGTCATACAGGCTTGTTTAGCGGAATCATAAGTTCCTCGCTGCTGCACATTTGAAAAAGTTGTACCATCCAGCACATGCATTTCAAGATTGACAATACCAAGCATACGTTCAATATGACCGCCAAATCTCGCCCCACCAATTGGTCTATATTCCCAATGAATCCCATATTTTAGGCAAGCTTTACTGATGTGATTGGTTCTAAAATCGGGTCCATTATCTGTATGCACCGAGTCCATAATACCTTCGACCTGCCATTCAGCATCAATATTTAGTTCGATCAACTTACGTTTTTTTGACAAAATACAAGATGCTATACACATCGCCACTGAAGTCGTACTTGGTGCTTCTAGTGATAGGTAATATCCAACAATCATCCGACTGAAAACATCGATTGCCAAGGTTAAGTGAGGTTTTCCAATCGCTTCTCTGAACTCGTCATCCACGATTTCAATATCTAGAGGTGTATGATCAATCTGCACATATGCCAAAGGGTAATCAGCATTTGGGAATGAACCCGCAGCAGCCTTAAATTTATCTATTGCAGCTTTAGATCCAAGACGTGCTTTCGTTACTTGGTAATTATTTAAAGCCTCGATTCTTCTACGAATAGAGTTTTCATGTGGTGCTTCAAGCTGAAGCCGTGAACACTCTGCTTTTACAATTTCAATCGTTTTGGAAATACTAGGTTTCTTCGCATTCAAATATTCATCATTGATAGCTTGTTTAATGATATTGCTCACTTGAGGTGACAACCTTGATTTTTCAGTTGTCCAACCTCGTTTTTTGGGAATCAACGTCATTAGAGAGTTATTTTCACGATAATCTCTAAGCCACTTCCACAATGTAGAACGATTTACATCATATTCATTCGCTCTATTTTCAACCAGTTCAGTGGTTGAATACTCAATCAAAGGCTTAATAATCTCATAACGTTGTAAAGCAATCTGCCAAGCTTCATTGCTGATATCCTTATCACCTTTGTTTAGGTTTTCAGTTAGCGTATTTTCTCCCTCAAAAACGGTCAAACTTTTAGAATTGACCTGTAAACTACGTACCGAATCAAGACTTGATATAACAATGTCATTAGCATTTAAAACATTCACAATTTTATAAGGGTTTCCCTCATAACCAACAACCACATTGGGTTTAAGTGTGATACGACTACGATCAATACTGACAGCATTAGATTCAATCATTTAGATATTCCTCACAAACGCATCATTTTGGTTAACCCATATCACAGTTTCAGCCGTTAAAGGGCAATACAAGTCACAAGCAATCATTCGCTTTGCCACTAGTGCCCAAACTTGGTGAATCCCTTTTAGAACATTGGTTTTATCTTTAAAAAGATGAGCAGGTAATTGATTAATTGTTGATTGACCTAACTTTTGTAGGGTATCGAGTAATAATTGTTGATCAACGGCATCTATATGAGAGCGTCTAAATTTTTTTAAGAAATTAATATTTTCCCAATACTGATCATATAATCTTGTTTCACTGATAATTTTGAACTTCCATCCTTTATCAGCAGCAAAACGATGAGCTGCTCTAAATTTTGGTTTTAACTTATCCCAGTCCTCAGCAAGCTTTTTCTTGGGCTTAATTTCAATAAGCATAGGTACAGGGAAATCCTCAAAATCATCACAATTCGAGCTTGAAAACTGCACCAAAAAGTCAGGGGTGTAGTTTGATTGATTACCCAATTCAGTGATGTAGGGGATAACTACAGGTTGACCGATAACATCAATCACATTGTTATTAAATTCTTGCTTAAGTATGAAATCACGCTCAAGGGTCGATTCAAACCATATGGTTTTTTCACCTCTAAAAGCATAATTTCCTGAAATACTCCCATAAACAGTTTGAGCTTTTCTAACAGGTAAGTATTCGTCACTCAATTTTTTCATAAAAAATTCACCATTCAGGCACTCGTGCTTATTAATGTAATTTTGTAAGCCACTCTTATCTATTTGTATAAATAATCTGATTTAATTGTGTGAAATTAGAGTGACAACCTATTGATTATCTATAATGCCACTCTATTCTATTGCTGTAAATGACAGAAGTGCTGTCCATTATTTTGGCTAGGATCACTGCTTTCAGGATCGTAAGCTAGATTCTTAACGGTTTTAGCTGTCAGTTTGTTGGATTGCTTAGCCAATTTTTAACCTCATTTGACGGTATAAATTTCAGGAAAAAACGAAACTCCCCTCATTAATAGTCGTTTTTAATGAGATACCGTCAAAAGTACCGACAAAGATGTCGGGATACTACTGGACTGCGCCGTAGTGTACAGGCGTAAAAAAAAGGCTTAAACCCTTTAGATTTAAGCCTTTCGCACTACGGTAAAGTCCCGTAGAAATCAAATTTGGCGGTGAGAGAGGGATTCGAACCCTCGAAACGCTATAAACGTTTACACACTTTCCAGGCGTGCTCCTTCAGCCACTCGGACACCTCACCATAGGCCGAGGATAATAGCGAAAAAAACCAGCTGTGCCAAGCTGAAACAATTGATTTGCAGAAAAACTTTTAATGCGGTGCTATGATTCGCAAAAATGCTTGTTAAAAAACGAAGACAATATATGCAAAGCACTGCACAAAAGGCAGCTCTTCCGGTGATTACACTGGCTGCGCTTGGGGTCGTTTTCGGAGATATTGGTACCAGTCCGCTGTATGCACTGCGCCAATGCTTCCTTACCGCACATCTCGCCATTAGCGAAGCTTCTGTACTCGGTATCCTGTCCCTGATTTTCTGGTGCATGATGCTTACCATCAGCTTTAAATATGTCATGGTAATCATGCGTGCCGATAACAACGGCGAAGGCGGGATTATGTCACTGTTGGCATTAAACCTGCGTACCACACGAATCTCTGATCAAAAGAAAATATTCCTGATTGCTTTGGGCTTTGTCGGCGCATCGCTATTTTTCGGTGACGGGATTATTACCCCGGCAATCTCCGTGCTCTCAGCCATTGAAGGCCTGAGTATTGCCACGCCCATTTTCAATCAGTGGTTGGTGCCTTTATCGATAGGGATTCTGGCCGGACTGTTTATGGTACAGCGACACGGCACAGCCACGATGGGCAAATTTTTTGGGCCTTTAACCATGCTCTGGTTTTTGTCGATTGGCGGTTTTGGTTTGTGGAGCATCATCCAGACCCCATTTGTACTCTGGATGGTGAATCCCTACTGGGCCTATCATTTTGTGGTCGATCAGCCTTATGTGGCTTTTCTGACCATGGGGGCAGTGATTCTGACCATGACCGGTGGTGAAGCGATTTATGCCGATATGGGGCATTTTGGCCGCCTACCGATTCGGCTGGCCTGGTTCATTATTGTCTTGCCATGTTTATTGCTGAATTATGCCGGGCAAGGCGCCTTGTTGCTGCGTAGTCCTGAAGCCCTGGCGAATCCTTTCTATATGCTACTGCCAGACTGGGCCTTATTCCCTATGATTGGACTGGCGACTGCAGCGGCGGTGATTGCCTCACAGGCGGTCATTACTGGGGTATTTTCTATGGTCAATCAAGCCATTCAATTGCGTTATTTGCCGCGCCTGTCAGTCAAGCATACCTCTGCATTGGAGCGTGGCCAGATTTATCTGCCTTTCATTAACTGGATGTTGTTTATCTCGGTGCTGATCCTGATTTTACTGTTTGAAAATAGTGCCAATCTGGCCAGTGCTTATGGCGTTGCGGTGACCATGACCATGCTCTGCGGCACCATTTTGATCTCGATTCTGGCCTATGGCTTCTGGCGTTGGCCGGTCTGGAAAGTAGCGTTATTTGCTGTACCATTCCTGGCACTGGATTTAGTCTTTGTGGCCTCAACGTCCTTGAAAATCGCTTCGGGTGGCTGGGTGCCAATTCTGATTGGTGCGGTACTGTTTACGATTCTCATGACCTGGAAAGACGGGCGTGCGTTGGTACTGAACCGGCTGGAACAGGATGCCTTGCCGATTGATCTGTTTATTAAAAGTATTTCGATGGGGGAAGGCACCAAGTTTGTGCCAGGCGATGCCATTTTCCTGACCGGTACACCAAATATTGTTCCGCATGCCATGTTGCATAATATTAAGCACAATAAGGTCTTGCATGAACGCAATATCATGTTGACGGTGATTACCCGGGATATTCCTTTTGTTGACAGGCAGGACCGGATTGAACTGGAAAAACTGAGTGAGCATTTTTACCGGGTGTTTATCTATTATGGTTTTAAGGATCAGCCGAATATTCCGGAAGCTTTACAACAGGCCTATGAGCAATGGGATTTTGAATATGACCTGATGCAGATCAGTTTCTTTATTTCACGTGAACGGATTATGCATACTGTGGGTGAGGGCATGGCACCGTGGCGGGAAAAGCTGTTTATTTCTATGCAGCGCAATACCAGTCCGGTCAGTGATTTCTATCAAATTCCACCCAACCGTGTGGTCGAGCTGGGCACCCAGATTCAGATGTAAATAAAATAAAAAGCATAAAAAAAAACCAGAGGCACACTCTGGTTTTTTTATGAGAGAAACAATAAATAAATGAGTTTCAGATTATTGTTCGAGTTCTACCGCAGCCGGCACTTCAGGTGCAGCATTCAAAGGTTCTTCCATCAGTACTGGCTCTGCATCAGATTGAGCTGCAATTTCAGTTTGTTCATTGCTCACATCTGCTTCAGTCACAGCCGCTTGTTGCGGTGCTTCAGGCATCGGTTGTTCTGAAGCAATAGCTGCTTGCTGTTGCTCTTCAGACATTGCTGGTACAGCTGCTTGTTGTTCTTCCAGTGTTGGTTGTTGTTGAGGCGTCGTCATAGACGTGCTGGCTTCTACTTCTGATTCAGTGGCTGGTTCAACCAGATTGGCCGGCACCTCTGCTTCATTCATACCTGGTTCTGTGACAGGTGGTTGAGGAGAAACAGTACCTGAATTTGGTGCCTGAGTCATTGCTGGATCATTGGGCATTGGTGCCTGTGTGTTTGGCATGGCTGGTTGCGGTGCTGCTGCACGCGGATCGACCAGACGAATCTGACCAGAGTTCACCAAGCTTTCTAAAGAGGCTTCCTGACCATTCACCTTGGTACTAATTTTAGCTTTAGACAAGCTTTCAAGTGTTTCACCTGGTTGAACCGGTGGCTCAGCAAATGCAGCTACGCTGATCACACTTGTGAATAATCCTAAACCTAATGCTTTAGAGAGTTTGGAATTCATGATTGACACCATTGCTAATAATTGTACGAATTGAGATAGGCCGTTAGCTTTACACACTCAATCTACTGAGCCAAACAAAGCTACGCAAACACCGAGAAACCTCATTTAAAAAGAAATAAAATTAGGGCGTGTCCTCATTTGAAAAATTGGTTTTAAATACTTAAAATCCTCCTTTAAGCTCTTTTGATTTCTATATTTTTTCAATGGCACGTACTCTTCTCACCGATGATATCTGGCAGCAAATTCAAGATACTATGCGATTACACGGTTGTTACTGTTCAAAGAATAGTAGAAATATCATGGAAGCGATCTTATGGAAACTGCGTACAGGCGCCACATGGCGTGATATTCCCCAAGAATTTTGTCCTTGGCAAACTGCTTACAATCGCTTTAATCGTTGGGCAAGCAAGGGATTGTGGGATAAATTTTTTTTAGATTACGAGGCGTCTTGGATCAAGAATGGGTATTCATTGACGGAAGTTACATACGCGTGCATCAACATGCAAGTGGAGCTCGGCATGGTTTCGAAAGAGCAATTGGACAATCACGTGGTGGACGAACAACAAAAATACATCTTGCAACCGACGCGAATGGATTACCGATTGATTTTAAAATCACTGGGGGTGACGTCCACGACAGTCAAGTTGCAAAACAACTGATTGATACGGTAGACGAGGCAACTTATCTCATTGCTGATAAGGGGTATGATGCTGAGCACATTAGAATATATGCCAAGAACAAGAATATGATTCCCATTATTCCATTGAGATCAAACAGTAAGAGATCGAATAAGGAATTTGATAAATATCTATATAAATTAAGACATTTAGTTGAAAATGCTTTTGCGAGATTAAAACATTTCCGTGCTATTGCAACTCGATTTGATAAACTGGCACGCAATTATAAATCTATGATTCGTATAGCCTGTATATTTATTTGGTGCAAAGCCAAATGAGGACACACCCTAGATAGTTTGTTACAACTGCCCGAGATTTTGGATACTTATTGTTTATTTAGTAAACGAATGGTAGAGCCAAGATATACTTCACTTATACAGCTTGTTAAGCTCGGTCAAAATCTGTATTGATCTAAAAAGTACGTGTAAGAATGGCCAAGAAGCAGCGTAAACCCAAGAACTCTTTTTTTCAGTTTTTAAATGATAATAGTATTAAAGTCATTCTGGGCGTGGTGGCTTCGAGTAGCTTCGCCATCGCTTTTGGCCAGGAAAAAATCAGTCAGTGGGTGTCGCTATCCTCTTCCAGTGATTCTGCCTGTCTGAATCAGTTTTATCGGGATGTGCCACCATATTTGATAAAAGACAGTCTGAAAAAAGACAGCTATTCACTGTGTTTTAATGGCTTTAATGTTGGTTATTCCGGGGTATCTAAAACGCCGCTCTGGGTGGCGGAAGCCTTAACGCCAGCACGCTTAAGCCAGAAAATTCCCCGTGAAGATAATTTTCATGAAGAAGATCGGGTCAGTGCGAAGCATCGTGCCACATTGGCGGATTATCGCGGTTCAGGTTATGACCGCGGTCATATGGCGCCGAATGCGGATATGCCTAACAAGGCTGCGCAGTCTGACAGTTTTTCATTGGCCAATATGGTGCCGCAAGCGCCCAAGAATAATCAGCAAGTCTGGCGTGAGCTGGAAGAAGCCACTCGTGCCATTGTGACCAAGCAGAAACAGGATGTTTATGTGGTAACCGGGCCGGTCTTTGCCGGGAAGAAGCTGAAAACCATTGGCAATGGCGTGATTGTGCCAACCGCGGTCTATAAGGCGGTTTATATGCCGAAAACCGGTGCTATTGGTGCTTACTATGCACCGAATGACAATTCACTGAAAGTGCGTATTGTCAGTGTCTGCTATCTGGAAGAACAGCTTGGAATTAACCTGTTCCCGCAGCTTACCGAAGAACAGAAACGCAATACCTATAAGCTGCCACTGACTGGAAATGCCGTAAAAGCCAACCAGAAAATTGAATACTCTAATTGGGATGCAGAAAGTCAGTGTGCCGAAGAGGTTTCTGAAGAAAACCTGCAGGCATTACAACGCGAGTTTAAGTCTTCCGGTTCAAGCAGTTCGGCCTCCTCTGCGACTGGCGGTGCGATAGACAATGCAACGCAAGATGCCATTGTGAAACAGCTGATTGATGCCTTGTTGCAATATATTTTGCACCTGTTGAAATAAGCTTGCTGAAAAAACCGGGATTCGGGTAGCATCGACATCAGACGTTCATTGAAAATAACAAAGACAGGTGAAGAGGATATGTTTAAAGCATTTGAAAATGGCAGCGAATCCCATGCCATTCATGATCTGACTTTGGAAAATGATCTGGACTGCGTCAGCCTGTATGGCAACTTGCAAATCACCAAGGATCAGCAGGGACTGAAAGTGGCCAAAGCCTTGCAGGCTTTTCTGAATGATGTGGTACAACAACTGGAAAACACGCAGGACTTGCCAGAAAAAATTCAGCGTGATGATCTGGATGAAATTGAAAATCCATTTTTATAAGCATTTTTAAGCGCGATGATCTGCATGCTCCATGTGAAACATGCAGAAAAATGGTATTTGGAAATCCTGGCTTTTTAGAGGGTTTTTATTAAAAAGCCTAATTTTCTGCTCCCACAATATCTCCAAACACCAGCCAGAATGTGCCGAGCAATTCGGCAAGATATTTATCCATATTCTAAGTCCTTATTTTTATATTTATTATTAGGTTATAGGGACAAGGGATTTAAATTATCAACGTTGCTTGAAGCCCGTATATTAAACCAACATGTTAGTGGTTTAAGCGGCTGACATATTCTGTTGGCGCCACTGCTGCGGCGTCAGTTGAGTCCATTGCTTAAAGGCGCGCTGAAAAGCACTCTGTTCAGAATAACCGAGTAACATGGCAGTTTCCTGCAAACTCAAGTGCGGATCTTTCAGATATTGCATCGCCATCATGCAGCGGATTTCCTGCATACATTGCTGATAGGTTTTGCCCTGTTTCTGCAAATGGCGTTGTAACTGACGCACGGAAAAATTCATCTGCTCGGCAATATGCTCGATCTGAAACAGGTTTTTTTGCAGGCCAATCAGAATTGCCTGTTGCAGTTGCTGATCAATGAGAGTGGAGTGCGGAAATTTTTCTAGCAATGCTTTGGCCTGTTGCATCAGCAGTTTCTGCAAGCTCTGGTCGCCCTGTTTCAGCGGTCTGGACAGTTCACTGACATGCATCAATACCTGATTTCTGGCTTGAGAAAAGCGGACTTTACAGCCGAAATACTGCTCATAGAGTGCAATATTTTTAGGCATTGCATGCTGGAAATGCACTTCATATAACTGAACCCCGTGCGGGTTCTGCACATTGGCTTTCACGAATTCCGTCATTAGCGCAATCGCGATTTCATCGGTCAATTGGGTATTCAGATGAAACGGAACTTCAACCCAGCCAATCGACAGATAATCGCCTTGCCATTGCAGCTGAAGTAGGCCGCCATCATAAATCAGACGATGATAATCATGATAGCGCATGAAGGCTTCACCCAAGGTCTCACTTGAGAGTGCCAGATAGCCAATAATACCAAGGTGTTTAGCTTCAACCAGTTGGGCGATTTCCAGGCCTAAAGCTGGTCGTTGCAGCTGTTGATCAAGTGTTGTTAACAGATCACGCCATAGGGCGAAATCAAAGCGTTCCAGATTTTGAATGGCCAATAATTTCTCAGGGACTTCAAGCTGTTTCAACTGATAATAGTCCAAAAGTAAATGTCCTAAACCACCGTATACTGAACCTACGTAGTTTTTTAGAACCAGCATTTTTAATTCTTTTATTTTGTCGTATTTTGTCAATCATATTGAATATTTTGGTCAATATCTAGTCTTTTATTTAGCCTATATTAAAAATAGACCAAGAGGTAAAAGATTATGTGGAAAGGTTTTCTGGCAGGGCTCGTCGTCGCAAATGGATTTGAATGGTTTGCGCATAAATATGTATTGCATGGTGTTCACCGGCCGGGACAGAGCCGTTATAGTCCAGTACCCGAGAGTATGCGCTCACACTGGGAGCACCACCGGGTTGTGCGCAAAACAGAATTCTCCGATTTCGGCTATGTAGAAGGACTGGACAACTGGCGTACCCGCAATGAAATTGCCTCACTGGCAGTCGTCGCGACCGTTTTTGGACTCAGTTTTTATCCTTTTTCCAAAGGTATGTCACTGGCTGCCTTATATGGTGCAGGCAACTATTATTATTTACATCGCCGGGCTCATCTGGAGCCGGAATGGGCCAAAAAGAAATTGCCCTGGCATTATGATCATCATATGAATAGTAATCAGGATGCCAACTGGTGCGTCACCAAGCCCTGGTTTGATTATCTGCTCGGTACCCGTGTGATTTCCTCGGCAGATTTGCAGGAACAGAATCCTTTAGGTTTGAGCTTGCCTGCACCGATCTCGAAAAAACTCAACCGCTGGGCAGAACAATATTTTCCGGTTAAATCGGCCGATGCTTCCTCTAAAATGACAAAAAATACTGCAAAAAATACGGTAATGAAGCAGTTAAATACGCAGGTTATGGAGTAAAATAGGGCTTTGTCGTGATTTGTCAATAAAATACGATTGTATTGTCAATATTGTCCTGTGGATTTCACTTATATTTGCTCCTGTCGGTGAGCAAAGCCTCATACTGATAATGTTTCTGGGTGTAATGAGTTATTTTGAATACCAAGTGCTGTAGTCTTATCTTGGTTTTATAAGGAGTCGAAAGACTCCTTTTTTTTGTCCCGTATTTGCTGTGTTGTTTTATTTAAGGCATAAAAAAAGAGTGTTTATAAAAACACTCTTTAATTAAATCATCATCTAAAACGGCTTAAAGGCGCATTTCAATACCTTGGGCTGCCATATAGGCTTTGGCTTCCGGAATGGTGTGCTGGCCAAAATGGAAAATTGAAGCTGCCAGTACTGCATCAGCACCACCATGGATAATGCCGTCCGCCAAATGCTGTAAATTACCCACACCACCAGAAGCAATCGTCGGTACCGTGACGCGGTCATTGATGGCACGCATCAGGACAATGTCGTAACCGGCTTTGGTGCCATCGGCATCCATCGAAGTAATCAGTAATTCACCTGCGCCGAAGTCAGCCATTTTCACGGCCCATTCAATCGCATCGATCCCGGTTTCCTTACGGCCACCGTGGGTGAAAATTTCCCATTTATGGTCACCGGTTTTTTTGGCATCGATCGCCACCACGATACATTGTGCGCCAAAGCGTTGAGACGCTTCCTGCACAAACTCAGGATTATAAATCGCAGCCGAGTTAATGCTGACTTTATCTGCGCCGGCATTGAGCAATAAACGGATATCTTCGACTTTACGGACACCACCACCTACAGTTAACGGTACGAATACAGATTCGGCCATACGCTCTACAGTACGATAAGTCGTGTCGCGTCCATGATGTGTAGCGGTAATATCAAGGAAAGTAATTTCATCGGCACCTTGTTCATTATAACGGCGCGCCACTTCGACCGGGTCACCCGCATCACGAATATCAAGGAACTGGACACCCTTGACCACGCGGCCGTTATCCACGTCCAGACAAGGAATAATACGTTTAGCTAGCATAAATTTTTCCAATTATTACAGCCGATTATGAAACTCACCCACGCAAGCGCTACACCTTGGCAGATGGAAACGGTATTCTAGCAAAATTATGTAAGTTTTTTCGCAGGTTTTCTATGTCGGTTTATACCACTTTGACTTTAAAGGAAGTTCAGGATTTTGCAGCGCCTTATGGTTTAAAGGCGATTGATCTGATTCCCATTCAAGGCGGTATTCAAAATACCAACTATTTTTTAGTCTGCGAAGATCAGCAATATGTGCTGACAGTATTTGAGGATATGGATGAGCAGGCGGCAGGTGAACTGGTTCCTGTGCTGGAACATCTGGGTCAGGCTGGATTGGCCGTTCCTGTGCCTTTGTCGCATTCAGGCAAGGCCATTCACAGCATTAAAGATAAACCGGCACAGATTGCACCACGCCTGATGGGTGAACATCCGATGCCATCTACCGTCGCACAAGTTGAAGCGATTGCAGTGGCTCAGGCGAAAATGCATGTGGCACTCAAAGACTTTAAATTAGAGCGTAATTTTGTACGTGATCATGCCTATTGGCTGGCCGTGTCTCAAGAGATCAAGCCGAGTTTAAGTCCGGCCGATAAAGTCTTGCTCGGTAAATTATTAGGTTTATATGAGGCGTTGACGGCGGTATATCCGGATCGTCCACGCGGTTTTATTCATTCCGATCTGTTCCGTGACAATACCTTATTTGAAGGCGATCAGCTGAATGGCATTCTGGATTTTTATGAGCTGAATAAAGATGAGTGGTTGTTTGATATCGCCATTACGTTAAATGACTTCTGTACCGAATATCCTGACGTAATCTTAAACGAAGAAAAAGCGATTGCCTTTTTAAATGCCTATGAAACGATTCGTTCTTTAACCAGTGATGAACGCGCCTGTCTGGAATTGTATCTGGCCATGGCGGCAGGACGGTTCTGGATGATGCGCCTACAGGTGGCTCAGCGTAATGCAGCATTAGGCCGGACGGGCGAAGATATTTTGCAAAAAAATCCGGATGAAATGCGTAATATGCTGATTGAACGCTTAAAATTCGTCACCGCTTAAACAATCAAATCAAAAGGGATAGGGGATATGCGCGATCAGGGACGTTTGGTGGAATGGTTTGATGATCAGGGTTATGGTTTTATCCAGCCTAGTGACCCAGCCAAAGATCGCGTATTTCTGCATATCAAGGACTTTGCCAAGCCTGGCCCACGTCCAATCGTGGGCTGTGCGCTGGATTATCTGGTCATTCTGGATGAACGCGGACGTTATCGCGCACAGCAGGTCATGTACCTGAAAGCCGCACAAGCCAAAAGTCTGCAAGCCAAACTCAAACCGTCCAAGCCACAGCAGGCACAGAAATTACAGCCGATGCAGATTGCCTGTGTGCTCTATATTCTTTTTTTGGTGGCTTTGACCTTGGGCAGTTTACTCAGTGGACTGGTGTTGTTACTGGTCAGCCTGATGAACGCGCTCAGCTACTGGCTCTATGCGCAAGACAAGGAAGCAGCCCAGCTGGGTAATCGTCGTATTCCGGAAAATACTCTGCATCTGGTGGCCTTCTTGGGCGGCTGGCCGGCAGCCTGGCTGGCACAGCAGAAATTACGGCATAAAACACAAAAACAACCTTTCCGGCAGATATATTTTTGTACCATAGCCTTTAACATCATTTTGATTATATGGCTGATTTCCCCATTGAATAGTTTAAATATCTAGGGGAAGTACCAGGAGGGGACGTGAATTATTCCATTGATAAAGACTCAAACCGCACACTGACTTTTGCACTGTACATTTTATATATTGTGGCCATTTTTAGTGCTGGCCTGCTGGCTGTCGTGGCGTTGATCATTAACTATGTGAAACGGCGCGATGTGCGCGGTTCCATCTTTGAAAGCCATTTTACCTGGCAGATCCGCAGTTTCTGGTGGTATCTGTTCTGGAATATCGTCGCCTTTATTCCATTTTTCTTTTTGTTCTTTACCGGCGAAGATCCTGACCTGTTTGCAGGGGTCGCATTTGGTGCATCCGCTTTCTGTTTAGTGGTGGTGGTTTTGGCCTGGATCTGGATTGTGTATCGGGCGATTCGCGGCATCATGCGCTTAAATGACAATAGACCGATGTATAGCAAATAATTTTAGCCGTATTTCCCCAGAGAAAAAATCCCCCTTTTTTAAGGGGGGATTTAGCAGAATTAAGAAAGATCTTGTTTTAATTGTTCTGTTGGATCTTTTCTTAAAAACTTTGGTTTCCATTCACTGGCAATTACGCCAAGTACCACCATCAATCCGCCTAATAAAGCCAGTGACGGTAAACGTTCTCCGGCCAGACGGCCAAACAGGGCTGCCCATACCGGTTCACCTGCATAGATAATCGCTGCTTGCGAAGGATCCACCATGCGCTGAGCCCAGTTCATCACCAGTTGGATCAAGGCACTGGCAATGCCTAAACCGACTAAAATTCCTGCCAGATGCCAGTGAAATCCAGGTAACTGAGATTCACCTAAAACAGGTGCGATCATGAAGCAGAACAGGGATGCAAAAATCAGTTGCAGCACCGTGACCCGGCGGACATTGACCTGCTCGGCGAAATAGCTGATAAAAATAATCTCCAGTGCGATCGCAATCGAACCAAGCAAAGTCAGGGTTTGTCCGAAACTGAGCTGAATCGCAGCAAAGCCATTTCCTGTCAAAAACACCAGACCGATAAAGGCAAACAGCGCTCCGATCCAGGTCATAACATGTGGTTTTTTGCGAAATAGCAGCCAGAGCAGGATCGGAACCAGCGGAACATACAAGGCGGTTAAAAAGGCCGACTCACTGCTGCTGATGGTCTGCAAGCCCACAGTTTGGGTGCCGTAGCCAATGGCGATCATGATGCCAATCACCGCGCCAGCGAACACTTCTTTCAGGTTCATGCCTTTTAGCGACTTCAGTGAAATTAGGGTGACAGCAAGCGCTGCCGCAGCAAAGCGCAGGCCGACAAACATAATCGGACTGCTAAAATTTAGCCCGTATTGCACAGTAATAAAACTGCCGCCCCAGATAATGGTGATCAGGATCAGGGCGAGTTGCGGTGCTTTTACCATCCAGCCGGAGTGATTTTTGGAAATAAGTGTAGACATGCCAGGAGATCAGAAAATTAAAAAAATAAAAAAGAGGTCCGAAGACCTCTTTTACAGCAGACTTAATTATAGCGCCTGTTGCTCATCTAGCAATAACTGTGCTTCACGCAAGCTTAATGTACCTTCGTAAATCGCACGGCCGGTAATTGCACCTAAAATACCCGGTTGGTCTTTCAGGTTACGCACGTCATCCAGATTGGTCACGCCGCCTGAAGCAATCACAGGCAAACCTGAGTATTGCGCCAGATTCACGGTTTGCTCAATATTCACACCCTGCATCATGCCATCACGCGCGATATCCGTGTAGACAATGCTTGACACGCCAGCATCGGCAAAACGTTTCGCCAGGTCAGTAGCCTTGACATCAGTCACATTGGCCCAGCCATCTGTTGCCACCATGCCATTCATGGCATCAATCCCAACAATAATATGACCGGCAAATTTTCGACATGCTTCTTCAACAAATTCAGGATCCTGAACTGCTTTGGTGCCAATGATCACAAAAGAAACACCGGCTTGCAGATAATGCTCAATGGTTTCCAGAGAACGGATACCACCACCAATCTGGATCGGCAAATCAGGTTGAGATCGGACGATGGCTTCAACCACTGGTTTATGGATTGGCGTACCTGCGAAAGCACCGTTTAAATCTACTAAATGCAAGCGGCGAGCGCCTTCATTTACCCAATGCTGTGCTGTTGCGACCGGATCGTCTGAAAATACGGTATCGTCTTCCATACGACCTTGTTTTAAACGGACACATTTGCCATCTTTCAGGTCAATTGCAGGGATGATCAGCATGCTTTCGCTCCTTGCTTAATCTTTAGAATGAATTTGAGTGTATTCATCTTAGCAAATAAAGTCGAAATTTCTAACTCTTAAACGGTATGAATAAAGAAAACCTGTCCATAGATAGGTAGCAGTGAGGTAATTTATTTTGCTCGTTTTAATGATTTTAATGATCCGTCTCTTGAATGGAGATCAGATTTTCCATAACGGATCGTGTACTGAGCTGGTCGATAACCGAAGCTGTAAGACCTGTTAAAGTCACAGCTCTCTCATCGAACGCGCTCATCACAGCTTTTATGCGTACATCAAGTTACCAGAACCAACACGCCACTTAAGCGCTTAAGCCGTCGATGAAGGACGGATTCTTAATTTTAATGAAGTATTGGGAATCTCTCTGGGTAATAAATCCCGACGTAGTAATTCTTCAAATACCAGCACGGGCGCGTAGGCATCTGCGGCTGCATAATCAATTTGTGCCGGGCTGAGCTTCTTGCTGGCCCAGTTCGAGGTACTAATCCGTTTGGATTTAGGAAAATTTACTTGAAATAGCAAAGCCATGGCATTTTTTAATCCGACCGGATTGTTTAAACCAAAAGCTTTAAAACATTTGGACAGTTCAATCACACTATTCAGTTCAATGCCTTTTTTACGGAACAGGTGCGCATCATTTTTCAGGCCAAAACCGACCTTGATCTGCTCGCGACTGGCAAAGATCGGTTTAAGAAAATCCCAGATCGAATCATTCATTTGAAATAAATAGGCTTTATCTAAAGTGGCCAGCTGAATCAGATGTGGCCCGGTAGAAACCTCACCAACTTTAAAGGTCGGTTTGGATTCAGAATCGAAACCCAGGACTGCATGGCTTTTTAGCTCCTGTGCAAGGGCATGACACTGTTCCAGACGATTAATCACCTGAATCTGTTGCATCGGAAGATTTTGAAATACAGGAAAGGCCTGAATTTGTTCCTTGCTTGGTAAAGTATCCAGCAGCTGTTGCATAAACTTCAATCATGAAATGAATGCGTTCAGCTTAATCACTTTTCCTGTTCTAGGCAAAAATAAAGCCCATGAAGAATGGGCTTTATGCAAAATTTAACAAGGATTAATCAGTGTGATAGCTACTCTGTTCGATCTGCGCCTGTTGAGCACGTTCAACATAATTCTGATAAGCAGGGACAGCAAAGGCTGCCAAAATAACTGCGAGTACCAGATACAGCACCACCAAAAGCGTTTCCCAGCCACGTGTCGTGCGTGGAGGGCCATATTCATTACTTTCGTTGTGACCGGGTGCCAATAACAGGTAAAGTGTAAAGACAAGGTTTACGACCGGCACAAAAATCAGTAAAGAAAGCCAGCCATTATGATTACGGTCATGTAAACGACGAATTAAAAAAATCACGCTAAAATAAATCGCAACGCCGTAGATCAAAACCAACAGCACCATTAAAGGCATGGACATTTTACCATCTAAAGTCTCTGGACTCATTCCAGGTAAAATGAAAGCAGCAATGATCCCGATGATCATAAAGCAAAAACCCAGCAGCATATTCCATGCGATATACGAACGTCGCCCAAAACGTCCTGATGCATTCCACCCCGAATCCTGAATTGTATTACTCATTATTTTTCCTTTGTTTTCATTAGATTTTTTATAAGTAAGTCTATGATAAAGGGATTTTTTATAAATGAAAAGTGTAAAAAATAATCAATAAAAAAGCCCGCAATCTGCGAGCTTTTTAGGGGGAAGGAAAATCAGATTTTCCAGTCCACAAAGTTTTTCAATAACTGCAAACCGGCAGTATGACTTTTTTCCGGATGGAATTGGGTCGCGAACAGGTTTTCTTTATGAATTGCAGTACAGAACTCGATGCCATAGGTACAAGTAGCTGCCACCAAGTCTGAATCTTGTGGCTCTACATAGTAACTGTGCACAAAGTAGAAACGCGCATCCTGTTCGATATTATTCCACATTGGATGCTCTGGATCGGCCTGATGTACCTGGTTCCAGCCCATATGCGGCACTTTTAAGCCCGTCATTTCCGGAAAATGCTTGACCGCACCTTCGAAAATACCCAGTGCATCGGTACCGCCATTTTCTTCCGAATGCTGCATCAAGGCTTGCATGCCGACACAAATGGCCAATACCGGTTTGTTAAATACGGCATTGCGTACCACTTCATCAATCCCGGCTTCGTGCATGCCTTGCATACAGTCACGCATCGCGCCTACGCCCGGAAAAACAATCTTGTCTGCTTGTGCAATCAGTTTTGGATCATTGGTCACATCAACCGTGGCACCGACATGTTCTAATGCTTTTGCCGCAGAGTGCAAATTTCCCATGCCATAATCAAGAAGGGCAATACGGGTCATTACAGTGTACCTTTGGTTGAAGCTACCGTATTGGCAGCACGTGGATCTACTTCACAGGCCATACGCAGCGCACGCGCAAATGCTTTAAATACGCTTTCGATCTGGTGATGGCTGTTTTTGCCTTTCAGGTTGTCGATATGCACCGTCATCAAGGAATGGTTTACAAAGCCCTGGAAAAACTCAGAGAATAAATCCACATCAAAACGGCCGATCATGGCACGGGTAAATGGAATATCCATAAACAGACCCGGACGACCAGACAGATCCACCACGACACGGCTTAAAGACTCATCGAGTGGCGCATAGAAATGACCATAGCGTTTCAGGCCTTTTTTATCGCCTAATGCCTGTGCAAATGCCTGACCCAGCGTAATACCGCAGTCTTCCACAGTATGATGGTCGTCAATTTCCAGGTCGCCATCACAATGAATATCAATATCAAACAGGCCATGACGCTTGATTTGATCAATCATATGATCTAAAAAGGGAATACCCGTGTTTAAGGTGCCTTGACCAGTACCGTCGAGATTCAAACGAACTCGAATTTTGGTTTCGTTGGTATTTCTTACCACTTCACTGATACGATCTGTCATAGACACGTTCCTCAAATACGTCAAAATGATTGATGTAGAAAATATTTTCGCCGTGACGAAGTCACCGCATATTAGATTGCTCAGGAGGGTTTATCAATGCCTATCACCGTACATGCTTATACTTCTTTAGAAAATGACGAAGTGCGCAGCCAGCTTGAGCGACTGTATGACACGAGCCCGGAATTTAGCGACGGGGCAGATGCCATGGAACAACTAGAGCAAAACCTTGCACAGTATACCTCAGTTTATAGCGCAGAATTTAATAGCAAAATTATTGGGGCAATCTGGTGCACTGGACAGGGCGAAAGCCGGATTCTGGAAAATATCGTGGTACATCCGGCCAACCGTGGTCGTGGCGTGGCAGAAAGGCTGGTCAGCGAAGTCTGCCGCATGGAAGAAGAAAAAGGTGTAAAAAACTTCGTGCCAGGCTGTGGGGCCATTCATCGTTGTCTGGCCAATCTGGAAAAAATCTGAAGATAGAGCAATATCAAGCAGTCATTAGGCTGCTTTTTTATGTAAATAAGCGCTTAAATCTGTTTTATTGCTGAGGTCTTTGGTAAACACTGTTCGATTTATGACTCAAATTGATGCGAGTTGATGGAAAAGTAAACATTTGGTGAAAATTATTCTCTCTGCTCTTGACGATTTACAACTGAAACTGTTTAATACGCGACATCGGCGTGATAGCTCAGTAGGTAGAGCAACGGATTGAAAATCCGTGTGTCCCCAGTTCGATCCTGGGTCTCGCCACCATATTTTAAAACGATTTCAAAGTTTTCAATCCCTGATCCCATCAGGGATTTTTTTTAGGCCAAAAATCAGCCACTCAAATATTTTTTTCATAATTTTGATTGACTAATGAGGCCAGATACGGCTTAATACACCGCATCGGCGTGATAGCTCAGTAGGTAGAGCAACGGATTGAAAATCCGTGTGTCCCCAGTTCGATCCTGGGTCTCGCCACCATATTCAAAAAATCCTCAAACTTGGTTTGGGGATTTTTTTTGCCTGCACCAAAGCCAGATCAACATTATTCTTTTCTATTTTTCAGTTGTTTCAACTTCTTCTTTTTCGACGTTTCCTGCTTTTTTCTTCCTGATTGACCGTTTATCAAACTTAACAATAGGCACTGGCATTATTTGTAAGATTTAGCTTTGACGCTTTCCCTTTTCCAAACGAGGGTGAAAATGATGAATCTCCTAACACCAATTAAACTAGGCCTTCTTACGGCCTGTACTGCTTTTAGCCTACCGATATTAAGCTATGCTGCGCCTGCTGCTGATTCAGTGGTGTTGCCGACTCTGACCGTCATGGCGGAACCGGAACTGCGCGCCGTGACTGAAAAAATGTTGCCTTATCAGGAACAGAACAGCCAACGTAAGGCCCTGCAAATACGCCTGATGAAAATTGAACGTGAAATTCAGGCCTATAGCGTGGATGGCGACGTGGTCGCGAATATTGATGTGATGCGTGCACCTGCCGACCCTGATCTGGATAGCCTGCCTGTGGTGTTCCGTGAATATGTATTGGCCATCGCACAGGGCTTGCAGTCTTCAGACCCAAGAAATGGGGTATATGTATTGCTGCAACCTTTTGGAATTAACCGCGACGCCACCAATGTGAATATTGTCCGTGAGCAATTCGATCCGAACCGGCTGAATCTGAGCCTGCCGTTTGGCTCCCCATAATGTATACCTGTCGGTCCAGATAACTTTGTTTAACGAGCTTATTAAAGTTGCTATGCAATGAGACCGACAAAGTAGTGTTCTGGGAAGAGTGGTTTTGTGAGAGGGGCAATTTCTGTCTAAGCTAGACATATTATTGGAAAAATCAAATGCCTTGAATTGTGTTTAAAAAATAAGCATAGTGGATGTAAATCAACAAGATCTGACTGACAGAGCTGGAGCGTATACATGCCGCGTGTTTTTATGATTGTAGCCGCTGTGACACTGGCAATTTTTATTGGGCTGTTTTATCAGAATTCGGTCCAGCAAAAACATCAGGCCGAGCTGCTCGAATATGAAACTGTGCTTGAAGAAAAAACCGAGAGTATTGCGCAGCAGGCACAGGACTGGTCTAAACCGATTCAGATTGAACTTGAGGATGACCGTCTGGATGGTGACTATGCCATCATGGCTGAATTTATGCTGGGGCAATTGCGCGACAGTGCCGAGGAACGTAATCAGTATCTACGCGACTTAAAAGCCGCCAACTGGCAGAATTTTCTGAATATCGACCGCTTGGCTAAGGATCAGGCACAAGGCTATAAAGAAACTGAAGCCATGCTCAAGCAAGTCCATCAAATTGTGAATAGCTATCAGCAGAAAATCCAGCAGCGCGATGCCGAGCTGATCGACAAGGCACAGCAACTGGATATTAAGAACCGTTATCGCCAGCAACTGAGCCTGACTCTAAAAGACAGTCAGCAAAATAGTAATGCACATGTCATTTTTGAAATTGAAAAACAGACTCTGGCCAAGGCTGATGCCTTATTTGCAGTACTGAAAAAGCATAAATGGCAAAAGAAAAATAACACCTTTATGTTCTATGACGATAAAGCCGTGCAAGAGTTTAATGCGCTGTATAAAGAAATGCTGCACCTGAATAAACAGACGGAACGAGTGGCGACTGCCAACCAGAAAGCGGTTGAAAACAAGTTGTAGCCTGACTTAGATGACAGGATTGCCATAGGACTGTCATCTGCTGTTCAAACTCGCTTGCTAAATTGAAGGGGTCGCACAGATCACGACATAACATTTAAGCAGGTGAGTCATGCAAACAATTCAGGTTTTTGCTGATATTCAGCAGGTGTACGGTGAGTTTGTCGCAAATAAAACATGTCCAAAATTACAAAGGATGAATAACGGAGACAAGAACCGGTTGTTCTTGGATCAATATTTCACGCTGATCGAGGACTGGCACTATACCGAACAGATTGTGATTCAGTTCAATCAGCAGTATTTCAGTCTGGATCTGGGGAGCGCTCCGGATTTTATGGATCAGGATAAATATATCAACTGGCTAAAGTCGGAACTGCTGCATTAATCGAATCGTCATATTCCTCGTTGATAGATAACCGAGCTGTCTCAAGAGAGGCAGCTTTTTTATTTTGATAGAAAACTGGTATTGATCTTGCTGTTGCATCGGCACAGCGCGAACAGGCGCTGATTCCAATTCCGATTTGAACAGGCTATGCTGAATTAATTACCGCTGCCAAAAGAATGACAGGCGGAGCATGGATGATATGGAGGGCAAAAAATTATGCAACAGTTGAAATGTTATAAGGAACTTCCAGTCTGGACTCAGCAGAGTATTCCTCAGGGCTTCAAGAATCAGCACAATACCAAAGCGGGTACCTGGGCGAAACTGACAGTATTAAAAGGTGAGCTGCGTTTTGCCATGCTGGAAGAATCTGGCGCAGTGCAATCCGAGCATGTGTTTACACCAGAGCAGCAACCGCCATTTATTGAGCCTGAGGCCTGGCACAAAATTGTTTCTGCCAGTGAGAATATCGAATGCCAGCTGCGTTTTTACTGCCGGCCTGAGGATTACTTCATCAAGAAATATCAGTTAAATCCTACCCATTCTGAAGTGCTGGCCGCCATGCCCTATTTAAAAGGTGGTCGTGCGCTGGATGTCGGCTGTGGTACAGGGCGTAATGTGCTTTATTTGAGCCAGAACGGCTTTAATGTCGATGCCTGGGATGTCAACGAAAACAGTTTGCAAACCTTAAGACAGATTGTGCAGACCGAGCAGATTAATCATGTGCAGGTACAGCGCCGCGACCTCAACACGGATACCAGCATTGCAGGCCAATATGACTTTATCTACTGTACCGTGGTGATGATGTTCCTTGAGGCGAAAACCATTCCACCGCTGATTGCACAGATGCAGCAGGCGACCGTGCCAGGTGGCTATAACCTGATTGTTTGTGCCATGGATACGCCAGATATTCCGGCACAAGCCGATTTTCCATTTGCTTTTCAGCCGGGGGAGTTGCGAGGGTATTATGAGGGCTGGAATATTGTGAAATACAATGAAGATATTGGTGAGCTATACCGTGTCGATGAGCAGGGCCAGCGGATTAAACAGCATTTTGCCACGATGCTGGCGCAGAAGGCTGAATAGAAGATTAAGTCTTTTAATTCCTGAAAATAAATTAAATCATCCAAAACAAAAAAAGATGTCAGGCTGACATCTTTTTTTATACTTAAAAAATCTTAAGCTGCTTTTTTAAACCAAGAGAACCAGCCTTTTTTCTCAGCTTTTACTTCTGCTTTTTCAGCAGCCGTATCTTTGGTTTCTACTGCTTCAGTTTTCACAGCTTCAACGTGTTGTTCTGCTGTAGCTTGAGCCATTTCTACTTGAGTCGTTGCTTCTGTTTTTACTGCTTCAGCTTTAGTTTCAGCCGCTTGTTGAGTTGCAGCAACAGTCGCTTGAGCAGCTTCAACTTTCGCTTGTACAGGTGCAGCAGCTTCTTTGGCAACAGTTTGGGTTGTTTTACTTACAACAGTTGCTGGCGCAACTTGAGCTTCAGTTGCCATTGCAGATGCAGAAGTCGCTACGATTGCAGTCGCGATCATTGTTTTAAGCATGTTCATATATACCCTTTTAAGGAAATAGGAAAAAAGAGGCTTGATCATACATTTATAAAATTTAAGTGCTTCATAAATATGGTTTTATTGGTTGATTATTCAACTGAAATTACAAAGGAATAACATTTCATCTAGTTAAGAATTATAATTGTTTAAAACAAATAATTATTTTAGAGATTGTAGTGGGTCAACTTCAAACAAATGGATATATTACTTGCTCATCTTGTAATACAGTAAATAAGCTTCATGAGATTGGTGATCAAGGTCTTTATCATTGTGGTACTTGCCAAAATCCATTAATTTTCATTAATAAAGAAAAACCTAAATCAGGTTTTATGAAAATTCTTGTTATTGCTGGATTGATTGGGGTTGCTGGTGGTGTAGGCATAGATCAAATAAAAGACGCTCTCAAACCCACTGAAATTAATTATTCGAAAATTCAAACTAATTGGACTGATAAGCAGGTTAGGCAGTTTGATCTTAATTGTAAGGCAAATTTGGCTATGCAAAAGAAAAGATGGGATGCTGAACGTATTGATAAGACATGTACATGTTTTACGACGTACATAGTTGAAAATACTAATTATCCACTCTGGGGTAAGTTAGATCCTAAAGTGGTTGATGCAGGTACAAATGAATGCATTTAGAAAATAATGAAAAAGATCAATTAAATTTAAACCCTAATTTGGAAAAGTTTTTAAACTTAATTGAAGAAGTTTATACAGGTAATTTAAAGGCTTTTAGCGATGCATTTTCCGATGAAGATACTTCTTTTTATGAGCGCTTAAAAAAAGATATTCAGAGGGCAAAACAAGGGTCATTAACCATTAAGAAAGAAGATGCATTGAAGAAATATATATTTTTTCTTGAATATAAGCAGTGGGAAAAGAATACAGACAATAAATTTTCTAAGAAATTAGATTTACAAATAGATACAGCAATTGAAGCCTTATGTAAGGCAACTGGGCAGTGATACTGCCCAGTATAAAAAGCTATTTACATGCACCAGGTACACGACATGCACAGCTTGAAGGAGCGTGACAGGCGTGATCATCACCACAGCGTGCTTCAATTGTGAAATCAGGGTATGGGCCAAACCAAACTTCATAAAGTTCTTTAGTTCGCTGGAAAGTATCTTTCAAATTTTGTTGGTCGACTTCATCATGGATTCCAAAATATGGATAGTGGTGCAGATAAGCTCCAAAAATTTTCAAGCAATCCATGTGGTAATTTCGAGTATCTAAAATGTGAGCATGCCAAAACTCATCAACAAGTTTATTAGGTACTAGCGTTTCTTTTGGATAGAAATATTTTAACGCTAGAAAACGTTTATATTCTTGCTCTGCAAATTCGCAAACTTTTTTTGACATGGTTGCTTCTTTACCTGATGTTAATTTAAATTTTAATTTATTGAAATTTAAACTCTCAACCGAAGTCGGCATATTTGAGCTTGCTAGAGTAGCTTTATGGTTAAAGTCTATTGCTAAATTTCCCATTTCTTTTTCCTTAGTAGGTTTATAGCGTTGTTGCTATGTAGGAAATATTGCCATGTAGCTTTATTTGGATTGGGGAATTTTAAGGGACAAAAAAACCCCGCAAAAGCGGGGTTTTTTTTGATCTTGGTATTTAAGAATTAAACACGTTCGATAATGGTCGCAATACCTTGACCTAGGCCGATACACATCGTCGCAAGACCGATTTGCGTATCTTGCTGTTCCATTACGTTCAGCAATGTTGTTGTGATACGCGCACCAGAACAACCCAATGGGTGACCCAATGCAATCGCGCCACCGTTATGGTTCACGATGTCTTGCTTGTCATAAATACCTAAGCCTTTAAGAACAGACAGACCTTGTGCAGCAAAGGCTTCGTTCAATTCAAAGGTTTGGATATCAGAAATCGCTAGACCAGCGCGTTTCAACGCTTTTTGTGTTGCCGGAACCGGACCATAACCCATGATCGCAGCATCACAGCCCGCAACCGCCATAGAGCGAATTACAGCACGTGGCTTAAGACCTAAAGCTTGAGCACGTTCAGCAGACATCAACAACATTGCAGAAGCACCATCAGACAAAGCTGAAGATGTTGCCGCAGTTAATGTACCGCCTTTCGGATCGAAGACTGGACGCAAAGATTTGAACGATTCAAGGTTCGCATCTGGACGGATCACTTCATCGATATCACACAGGATTTTGTAGCCATCTGCATTATGACCTTCAATGCCGACGATCTCGTTCTGGAACAGGCCATTTTCAGTCGCAGCCCAGGCACGGCGATGTGATTCCACACCAAACGCATCCTGTTCTTCACGGCTAATACCGTTCATGCGACCCAACATTTCAGCAGTTAAGCCCATCATGTTCGACGCTTTGGCATAATGCTTAGACGCTTCAGGGTTCAGGTCGATGCCGTGCATCATGCCCACATGGCCCATGTGCTCAACACCACCGATGATGAAGATATCACCCTGGTTCGTGGCAATTTGCGCAGCCGCAGTGTGAATCGCCTGCATAGACGAACCACAAAGACGGTTCACCGTTTGACCTGCAACAGTCTTCGGCAAGTCTGCCAGTAATGCGATATTACGGGCAATGTTCATACCTTGTTCTAGGGTTTGGTTCACACAGCCCCAGATTACGTCTTCAACTTCATGCGGGTCGAATTCGTTACGTACCAGCAGGGCACGGACAAGCTCAGCAGACATCGAGTCGGCACGTACATTGCGGAACATACCGTTTTTGGTTTTACCCATTGCTGAACGTACGCCATCAACGATGACAACGTCACGTGGATTTAAAGTAGCCATTCACGTTGCTCCTTAACCGTAGAATTTTTTGTTGTTAGCAGCCATTTCGCGCAACATTTCTGGCGCTTCATAAGCTTTACCAAGGTGCGCATACTTATTGCAAAGCGCAACATACTCAGCTACACCGGTTTGATCGATGTAACGGCATGGACCACCACGGAATGGCGGGAAACCAACACCCATGATCATCGCCATATCTGCTTCAGCAGCAGTCGCTACAATGTTGTCTTCCAGGCAACGAACTGTTTCGTTACAGAAAGCCAGCATCATACGGTCAATGATTTCCTGAGCGTCAAATTCACGTTTTTCCGAAGTTGCAACAGAGGCTACAAGCTCATACGCAGTCGGATCAACCACTTTGGCTTTTTTGCCTTTACGGTCAAGTTCATACTTGTAGAAACCAACGTCATTCTTTTGCCCCAGACGTTTGTTTTCGTACATGACTTGGATCGAGCCTTTGAAATCAGGTTTCATGCGATCAGGGAAGCCTTCAGCCATCACTTCTGCACCGTGTACGCCAGTGTCGATACCGACAACGTCCATCAGGTAAGCAGGACCCATTGGCCAGCCGAATTTTTCCATGACTTTATCGATTTGCTGGAAGTCAGCGCCATCTTTAAGCAACAGGTCAAATGCACCGAAGTAAGGGAACAGTACGCGGTTGACCAGGAAGCCCGGGCAGTCATTGACCACGATTGGTGTTTTACCCATTTTCTGAGCAAGCACCACAGTCGTTGCAATCGCTTCGTCAGAAGTCTTCGCACCGCGAATCACTTCAACCAGTGGCATCATGTGTACCGGGTTAAAGAAGTGCATACCGACGAAGTTTTCAGGACGTTCCAGGTTTTCAGCCAGGCGCGTGATTGAAATCGTAGAAGTATTAGATGCAATGATCGTGTTGTCACGAACTTTCGCTTCAGTTTCTTTCAGTACGATACCTTTGACTTTTGGATTTTCAGTCACGGCTTCGATCACGATGTCCACTTCTTTAAACTCGTCATAGCTTAAAGTTGGACGGATGCGCGCAAGAGTTTCACCCATTTGAGCAGGCTTCATCTTCTTACGTTCAACTTGTTTGGTCAGTAAACCATTGGCTTCTTTCATACCCAAAGCAAGTTGCTGGTTACCGATGTCTTTCATGATGATCGGTGTGCCTTTGCTTGCCGCCTGGTAAGCAATACCACCACCCATGATACCCGCGCCTAGAACAGCCGCCTGGTTCACTGGATGCGCACCTTTTTCATAGCGCTTCGAGGTTTTTTTCACGATCTGGTCATTCAGGAACAAACCGATCAAGGCACCTGCTTGTGGTGTGACTGCTGCTTTAGCAAAACCTTCAGCTTCCGCTTTCAGCGCGTCATCACGATGCAGGCTCGCACCCGCTTGAAGAGAATCAAGCAGTAATTTTGGTGCAGGGTATTGAGCTGGATTAGCTTTTGCCAGAACCATGCCTTTCGATGAGTTAAACGCCATCATCTGTTCGATCGGGCTGAGTTTAACTGGATCGAGTTTTTCCTGACGCTTGGTTTTCCAGTCTAAACGGCCATGAATCGCCTGTTTTACCAGATCAAATGCAGCATCTTGTAGCTTGTCAGCAGGAACGACAGCATCGACTGCACCGTCTTTCAGTGCAGCAGCTGGCTTCTTAGGATTGGCCATTGCCATCCATTCTACCGCGTTGTCGATACCGATTAGACGGCTTAAACGCACTGTACCACCGAAGCCCGGGAAGATACCCAGCTTGATTTCAGGTAGGCCCACTTGTGCCTGTTCTGACATGACACGGTAGTCACACACCAGGCACATTTCGAAACCGCCACCCAGTGCCATGCCATTAATTGCAGCCACTTTAGGAATGTCGAGGTCTTCGAAGCTGTTAAAAATTTCATGTACTGGCATTGCCCAGTCAACAATCGCTTGTTCACCCTGAGCAAAGTTGTCGCCGAATTCAGTGATATCAGCACCTACAATAAATGTAGATTTGCCTGAAGTCACAATCAGACCTTGAATATCGGCATGGGAGACGGCTTCGATAGCAGCCTTGAAATCTTCAATCGTTGCACGGTTGAATTTGTTAACGGACTCACCTTGTAAGTCAAAGCGGAATTCTGCAATCCCGTCCTCAAGCATTTGGACGGTAATGGCATTGCCAGCGTGGATCATGCCCTGATCTCCTTTATTTTGGAGGACTTCTAAGTTGATGTTGTGAAGCAAGTGCGCATGTCCCGCGCACTTTTTGACTTCGCTAATCTTACGATAACTATATCCAAAAAGAACATAACAAGTTGTATCAAGCCGTGACGCAATGGTCATCAATTTCTGCCAGACTGATCTGACCCGCTATGATTTTTCCTATCAGTTTTCTAAAAGCAGATGAACCAAAGATTCTGTTTCAATTCATTATTTTTTATCAATCAGCCAGATAGATATGGAGCAGGGTGACTAATTTTCAAGGTGCATTTCTAGCGGAGTTTTGTCAATTCAGTCAATTTTCATCCTTGAATGTGCCATTTTTAGCCTCGAATCATGCTGAGCGCAGGACTTTCAGGTCTTTACTGATATTGTTCAATCAGCACAAATAAAAGCGCAGTAGCTCATTCCGGCTGCTGAACTTTTCTGAGGAGATCGAAAATGAGAACGATCCTGTCGATGTGTGATTTGAAATAATTTCTATCCTGCCGGGTTGAATCCCTGTCATCTGCTATGGAATTGTTTATGATGATCTTGCACCAAGATATGGGGGATATCGATGCACATGTTTCGTTCTAAAAAAGACTGGTGGTTGCTGGCTTTTGTGATTTGTATGAGTGGCCTGCTGCTGCAACTGCTGCTAACCATGCAGGCCAAAGGGACCATGCAGCAATATCCGCTGCATACTGCAGTTTATGTCCTGACCATTCTTATTCTATGGTGGCCGCTGTGGAGTACGCGCTATGTGGTGGACAATGGGATATTGACCATAAAAAGCCTGTGGTTAAGCTGGAAGATTCCGTTAAGTGAAATCCAATCCATTCAGCCCACAGACCACTCTATCATTGCGCCAGCCTTATCTTTAAAGCGTCTGCGGATTGACTATACTGATGCGGGCGTGCAGAAATTTATATTGGTTTCACCCAAAGATCAAACTGCTTTTATACAGGTGCTTCAGCCGAATAAAAACGGAAAGTGAGTCTGTATGATTTAAGCTTTTGCTTGCTCAGGCAGAACCACCAGCTGTCCATCGAAACAGTCCAGGTGCAGACTGAATTGCTCAGGCTGGTTTAAAAAATACAGCGCCAGAATCGGCTCCAGTTCGGTACGCATCTTGCGGCCCAAATGTCGGGCGCCGTAACGAATATCATGGTCCTGATAGAAATAGGCTTTGGCTGAAGCGCTTAAATGCACGCTGCGTTGCTGATGTTGCAAGCGCTTGTTCAGTTTATCCAGTTCAATTTCGACCAGACGTGGCAGGGCATCATGCTGTACCGCCTGATAATGCAGGCTGCGGTCAATCCGGTTCAGAAATTCAGGGTCGAATTTACGCTGCATGACTTTTTCAATGATGCGCTGGGTGGGAACGCGCTTCAGACACAGTGCCTGCATTTTCTCAGGCAGATAGCTGAGTTTGTCCAGATATTGCTGCGCCGCCTGTGCCCCGACATTGCTGGTCATAAAGATCATGCAGTTGCGAAAATCGATAGTTTTAGTGCCCGCTGTCAAGGTCAGCCGGCCAGTATCCAGCACGTTCATCAAGCCGCGAATCACTTCGTTACTGGCTTTTTCCAGCTCATCAAACAGCATGATGCCGGGCCGGGTATGACTGCCGGCAATCGCAGTTTCATCAAACAGGCTGTGACCTTCCTTTGATCCCACATAACCGGGCGGTGCGCCGGTCAAAGCCGCCGCATAATGTTCCTGTGCCAGAGTATTCATATCAATCCGGCAAAAGGCATCCGGGCGGCCATAGATCGCATCGGCAATCAGACGCACGGTTTCTGTTTTACCGACGCCAGTAGGGCCCAGCATCAAGGTAACCGACAAAGGGCGATCCGGACTGGAAAAATCTGCCTTGACCACATGCAACATTTTTTCAATTTCATTCAGGGCTGCATCCTGCCCAATAATCCGTTCACGTAGCAGTTGCATTACCTTACTCGGCTCGAAATGAAAACGCGGTTTACCAATCAGGCGAGCACATTCAGACGGGTGATGGGTGGAGGTGGAGGGTTGAACAATATGAATGCCCGATTGCTGCAGGATCATGCGAATCATCTCAAAACTAGACTTTTTGAGCATAACAAAGTTAAAGGTTGAAACTTATAGCTTTTAACAATCAGTTTATGTCGTGAGGATTATAGATTGGGGGGATAACCCGACAGGAACTTTAAGATTAAGTGGCAGCTTCAGGGGAATTTTGTGTTTTTGCTTGAAAATGACGCAACAATCATCACATATATCTGCAGATTGTAGGTGAAAAATAGGCTTTAGGTGAACGAAAACGCACGCCCCCATATTGAAAAAATCCTGGCGAATATGACCAGCCTGCCCGGGGTCTACCGGATGTATGGCAAAGACGGTGAATTATTGTATGTGGGTAAAGCCAAAAACCTGAAAAACCGGGTCTCCAGCTATTTTGTCAAAACGCTGGATCATCCCAAAACCCAGGCCTTGGTGGCACGGATTTATGATATCCAGACCCTGGTGGTACGTTCTGAAACTGAAGCCTTGTTGCTGGAACAGAACCTGATCAAGCTGCATCATCCGCCCTATAACATCATGCTGCGTGATGACAAATCTTATGTCTATATTTTTGTTTCGGCAGATAAACCCTATCCGCGTTTAGCCAGTGGGCGCGGCAAGGGCAAGCACCAGGTGGGCAAGTTTTTTGGACCTTATCCGAGTGCGTATACCGCCCGGGATACTCTGGTGGTGCTACAAAAACTGTTCAATGTGCGTTCCTGTGAAAACAGTTTTTTTGCCAACCGGACCCGGCCATGTCTGCAATACCAGATCAAACGCTGCTCTGCGCCCTGTGTCGGATTTATTTCTCCGGAAGACTATAAGGCAGATGTCGATAACTCGATCCGATTTTTGCAGGGCGATACCAAGGAGCTGAATCAGGAACTGATCGCAAAAATGGAAGCGGCCGCTGAAGCGCTGGAATTTGAAAAAGCGGTGTTCTATCGTGACCGGATGGCATTGTTAAGAGACGTACAGTCGCAGCAGGCGATCTATAAGCTCAAAGGCGAAGCCGATATCCTGTCGATTGCCTATCAGGCCGGGGTGACCTGTGTGCAGATCATGCATGTGCGCAACGGCAAAATGCTGGGTGGAAAAAGTTATTTCCCAGATATGCTCAGTGATGACCTGGGGCAGATGCTGGCCGATTTTATTGCCAATTTTTATTTTCAGGTGGCCGATGAAATTCCGGCTGAACTGATTGTTAATCTGGAAGTGGCTGATCGTAAAGAACTGGAAGCAGCACTCTCGCAGCATTTTGGCAAGAAAATCCAGATCAAGTCCAAAGTCCGCGAAACCCGGGCCGAATGGCTGGAACTGGCGCAGATGAATGTACAGCACGCGATTCAGGGCAAGCTGGCCAATCATATAGAATTAAATGAGCGTTTTCATCAGTTGGAGCAGGTGGTCGGCCGTCCTGTAGATCGGATTGAGTGCTTCGATATTTCGCATACTATGGGTGAAGATACCGTGGCTTCCTGTGTGGTCTTTGATAGTGGGGGCGCGCGCAAGCGCGACTATCGCCAGTTTTCCATTCATGATATTCAGGCGGGCGATGACTATGCCGCCATGCGTCAGGCGCTGACCCGTCGTTATAAAAAAGCCCTGTTGCCAGACTTGCTGCTGATTGATGGTGGCAAGGGGCAATTGCACATGGCAATGGAAGTCATGCAGGAACTGGGACTGGATGCCTTTATGGTCGGTGTGTCCAAAGGTGAGGGACGTAAGCCCGGTCTGGAAACCCTGCACTTTACCGATGGCAGTAAAATTCAATTACCGGAGGATCATAAGGCACTGCATCTAATTCAGCAGGTGCGTGATGAAGCGCACCGCTTTGCGATTACCAAGCACCGTGCCAAACGTGACAAGAAACGAGGTTCATCAGTGCTGGAAGTTATTCCGGGGCTCGGACCAAAACGCCGTCGTGACCTGCTGACCCATTTTGGCGGGATTCAGGGCGTACTCAAAGCCTCAGAACGAGATCTGCAACTGGTACCGGGACTGGGTTCAGTCATGGCACGGATGATTTATAAAGTGTTGCATGAATAACTTGGGGCTCGAATGCAAGGGCAAAAATGCGTATTGACGCATGGGTCACAGGACATTCACAACCTGATGAATTTTGCCGAATATACTGAGCATCAAGACTTACTGAGGGATCAACATGTCTTTGCATGCACTTTATGCACAAATTACCGAACAGGAATGGGTAGAGTTCCCACAGGGATGGTTACAGGGCCGTACCCTGTATGGCGGTCTGGCTGCCGCGATGATGATGCAGAAAGCCGTCACTCACATCAATGATCCGGCCAAGCATTTACTCAGTTGCAGTGTGACCTTTGTTGGCCCGATTCAGCAAGCCAAAGTACGACTGAGTGCCGAAACCCTGCGGCAGGGCAAGTCGGTGACCACGATTGAAGTGCGCTTATGGCAGGACGACGCGGTGCAAAGTATTCTGATTGCCAGTTTCGGTATTTCCCGTGATTCAGAGATTCAGGTACAGCAACAAGTTCAGGCACCCGACTATGCTGCGCCAGAGCAGCTGTTTCAGATTCCTGTTGGCTATGGTATGCCAGACTGTTATGACCATTTCGAAGTGGCCTGGGCGGATGTCAATCTGCCTTGTAGTGCCAGTCCTCGTCCGGACTTCGGTGGCTGGTGCCGGTTTCATCCTGAAAAGCATCACAACCGTGAATTTCTGGTCGCCGATCTGATGGCTATCTTTGATATCTGGCCACCCGGGGTGTTACCGATGTTTAAAAACATGGCACCTGCGAGTAGTCTGACCTGGACCGTAACCTATGTGCATCCGGTGCAACACCAATTGCATGATTGGTTTAAATATAAAGTATTTACCGACTATGCTACGGATGGTTATGCGACGGAGCATGCCTATCTCTGGGATGCCGAAAATCGCCTGATTGCGATGGCAAGACAAACAGTGACGGTGTTTGCCTAGTGACACTGCAAGTCAATTCGTATAAAGTGAAGCCTATTAATGATGGATCAAACCTCTAAAAAAGTGTGCATTTTCATCGTACATGAGGGGAACAATTGGCGGTGTCTATGACTACAGGTCGTATCCTGAATATTCCAAATATCTTGACCTTGGCGCGTATCGCTCTTATTCCGGTATTTTTATTGGTGGCTTACTGGCCGCCTGCCATGGGCTTTGATGCCCATAACCCCGACATGACGCGGCATATTATTTTGACCACGATTTTTGTGGTGGCTGCAGTAACGGACTGGTTTGATGGCTATCTGGCACGTACATTAAACCAGACTTCTGCTTTTGGACGTTTTCTCGACCCAGTTGCAGATAAATTGATGGTCGCAGCTGCACTGATTGTACTGGTGCAATGGCAGCCTTCCATGTCGATGGCTTTTGCTGCGATTGTAATTATTTCGCGTGAAATTACCGTTTCAGCCCTGCGTGAATGGATGGCAGAACTCGGTGCGCGGACCAATGTTGCGGTTTCAACAGTGGGTAAATACAAAACCGCTTTTCAGATGATCGCTATCACCGTATTCCTGCTGAACTGGCCACCGCTAGAAATGCTGGCGTATGCCTTGCTATACACCGCAGTGGTACTCACTTTATGGTCGATGTTCATTTATCTGAAAGCGGCTTGGCCATATCTGAAACAGCCTTAATCGAAATGAAAAGAGAAGCTCCTTGAAAGGGGGCTTTTTTTATGCGCTTAAATTATCAAGCCAATCGGCAAATTGCAGGCAAAAAAATACCCAGTCTTTGGGGGAAGAACTGGGATGAAATCGGGGTATTTGTTGCTTATTATTATAGTTATTCAAAGATATCTCATCTTCTTAGGGCTCATTATAGAGAGACAGTTTTTTTTAATCATGTGGCTTCTTGTAGCAGAATGTTGTGTTTTGTGAATACTCTGTATATTGCTTTTACAATCCATTATTTTGATACAAATCTAAATGTTTTTCAGCAGGATAGTGACTGACTCGATAGACGAAATAGGATAAGTGAAAATCTGTTTTTTGTGCCCTAAATATTGGTTAGTAAGATTTGCTAGATTTAGTCAAAAAATCCCTTGAGATAGGGGATAGATTTATGCCTACGCGGACTTCATCTTTGTCTCGTGTAACAAAAGAAAAGCAGGGCTTTAATGTGAAAAGCTTCTGTATGGGGAGCTCTTTACATTCAAAACTACGTGCTTAGCTGGTCTTGAGTAATGTTTAGAACAACACATAAAAAAGAATCTCCAAAGTTGGAGATTCTTTTAGATTAAAGTCTACGCGGACTTCCTCCTTGTCTTACGTAAAAAAGAAAAGCAGTGCTTTCTTTTTTACTCAGGCTTCAGCCCTTCGGCTTTTTCTAGGGATGCATCATTGTTAAAGAATTTTTCACGCTGTTCTTCAAGAAACTTTTTCGCATCTGCTTCAAACACGTTCAAACGCTTTTCATTAATTAGCGTAGTCTGGTGTTTTAGCCATTCTTGCCAAGCCTGTTTAGACACGGTGTCAAACAATTCCTGACCCTTTGGCCCCGGGAATGGAGCAAAGTTTAAACCTTCCATGTCCGCCTGATACTTACGGCAAAAAACTTGTCGAGACATATCCATACTCCAAAATTATGCGTAAAGTTGTTCCAAACGCGCATGTGCACGCTCAATGGCTGCTTTCACTTGAGCAGGCGCGGTGCCACCAATGTGATTACGGGCATTCACCGAGGCTTCAAGGGTTAAGGCTTTTTCAAATACGTCTGCTTGAATCAGGTCAGAGAACTGTTGCAGTTGTTCGAGTGTCAATTCAGACAGGTCTTTAGATTCTTGTACACCGAGTGCAACCGCTTTACCTACAATCTCGTGCGCATCACGGAATGCAACGCCGTTTTTCACCAAGTAATCAGCCAGGTCAGTCGCAGTTGAGAAACCACGTAGTGCTGCTTCGCGCATTTCAGCAATGTTTGGAACCAGTGCAGGAATCATGTCGGCAAATGCCATGAGTGAACCGCGAACGGTATCAATTGCATCGAACAATGGCTCTTTATCTTCTTGGTTGTCTTTGTTATAGGCTAGTGGCTGGCCCTTCATTAAAGTCAGCAGGCTCATCAGGTCACCATAGACACGACCAGTTTTACCACGTACCAGTTCAGGTACATCCGGATTTTTCTTCTGCGGCATGATGGATGAACCAGTACAGAAGCGATCTGGAATATTCACGAATTTAAACTGCGCAGACGTCCATAGAATCAGTTCTTCAGACATACGTGATAAATGCATCATGATTAAAGATGCAGCGGCATTAAATTCAATTGCAAAGTCACGATCCGATACTGCATCTAAAGAGTTTTCAGCAACGGCTTCAAAACCTAACAGTTCAGCGGTATAGGCACGCTCAATCGGGTAAGTCGTTCCCGCAAGTGCAGCAGAACCCAGTGGCATACGGTTGACACGCTTACGGCAATCAATCAGACGTTCTGAATCGCGGACCAGCATTTCAAACCAAGCCATCAAATGGTGACCAAAAGTCACTGGCTGTGCAGTTTGCAAGTGGGTAAAGCCTGGCATGATGGTGTCGGTGTTTTTAGCCGCTAGGCTTAAAATACCTTTTTGTAATTTTTTCAGTAATTCCAAGATGCCATCGATTTCATCGCGCACATAAAGACGGATATCTGTCGCCACCTGGTCATTACGGCTACGACCGGTATGCAGTTTCTTGCCAGTAATGCCGATACGCTGAGTCAGGCGTGACTCAATGTTCATGTGAACATCTTCTAAATCAATGCGCCATTCAAAGTTGCCTGCCTCAATATCGGCTTGAATCGCTGTCAGACCTTCGATAATGTCATCGCGTTCTTGCGCGGTCAGTACGCCCACTTTTGCCAGCATGGTTGCATGGGCAATCGAGCCTGCAATATCTTGTTTATAAAAACGTTGGTCAAATTGAACAGATGCTGTAAATTCAGCAACAAAAGCATCAGTCGCTTCAGAGAAACGACCGCCCCACATACCCGAAGTCTGGGCGTGTGATGGATTAGAGGAATTAGAAGATGTGGTCATGTCGGCTCAATCAGATTAAAAGCAGTAGAACGAAAAAGAGTATAACAAATTCAAAGCCTATTGCCGAAGTCACATCTGCTCAATCTTTCGCATCGATGAACGAACAAACGCAAAATTCCTATTTTTTTAGCCAGATCGGCAATTCACGCTATTTGCTGGAACTGTTTGCTGGCGGCAATATTCTGGCCATGATTCTAGCGCTTGCAGAAGCACAATCCTGGCAGGCTTTAAATGGGATGCGCCTGCTGCAATATATGCTGTATATCAACTGGGTACTGTTATGTTTTGCAGCATTGGTCGAGCTGTTCCATCAGGCCTTTCAGCGTATGGGCATTAAACTGGCTTTGATTTCTGGATTTCTGCTGTTACAGGCAATTGTACTGCTCACTACGGTGAACCTGAATATCTTGATATATTTTGGACAGAATTTTAATTTTCAGGATTTAAACCTGGCGATTGCGCTGGATCGGGTCGGACTCCATTTAAGTCTGGGAATTTTGCTGGGAACTTTCTGTTTTCGCTATCTTTATTTGCGTGAGCAATGGGAGCAGCAGCATAGTGAGTTGAATGCTAGGATTCAGGCCATGCAGGCACGGATTCAGCCGCATTTTTTGTTTAACAGCATGAACAGTGTGATCAGCCTGATCAGTATCAATCCGGATAAAGCCGAGCACATGCTGCTGAATTTGTCACGGTTATTTCGTGCCAGTTTTCAGGAATTAAAACTGGTCAGCCTGCAGGAGAAAATTGATCTGTGCCAGCGTTATCTGGAGATTGAGCAGATCCGTCTAGGTGAGCGTTTGCAGGTCGAATGGAAGTTAGAAAACAAAGACTTATACTCACAAGTTCAAATTCCATTATTAACTTTACAACCCTTGTTAGAAAATAGTATTTTCCATGGAGTTGAAAAAATTCTTACAAAGAGTACCATAAGCATATTGGTTGAAATATTGCAAAATCAAATTAATATCATCATAACGAACCCTTATGCACAGGATAATAAAACTTTAAAAAAGGGACATGGTATTGCAATAGAAAATGTCAGACAGCGTCTGCAAGCTTATTATGGACCCAGTGTGACTTTTCAAACCTTTGCCGGCGAAGAGATGTTTACGACGGTAGTGCGATATCAATATAAATAAAAATAAATCAAAGAAATCGCAGTTAGCTTTATCATTCATCTGATGATGTTAACTGGGTAAGGAGGAGAAATGGACATCCTGATTTGTGATGATGAGCCTTTGGCCGTCGAGCGTTTATCACGTTTGGTCTCTCAACTGGGGCATGATGTGTTGGCGACAGCAAGCCATGGCCGTCAAGCGATTGATCTGGCTCACCAATACGAACCCGATGTCATCCTATTAGATATTCAAATGCCTGAAATGAACGGACTGGCTTGTGCGCAACATTTGCGTCAACTGGATCCAATGCCGGCCATTGTCTTTTGTACGGCCTATGACCAACATGCGCTGGATGCATTTAAATCAAATGCCGAAGGCTACTTACTTAAACCGGTGATGCAACAGGAATTGGCACAGGTTTTAGAGCACTTAACTAAACTTACCCAAGCTCAAATGAGCCAACTAAAACAAAAAGAAAATATGGACGAAATCAATATCAGCCGCCAGCAGATTGCGGCAAAGACCTATCGTGGTGTCGAATTGGTGCCAGTTGAAAATATCTATTATTTTCTGGCGGATCAGAAATATGTCACTGTGCGTCATAAAAACGGCAGTGTATTGATTGATGAAACCTTAAAGGAGTTAGAGCAGGAGTTTGGGAACCAGTTTATCCGGATTCATCGTAATGCCTTGATCTCGGTGCATTATCTGGATGGTCTGGAAGTGGTAAGTTCAGGTCAGTATCAGGTACGTTGTCGTGAGCTGGACGACCGTTTGGCGGTCAGTCGGCGACATTTACCGTTTTTACGAGATCGGATTCAAAAGCTTTAGCAGGGGATGAATGAGAGCATTCAGTTGAAACTTGTATAAATTCACTTGCATTTTCAAGTGAGCAGGTTAAGTTTAGACTATTGTTCTCATTTACTGTTATTGAAATTTATGAAGACCCTAAAAATTGCAACTCGACAAAGTCCACTTGCGCTTTGGCAAGCGGAACATATCCGTGCGCGCCTACAAGATTTGCACGCTGGTTTGCAGGTCGAGTTAGTCACTTTTGTTACACAGGGGGATAAAATTCTCGATACGCCACTGGCTAAAATTGGTGGAAAAGGACTGTTTGTAAAAGAATTAGAAGCCGCTTTACTGGATGGTCGTGCAGATCTGGCTGTGCATTCCATGAAAGATGTCCCGATGGCCTTGCCTGAAGGTCTGAGTCTGGCAGTGATCTGTGAACGTGAAGATCCACTGGATGCCTTTGTGTCGAATACTTATGCTAGGTTTGAGGAATTACCACAAGGCGCCAAAGTCGGAACCTCAAGCTTGCGCCGTAAAACCCAGATTTTAAAACAGCGTCCGGATCTGGACATTATCGATTTACGCGGTAATGTCGGCACACGTTTGTCCAAACTGGATGCAGGCCAGTATGATGCGATTATTCTGGCCAGTGCCGGTTTAAAACGCTTGGGTCTGGCAGAACGTATTCGTCATACTTTAACGCCTGAAGTCAGTCTGCCGGCCGTGGGTCAAGGTGCATTGGGCTTAGAATGCCGTACTCATGATCAGACGGTGCTGGACTTGATTCAGCCACTCCTGCATGCAGATACAGATGCTTGCGTACGTGCCGAACGTGCCTTTAATGCCTATCTGGAAGGCGGTTGTCAGGTGCCGATTGCCGGTTATGCCACGCTCAAAGAGAGTGTGATTTCAATCGAAGGTCGTGTCGGCAGTGTTGATGGAACGGTTTTGCTCCGGGCACAGCACACTGGAAAAACGGCAGATGCAGAGCAATTGGGTGTGAAGCTGGCAAAAGACTTGCTTGATCAAGGTGCTGGCGAGTTGCTGAAAGCACTCTATTCAAACTGATGTTATTGATTAATACCCGCCCCAGTGACCGTGCTGCAGGCTTGACCGAGCAGTTACAGACAGCGCAAGTGTCTGTTCTGGAATTGCCTTTGCTCGAACTGCATGCCATGCCTTATTCCGATGAGCTGTCGAGTTTGTATCAGCAGCTGGAGCAGGCACAGATTATTGTGGTGGTCAGTCCGACGGCCGCCCAGATTGGCATGCAATATTTACAACAGGCGGGAGTCGCGCTCTCGGCCTTGGCGCAGGTACATTGGGTGGCAGTAGGAAAAGCCACTGAACAGGCATTGGCGAGCTACGGCATTCATAGTCATGTGCCTGAGGTCGAAACCTCGGAAGGCATGCTGCAATTGCCTGTGTTGAAGCAACTGGCTTCTGGTTCAGGTGTAGCCTTCTGGCGCGGAGAGGGGGGTCGTCAATTTATGATGGATCATTTACGTGCCAGCAATATTAAAGTTTTAAACTTTATTTTGTACCGGCGGCAATGTCCTGAAACGACAGCAACGATTTTGGCAAAGAACCTGGGGCTGCTTAAGACGCAGCAGCGTTTTGCAGTTCTGATCACCAGTGAAGCAAGCTGGTTAAACTGGCTGGCACTTATGCAGGATGATGCAGAGTTCATGCAGCACGTCTGTTATTTGGTTTTGGGGCCACGTTTGGCCACTATTCTTGGGGCATATCAACAGCAGCATCAGGCAAGTTTTCAATTCGTAGAAATCGATGATTTAGACGCAAACACGATCTTGCAGAAAATGGGGCTGATATTAGGGAACGCATGAAGAAACTATTCATTGTATTGTTCATCTTAAGTTTGTCGTGGCTGGTCAAGCTCAGCTATGACCTCCATGTTTTGAATACAGCACAGACTGAACTTAATCAGAGCCTCAATCAGTTACAGCAGCAAAATGCCATGCTTAATGATCAGTTCGTGGCATTAAAGCGTCAGATTTCTGCTCAGCAGGAAAAGACTGGAGTCACTGCAGCAAAAGCATCAGCAGGGGAGCCGATAACGGCTGAAATGCAGAATGATATTGCCTTAGTACAGCAACATCTGGATCTGATCGAATTTGCACTGCAACAGCAACAATACGCCACTGCAATAGAGAAACTAAATCAGTTATCCAATGAGCTGGATGATTATGTTTTAGCGCCTGCCTTGGTCAGTAGTTTGCAGCAAGTGATTGCAAAAGATCAGGACATGCTGAAAAAATTCGTGAACAGCCGATTAGTGCAGCAAAATAAAGTAAAAGAACTCCTGATGCAGATAGATGCTGAAATTGAAAAAGAAATTCAGACGCCACATCGTCAGCGTCCAGAAACTCAACGCTCTTTCTGGCAGCGCTGGATTCAGGTTGAATCCGCAGATCAGCCAAGCACAGTCTTGATGCAACGGCATCTGGTACTGAAAGAGGCCCAGTTGCGCTTGCTCATCGCACAAAATACCTTGCAAAAAGACCAATCTGTCGCTTTTCAGCAAGCACTGAATGCCGTGATTGAAATCCTAGAACAATTACCAGATGCGCAGAGCCGGAAATGGATTCAGCAATTGAATCAAATCAAGGCTACCCCGATTACTCCGATTCCATTATTAAATACACGCACCCTAGTAGGCTAATTGCTTATGAAACAGATTCTGCTGGCCTATTTATTTGTCTGCCTAATTGGCATTGCGGGGCTGAGTATCCTGAGTTATGGACATGGGGCTGGCTATGTCTATCTGTATTGGCGCGAGTGGCAGTTACAAACCACCCTCTGGTTTTTGGCTACATCTTTAGTGAGCGTAAGTTTTTTGATGCATTGCATCTGGTATGCCATCAAGCAGTATCGCAGTCGTGAACAGCGTAAAACTGAAACAGTCTTTAGTTTTTCCCGCTTACATCCTTATGAACAATTGGCAGTCATCTGGTTATTAAACGCTGCTCAGGATCAGCGGGATTTTATTCAGCAGTCTTTCACCAAGTCGGGTTTACTTAAACATATTATTGATGCACGTTTATCTTGGGGGCAACAACAATATACTCATGCATTAACTGCTTTAAACCAATCCAATCCCATGGCATTTGAATTGGCAGAATTACAGCGGATTGAAATTTATTTATCACAACAGCAAGGTGAACAAGCACTTACCCATTTAGAGTTTTTAAATCAGCATGAATTATCACCTTGGTTAATACAGGTTAAAACAGCCTATGAGCAGCGCCTTGTCGCATTGTGGGGGGTATTTGCCATGCAGTTTCCCTGGTTATATTTACGCTCGACTCAATATGGGCATTTAGACCAAGAAGTAAAAAAATCATGGCTGGAACAATTATTACTGGCCTATGACCAAGCCACACAGGACGATTTATTTTATTTACAGCAACGTTATTTAGATTTAAAACCTCAGATATTTGATCGTGAATATTCGGTCAAATTATTATGGTTGAAATTATTATTTAGAATGCCAGAAATGAGTGCCGAGCATGAAGTGCTTGCGATTCATTTAATGGAACAGCAATTTAATCAGGATGTATTTTATTTGTGGTTCCAGCAACAGTTATTGCGGCAAAATCCAGATTATGATGCGATTGCACAACAGATTTCGCACTGGGAAGCCAAATATCCGGCATTACCGATTTTAAGCTTTGCGAAATGGCATGTGTTGCAAGCTACAGGCTATACAGATCAAGCTCAGCAATTGCTCGACTTATATCCGGATGATATCCGGATGAGTTATTTAAGAATTAAAGCTGCCTTACAAGATCGGGAGGACTTGCTACAGCAGTTAAATGCAGTATTTGAATCGAATGTAAACTTTATAGAAATTAAGACTTGAGAATAATGATGTCAGAATTAAAACAATATCCAGTTATTTATGAACAAAGAGTTGCATGGGGCGATATGGATGCCTTTGGACATGTCAATAATGCCATGTATTACCGTTATGTCGAAAGTGCACGTCTAGCTTATTTAACCCAATTAGAAATTCTCACTGAATCGGTATCTACCGTAGTGGCATCCAATCAGTGCCGTTATTTAAAACCCGTGGTTTTTCCTGATCATTTAAAAGTGGCAGCACGTATTGAAGAAATCCGTAATAGTGCAGTTAGAATGCAATATGTATTATGGAGTGAAAAACAGCAAAGTATTGTTGCTACTTCAGAAGCAGTTAATATACTTCTTGCGTTAGTCAAATTTTAAGCAGTCGAAAGCTATATTTTATGAGGTTTTAGCCAATTCAAAAATTAGATAAAACTATACTTTCGCAAGAGGTCTATTGTCTGTGTCGATAAAAAGACCATGCAGAAAACAGAAATTCCGGAACATATTCGCGAAAAAATCAAAGCACTTGAATTAAGCGTTCAACATGAAATTTAAAAATGAATGAAGCATTTTATTTTGTAATTTTTTTTAAACTTTATTGTTATTGCTTTAAGGTTTTATATTGAATGTTTTATTTAATATAAATATGATGGGGCTATTATTTAATAAAATGAATAATATTATTTTTCGGAGAGCATTATGCCAGATATTACGCATTTATCAGTAGAAGAGTTAAAACGTTTACAAGCAGAAGCAGAATCGCTGATTGCTTCAAAAAAAGATCAAGAAATTGAAGACGCTTATCAGCAAATCTTGGCAGTTGCTGAGAAAGTTGGTATGACGGTTGAACAGTTACTTGAATTTGGTGCGTCTAAGCGTAAGAAATCATCACGTAAGTCGGTTGAGCCGCGTTACCGTAGCAAAAGCAATCCGGACGATACCTGGACTGGCCGTGGTAAACAGCCGCGCTGGTTGGTGGCTGAATTGGAAAAAGGCGCAAAGCTGGACGATTTCCTGATCTAAGCCTTCATTTGATCTGGTCATTAGGCTGTCATACAGACAGTCTATGATCATTAAACCAAGCATACCTGCTTGGTTTTTTTATATCTATGAATTGGCGTTGACAGAAAAGTGTGCATAATGTGTGGGTATAAGGGAAAAATTATAAATGGGGATTTGGACTTGAGCGATTGGTCGTGGTGGGGATGAGCAGTAAACCGAAAACTTTAAGATGGTTGATCCTTGCTCTTGTTGCATTTTTTATTTTTGTCGTATTACAAGTGCCAGCAGCCTGGTTAATTTCGAAATTTTATAAAAATAACCAGACTTTGCATAATGTAAACGGAAATATCTGGCAGGGAAGTGCGGACTGGAAAAAAGGCAATCTTCGGGGCAGTCTGAACTGGAAAGTGCGGCCGCTGGATTTGCTGTTGCTGCGAGTTGGAGCACATGTGGATTTGCATAGTGGCAATACCCAGCTTTCCGGGATCATGGCTTATGGTCTGAATAAGTCTTTGATTTTCAAAAATCTTGAAGGGCAGGTCGCGCCTGAAACTCTAAAAAAACTTGCAGACTGGCAATGGCCGAGTACTGCGATTCAGTTTAAAGATCTGGATTTTAAATATAAAAAAGAACAGGGCTTCAGTCAGGTGGCCGGGCAAATGCAATGGACGGGTGGTGAGCTGATTTATACCTTTGCTCAGCGTCAGGAACGCATGAATGTACCTGCCATGACTGGAAAACTCGCAGATGAAAGCGGACAGCTGTTAGTTGATGTTCGGGATAGTCGCGATCAACGTATGCTGAATATCAAGCTTGATCCGAGTCTGATGCTAGATATCCAGCTCACCCAGCGCTTTTTAATGAATGCGCCTTCTTATGAAGGTAAAGCCGGATTAGATACCTATGTGATCAGTACCCGCCAACCCTTAATGGGAGGCTTGAACTGATGGCAGTTTCTCTGAATGATTTAAAAAATATTGAACTGAAACAGATCAATCGTGCTGCACCTGTGGTTTTGTTACTGCTCATCCTGTATCTATGCTGGAAGCTGGCGGCTTTGTTCTGGTTGCTGATTGCTCCACCACAAGCCATGCAGCTGGATCGGGTTGAACTGGGTTCGCAACAGGCACAAATTCCGAATATCAGTGCATTTTCGCTGTTTCAGGAAGTGGGGCAGTCTGCGGGTGTGGTTGAAACGGCCAATATCATTTTACAAGGGGTGGTGGTTGCCAGTCCAAGTTATAACTCTTCTGCAGTACTGAAAATTAATGATCAGGTCGATCGTTACCGTGTCGGGGAAATGCTGGCCAATAGCGGTTTTGAGTTGGCTGAAGTGTATTGGGATCGGGTTATTTTACGTCGATCCACAGGTGCTACTCAAGAAGTCTTATTCAAAGGTCTGGAAAATGGCTTGAATCAGCCGATTGTGCCGGAAACATCCGCATCTTCAAGTTCAATGCCTGCTATGCCTTCTAACAGTGGTATGCCTGAGCAGCCTTCGCCACAGAATGAAATTGGTCGGGCCATCCAGCAGATGCAGGAAAACAAGGACCAGTATTTACAGAATATGGGGGTTAGTGCAGCAGACGGTAGTTATGAAGTGACTTCACGGACGCCGGCTGCACTGCGTAATCGCCTGGGTTTAAGACCGGGCGACCGGATTTTGTCTTTAAATGGCCAGACGCTGAGCCAGGGACAGACCGAAGCACAATTACTGGAACAGGCCCGACGTGAAGGTCAGGTCAAACTCGAAATAAAACGTGGTGATCAGGTGATGACCATACAACAAGATTTGAAGTGATGTGTCATCACGCATAGGGTTAGGAAACACGAAAGTTTATGGCTTTATTTAATAATAATCGATCAGCATGGGCATTCTGTGTGGCCGCACCGTTAATGGCTATGGTCAGTACGGCGAGTTATGCACAAACCTGGAAAATCAACCTTCGAGATGCTGACTTAACTGCATTCATTAATGAAGTGGCCGATATTACCGGCAAAAACTTCGCAGTCGATCCGCGGGTACGTGGCAACGTGACGGTCATCTCCAATAAAGCCCTGAATAAAAATGAAGTCTATGACCTGTTTTTAGGCGTACTGAATGTCAATGGTGTGGTGGCGATTCCTTCGGGTAACACCATCAAGCTGGTTCCGGACAGCAATGTCAAAAGCTCAGGCATTCCCTATGATGCCAGAAGCCGTGCCAGTGGTGACCAGATTGTGACCCGAGTGTTGTGGCTGGAAAATACCAATCCGAATGACTTGATTCCTGCATTACGTCCTTTAATGCCGCAGTTTGCCCATTTGGCGGCGGTGCCGGGTACGAATGCCTTAATTGTGTCGGATCGTGCCAGCAATATTTACCAGCTGGAAACCATTATTCGTAATCTGGATGGCACCGGTCAAAATGATATTGAAGCGGTCAGTTTACAATCCAGTCAGGCCGAAGAAATGATTGGACTGATCGAGTCCATGACTGCCACCGGTGGAGCTAAAGATGTCCGCGGTTCACGGGTGCGGGTGATTGCAGATACTCGTACCAACCGGATCATCATCAAAGGTGATCCCACGACGCGCAAACGGGTGCGTCAAGTGATCGAAACTCTGGATGTGCCGGCTGCGGATCGTTTGGGCGGTTTAAAAGTTTTTCGTCTGAAATATGCCAGTGCCAAAAATCTTGCGGAAATCTTGCAGGGGCTGGTGAGCGGGCAGGCGGTGAACAGTAGTAATTCAAATTCAGGTAGCACAACCTCGACCTCGTCTTCACTCAGTTCCAGCAGCAATTTAAATAACAACAATACCAGTACGGGTTCGAGTAGCAACACCTCTTCAGGCATTCAGCTGAATACCGGCATGAATAATGAGCAGGGCGGAATTACCAGTTTTAATGGTAATGGCGTCAGTATTATTGCCGATACCACGCAAAATTCTCTGGTGGTGAAAGCGGATCCACAACTGATGCGAGAAATTGAATCAGCAATTGACCAGCTGGATATCCGTCGTCAACAGGTGCTGATCGAAGCCGCGATTATTGAAGTGGAAGGAACCGATGCGGATCAACTCGGTGTGCAATGGGCCTTGGGTGATATCAGCAGTGGGATTGGGCTGGTGAACTTCGATAATTTTGGGACTAGTCTGAAAAATATTGCGGCCGGTTATCTCACCGGTGGTGGTGCAGGTGCTGCAAGTGCCGTGGGCGCGGGCAGTTCACTGGTACTCGGTGATTATCGTGAAGGCAGTGATGGTTCCCGTCGTCTGTATGGTGCGATGATTCAGGCACTCAAAGAAACCACTAAATCCAACCTGTTGTCTACGCCGTCGATTGTGACCATGGATAATGAAGAAGCTTATATTGTGGTGGGTGAAAACGTACCTTTTGTGACAGGCTCAGTGTCTACAGGTGCTGCTGGAGTTGCTAATCCCTATACCACCATTGAACGCAAGGATGTCGGGGTCACTTTAAAGGTGGTCCCGCATATTGGCGAAGATGGTACGGTACGCCTGGAAGTGGAACAGGAAGTTTCTGATGTCAAGGCCAGTAAAGGGCAGGCACAGGATCTGGTCACCAGCAAGCGAGCGATCAAAACCTCAATTCTGGCCGAACATGGACAAACCATTGTCCTTGGTGGTTTGATCTCAGATAACACCAGTTATGGGCGTCAGGCTGTACCTGGTCTGGGTGCGATTCCAGGCTTGGGACGTTTATTCCGTTCAGAAGGTAAGTCCAATCAGAAGCGTAACCTGCTGATTTTTATCCATCCAACCATTGTAGGCGATAAAAATGCAGTGCGTAAACTGACCCAACAACGCTATAGTCAGCTATATAGTCTGCAACTCGCACTCGATTCGGACGGGAACTTTGCCAAGCTGCCAGAAAGTGTTGAAGATGTGTATCAACAGCGAATTCCAGTATCCAGAACGCCATTGCAAAACTCGACTTATCAAACTGTGCCGACCGCACCCGTTCAGGCGCAGCCAGCCAATGTAGTTGTTACGCCGGTAGCGATAGAACCAGTGATTCAGCGACAAGTGGTAGAACCCGTCCAACAGGTAGAAAAAAGTAAAAATACCGTTACAACAACCACACTTAGACCCAAAAGCTAAGTCATTCGCATTTGCAGACAGCATGTTATGATAATGTCAAAGAGAACAGAGAAGTAACTTTCATGACTTGGAAAATACACGCGATTACAGGCGACTTAACAGGACAGGAAATTAGCATTGACCGTGACATGCTGGTGGGGCGTCATCAGGCGGCAGATATCGTGTTACAGGCTGCGGAAATCTCCCGTAAACATGCGGCATTTTTACTAAAGGATGATGCGCTCTGGGTGCAGGATTTGGGTTCATCGAATGGCACTTTCGTCAATGATGTGCAGATTGCGCAAGAAACCTTATTAAAGCAGGATGACATTGTTCAGTTTGCCAGCTTGAAATTTTCAGTAATGGCGCCTGCGGCTGCAGTAGAGGTTCCAGCAGAAATTGAAGCAACGGCAGAAAAAGTCGTGGAACAGGTCGAAGTCGCTGAGCCTACACCTGCACAGCAAATGAATGATCAGGGAATGCCGGAACTGAAACATCGTGATGCTACGGTACAATTAACCCGTGATGGCATGCCAACCAATGTCGGTATTCCAAAACCGGCACCTATTCCGGAAGGCGTGGACATTAATGCGGTAAAACCAGAGCCTACCCCAATTCCGGTTGAGCAGCCTGTATCACGTGTAGAACAGGAAAAAGAAACCCAGAAAAATGTATCTGTAGGTTTGATTTCAGTGATTGTGCTGATTATTTTGGCAATTATGGCTTGGTTGTTGTTCAAATAAGCTGATGATTGGTTACAATCAAGGCATGCATAGCGCATGCCTTTTTTGTGGCTGCGCACATTATAAAAGAGGGTCGGGATGTCTATTGCACAATTAGAAAAGCGTGAACTGATCTTGTTTGATCTGGATGGTACCTTGGTGGATTCAGCACATGATCTGTATCGCGCCATGAATATGAGCCTGAATGTGCTGCAATTGCCTCTGGTAACTGAAGAGCAGGTACGGACCTGGATAGGTAAGGGCACGTCGATATTCTGTGAAAGTGTACTCCAGCATCTGGTGGGTGAAGTCACACCGGCACAGCATCAGGAACTCTTAACGACTTTTCTGGATATCTATAATGTCGATCCCTGCGTCGATACCGTTCCTTTTCCGGGAATCCTGAAATTTCTGGACTGGGCAAAAGCTCAAGGTAAAACCCTGATTTGTGTGACCAATAAGCCTGAACTTCCTGCCCGCAGTATTCTAGATACCTTGGATATGGCTCATTATTTTGCCGATACCATTGGTGGCGACCGTTTTACTGAGCGTAAACCGCATCCGCGCCAGTTGCTGCATTGTGTCGAACATTATAAGGTGAGCAAAGAACAGGTCTTGCTCATTGGTGACTCTTCCAATGATGTCGAAGCCGCACGCCGCGCCGGGATTGATTGTGTTGTGGTCAGCTATGGCTATAATCATGGTGAAAATATTGCAGATTGTCAGCCGCAGCAGATTGTGGATGATCTTAGAGAATTACTTACCTAATACGCGTACTAAGGAACGAAAATGAATAGTTGTAAGGTTTTTCGATGGCGTCGCTCAGTTCAATTCTATTTACATACTGAGTAACCCTAATTTAAAGAGAAAAACCGCATGACCACTCAAGCACAATTCCAAGAACTTGCTGCGCAAGGCTATAACCTCATTCCTGTTTATCGTCAGCGCCTGGCGGATACCGATACACCACTTTCTATTTTTGCTCGGCTTAAACAGCATCAGCAGGCTTATTTATTCGAGTCTGTAGAAGGTGGTGAGAACTGGGCACGCTATTCGATTATTGGACTAGGTGAATCCACGGTATTTTCCTGCAATGCAGGCGAGCTGACGGTACAGCACGCAGATGCTTCGATTGAAAAGCAGCACTGTGCGGACCCATTTCAATATATTCGCGACTTTCAGGCGCAATTTAAGGTGCCAACCCAGGCAGAATTGCCGGACCTACCGAGTTTTACTGGTGGATTAGTCGGTTACTTTGGTTATGACGCGGTGCGTTATATCGAACCGAAATTAAAAAATGTGCCGGAAGCGGATCCGGTCGGCTTGCCAGATATCTGGATGATGTTGTCTAAAACAGTGATTGTCTTTGATAACCTGAAAGATACTTTATTCTTGATTGTACATGCCGATGCAACTGATCCAGTTGCTTATGAAAAAGCACATGAACAATTAAATGAATTAGAAAATATTCTGGCCACGCCCATCAGTCTTAAAGCTGAAAAACATACGCCGCCACATTTCGAGTCCTTCACCGGACATGACAACTTCATTGCCTCGGTAGAAAAAGTCAAAGAGTATATTCGTGCTGGCGATGTAATGCAGGTCGTACCCGGGCACCGGATGGTGTCTGACTTCGATGGAGACCCGCTACAGGTGTATCGTGCGCTGCGTCATCTCAATCCATCGCCGTATTTGTTTCTTGTGCAAGGGCAGACCTTGGAAAACAATACGCCATTCCATATTGTCGGCTCTTCTCCTGAAATTCTGTCCCGTCTGGAAAATGGTATTGCTACCGTACGACCGCTTGCGGGAACACGCCCACGCGGTAAAACCAAAGAAGAGGATCTGGCGCTTGAGGAAGACCTATTATCCGATGAAAAAGAAATTGCCGAACATGTCATGCTGATTGACTTGGGACGTAATGATGTAGGGCGTATCGCAAAAATTGGCAAAGTGCAGGTGACTGATCAAATGGTGATCGAACGTTATTCGCATGTGATGCATATTGTCTCCAATGTGCAGGGTGAAGTACGTGATGATGTTGATGCCCTGGATGTTTTTAAGGCAACTTTCCCTGCCGGCACACTTTCAGGTGCGCCAAAAATTCGTGCCATGGAAATTATTGACGAAGTAGAGCCGGTAAAACGTGGAATTTTTGGTGGGGCTGTCGGTTATTTAGGCTGGCATGGCGAAATGGACATGTCGATTGCGATTCGTACCTGTGTCATTCGCGAAAATAAGGTCTATGTTCAGGCTGGAGCAGGGCTGGTTGCCGACTCCAATCCTGAATCTGAGTGGAATGAAACCCAAATAAAAGCTCGCGCAGTGATCAAAGCGGTTGAATTATCATCAAATGGTTTGATTTTATGAGTTTTTGACGTTTTTTTTGAAAAAAACACTTGCAAGGATTCTGAGTTTTGCTAAACTGCACACCGTTCCGATACGAAACGTACGAAACACTAAGAAACGCCGGCATAGCTCAGTTGGTAGAGCAACTGACTTGTAATCAGTAGGTCCACAGTTCGAATCCGTGTGCCGGCACCATCTTAGAAGTTTGGTAGTGTGAAGTAAAGAACAGCACTGATGTAAGTGTAAAAAATGGTGAGGTTCCCGAGCGGTCAAAGGGGGCGGACTGTAACTCCGCTACGAAAGTTTCGAAGGTTCGAATCCTTCCCTCACCACCAATTTTAAGACTTCAATAAGTGGTTTGTACCAACATCGTGCGGGAGTAGCTCAGTTGGTAGAGCGGTAGCCTTCCAAGCTACATGTCGCGAGTTCGACCCTCGTCTCCCGCTCCATTGAAGTACTAATATTTGCTCTTATAGCTCAGTGGTAGAGCACTCCCTTGGTAAGGGAGAGGTCTCGAGTTCAAATCTCGATAAGAGCTCCAGATTACAGTTTAGCAACTTTGTTGCAAAGAAATTCCAAAAGCAGGCTATTTAGTCTGCTTTTCAAGTATTTGGTGTTCGGTTTTTTTAAACGATATGTCGGAGCTGGGTTTTACTCAGAATTGTGTTCGACGTAAACGAGGAAGATTAACATGGCTAAGGCTAAGTTTGAACGTAATAAGCCACACGTTAACGTGGGCACAATTGGTCACGTTGACCATGGTAAAACAACTTTAACAGCTGCAATTGCAACTGTATGTGCGAAGAAATTCGGTGGCGAAGCGAAAGACTACGCTGCAATCGACTCTGCACCAGAAGAAAAAGCACGTGGTATTACAATTAATACTTCACACGTAGAATACGATTCTCCAACTCGTCACTACGCTCACGTAGACTGCCCGGGCCACGCCGATTATGTTAAAAACATGATTACTGGTGCTGCTCAGATGGATGGTGCGATCCTTGTATGTGCTGCGACTGATGGTCCTATGCCACAGACTCGTGAACACATCCTGCTTTCTCGTCAGGTAGGTGTACCTTACATCGTTGTATTCTTGAACAAATGCGACCTTGTAGACGACGAAGAGCTTCTTGAACTAGTTGAAATGGAAGTTCGTGAACTTCTTTCTACTTACGACTTCCCGGGTGATGACACTCCAGTGATCCGTGGTTCTGCTCTTCTTGCGCTTAACGGTGATGACAGCCAATACGGCGAGCCAGCGGTAGTTGCGCTTGTTGAAGCACTTGACTCTTACATTCCAGAGCCAGAGCGTGCAATTGACCTTCCATTCCTTATGCCAATTGAAGACGTATTCTCAATCTCTGGTCGTGGTACAGTAGTAACTGGCCGTGTAGAGACTGGTATCGTTAAAGTAGGTGAGTCTGTAGAAATCGTTGGTATCCGTGATACTCAAACTACTACAGTAACTGGCGTAGAAATGTTCCGTAAACTTCTTGACGAAGGTCGTGCGGGCGAGAACTGTGGTGTTCTTCTTCGTGGTACTAAGCGTGAAGACGTACAACGTGGTCAAGTATTGACTAAACCAGGTGCGATCAAGCCACACACTAAATTCGATGCGGAAGTATACGTACTTTCTAAAGAAGAAGGTGGTCGTCACACTCCATTCCTTAACGGTTACCGTCCACAGTTCTACTTCCGTACTACGGACGTAACTGGTGCGATCGCGCTTAAAGAAGGCGTGGAAATGGTTATGCCTGGTGACAACGTTGAGATGTCAGTAGAGCTAATCCACCCGATCGCAATGGACCCAGGTCTACGTTTTGCGATCCGTGAAGGCGGTCGTACAGTGGGTGCTGGTGTAGTTGCTAAAGTAACTGCATAATCATAGAATAAGACAAGCAGGTTGGAGCTTAGGCTCCAACTTGTTGTTTTGCAGGTCAGTAGTTCAATTGGTAGAGCGTCGGTCTCCAAAACCGAATGTTGGGGGTTCGAGTCCCTCCTGACCTGCCAAGTTTCTAAAAAGACGCTTGATGTCGGCAAAATTGGTCATATAATAAGTCGCGAAACCTACGACGAGTACAAAAATGTCGAATGAAAAATCACGCGACGCATTAGGCGAAGCGGCAATTCCTCAAAGAAATAATCCTGCAGTAGATGTAAGTTCTGGTTCTCCATTAGACATGGTTCTATGGGTTATCGCCTTGATTTTATTGGTTGGTGCAATGATGGTAAACCAATATTTACCAGCGTACTGGGCACCTGCGAATGATATTTGGGTGCGCGTTGGGGTGATTTTGGCTTGTATCGTTGCAGCATTCGGTTTATTATACGCCACCCATCAAGGCAAAGGCTTTATTCGTCTGCTGAAAGATGCACGAATTGAGTTGCGTCGAGTGACCTGGCCTACCAAGCAAGAGACGATGTCCACATCTTGGCAAGTTCTTGTTGTAGTCGTAATTGCATCCATCTTATTGTGGTGTTTTGACTATATTTTAGGCTGGTTAATGAAGTTTATTATCGGGTAAGAGAGCTATGAAACGTTGGTACATTATTCATGCCTATTCAGGTTATGAAAAACAAGTGATGCGTTCGCTTAATGATCGAATCCAGCGTAGCGCTGTTGCCGATAGCTTTGGTGAAGTCCTTGTTCCTACCGAAGAAGTGGTAGAAATGAAGGATGGCAAGAAGCGTAAATCAGAGCGTAAGTTCTTTCCTGGCTATGTCCTAGTCGAAATGGAAATGAACGATGATACTTGGCACATTGTTAAAGAATGTCCAAAAGTTTTAGGTTTTATTGGTGGTACGGCTGAAAAACCGGCACCGATTACGCAAAAAGAAGCAGATGCGATTCTTGCGCGTGTACGCAATACTGGCGAAGCACCTCGTCCTAAGACGATGTTTGAACCAGGCGAAGAATTACTCGTGGTTGACGGTCCATTCACCGACTTTAAAGGTGTGGTGGAAGAAGTTCAGTACGAAAAGTCACGTTTAACGCTGACCATTAATGTATTTAACCGACCAACTCAAGTTGAATTGGAATTTCGTCAAGTCGAAAAATCAGTCTAATTTGTATGGGTTGAAAACGCCTGACTTATTTATAAGTCAGGCATTGTTGTTGTAACGGTATCGTTACTTGAAATCATTGGGGAGCCTTCACCGGCGTTTGCACCCAGAGGTAATTTGAAATGGCTAAGAAGATTGACGGCTATATCAAGCTGCAAGTTCCAGCTGGTAAAGCGAATCCATCTCCACCGATTGGTCCTGCACTAGGTCAACGTGGTGTAAACATCATGGCATTCTGTAAAGAATTCAATGCTGCTACACAAAAAGTTGAAGCTGGTCTGCCAATTCCAGTCGTGATCACTGTGTACAACGACAAGTCGTTCACATTCATCATGAAAACTCCACCTGCTGCTGTTCTTCTTAAGAAAGCTGCTGGTATCCAGAAGGGTTCAGCTGTACCTAACAAAACTAAAGTTGGTAAGTTGACTCGTGCTCAAATCGAAGAAATCGCGACTACTAAAGAACCAGATTTGACTGGTGCTGATTTAGACGCACGTGTACGTACCATTGCTGGTTCTGCGCGTTCTATGGGCTTGGAAGTGGAGCTTTAAGACATGGCTAAATTAACTAAACGTCAAAAAGCGATTGTAGCTGCTGTAGAAGCGCACAAAGTTTACACGCTAGAAGAAGCTGTTGCAGTTTTAGAGAGCCTTCCAGCTCCTAAATTCAAAGAATCTCTAGATATCGCGGTAAACCTAGGTGTTGATCCTCGTAAATCTGACCAAGTTGTTCGTGGCGCGACTACACTTCCTGCAGGTACTGGTAAAACTGTACGTGTAGCTGTATTCGCTCAAGGCGCTGCTGCTGAAGCTGCTAAAGCTGAAGGCGCAGACGTTGTTGGTTTCGACGATCTTGCTGAAAGCATCCAAGCGGGTAACCTTGACTTTGACGTAGTAATTGCTGCTCCAGATGCAATGCGCGTTGTAGGTAAACTTGGTACGATCCTTGGTCCACGTGGCTTAATGCCAAACCCTAAAGTGGGTACTGTAACTCCTGACGTTGCTACTGCAGTTAAAAATGCAAAAGCTGGTCAAGCACGTTACCGCGTAGACAAAGCTGGTATTATCCATGCTGCGATCGGTCAAGTAGGTTTTGAAGCTGCTGCTGTTCGTCAAAACGTTGAAGCACTTGTTGCTGACTTAAAACGTTTGAAACCTGCTACGTCTAAAGGCGTATACATTCAAAAGATCACTTTGAGCTCAACTATGGGTCCTGGTTTGATCGTTGATGTAGCAAACGTTTCTAAATAAGTCTCGACTTATTACAGAATTTTAAAGCCCTGAGTAAGTTTTAAAGCGCTGCTTTAAAACTTACGCAAGAAACGCTCCGTCGTATTTTGCAAACTTAGGCAAACTTTGAATTGATAAATGAAAATTTATCAGCGTCAAAGACCGCGGGCGAGGGGAGTTTTATGCTTCTCTCTTAATAGCCCAGCCTGCGTAGACGCGGTGGTGTGATTTGTTCATCCTCCGCGTGTGAGTCCAGTGATGGTCTTGCGAATTGGGAGTGTACTTCGCGTAAGTACATAAATCACCGTTAGGAGGTTTTACAATGGCTCTTCTTATCGAAGGCAAAAAACAGATCGTAGCTGAAGTAGCTGAAGTTGCTTCTACTGCATTTGCTGCTGTTGTTGCTGACTACCAAGGTTTGACTGTAGAGCAGTTAACTACTCTACGTGTTGAAGCGCGTAAACTTGGTGTTACTACACGTATCGTTCGTAACACTTTGGCTAAACGTGCTCTTCAAGATACTCAATTCAATATCTTGAACGACAACCTTGTTGGCCCAACAATCTTAGCTTTCTCGAATTCTGAAGACGACATGGGTGCTGCTGCACGTTTGTTCGAAGAATTCGCTAAAACTAATAAAGCATTTGAACTTAAAGCTGCTGCATTTGATGGCAAACTTTATCAAGGTGCAGAAGTTAGCGTAATCGCGAATCTTCCGAACCAAGAGAAAGCGCTTACTATGCTTGCAAACGTTCTTCAAGCTCCTATTTCGAAATTGGGTCGCTTACTTACAGCGCTTCAAGAGAAAAACGAGTCAGAAGCTGCTTAAGCTCAAACTTAAACACACATCATTCAATACCCATTTGGAGTTAATCTCATGGCTTTAACAAACGAAGAAATCCTAAACGCAGTTGCTGAAAAAACTGTTCTTGAACTTGTTGAACTTATCTCTGCTTTCGAAGAGAAATTCAATGTATCTGCTGCTGCTGTAGCTGTTGCTGCTGGTCCAGCTGCTGCTGCTGCTGAAGAACAAACTGAATTCAATGTTGAATTGACTTCTTTCGGCGCGAACAAAGTTGCTGTAATTAAAGCAGTTCGTGAAGCGACTGGCCTTGGCTTGAAAGAAGCTAAAGACATGGTTGAAGGCGCTCCTGCAGTTCTTAAAGAAGGCGTTTCTAAAGAAGAAGGCGAAGAGCTTAAGAAGAAACTTGAAGAAGCTGGTGCTACAGTTACTCTTAAGTAATTTCTTAAGGGAGCCGGTTTTTTATAATCGGCTCCAAAAATTGGCTGATGGCTCTTGGGTCATCAGCCTTTTTGCGTTACAATAATCGGCTCGATTTTTGTTTGCATGATATAAAAATCATACAAATTGAAAATAAACATAATGAACAAACGTTTACCAATATTTTTCATTAAAAAATATTGATAAGCGTTTTAATACCACTAAAAATTGCAGCATTTGTAAAGAGTGGTGGCCATATCGGCCAGCGTAATTCCTTCTGAGCCCGTTCTGCAGGCGGGCTTGGTTTACACTTTCCGAGGACTCCAGATGGCATACTCATATACCGAAAAGAAACGGATCCGTAAGAATTTTGGTAAATTGCCTAGCGTCATGGATGCTCCGTACTTGCTCGCGATTCAAGTCGACTCGTACAGAACATTCTTACAAGATGGCAAATCACCAAAAAACCGCGAAGATATCGGTCTCCAAGCCGCATTTCGTTCAGTTTTTCCTATTGAAAGTTATTCTGGCAATGCTGCTTTAGAATTTGTTGAGTATAGTCTTGGTAAGCCTGAGTTTGATGTACGCGAATGTATCCTTCGTGGCTCAACTTATGCAGCACCAATGCGTGTAAAAATTCGTTTGATCCTGAAAGATCGTGAAACGAAGTCAATTAAAGACGTACGTGAACAAGAAGTCTATATGGGCGAAATGCCATTGATGACGGATAACGGTACCTTTGTAATTAACGGTACCGAGCGTGTGATCGTGTCACAATTACACCGTTCACCAGGCGTATTCTTTGACCACGATAAAGGCAAGACTCACTCAAGTGGTAAAGTCCTTTATTCAGCACGTATCATTCCTTACCGTGGTTCATGGTTAGACTTTGAATTCGATGCCAAAGACCTCGTCTATGTACGTATTGACCGTCGTCGTAAATTGCTTGCGACTGTGGTACTCCGTGCCTTGGGTTATAGCAACGAAAACATTCTCGACATGTTCTACGAGAAAGTACCTGTGTATCTTGACATGGGTAGCTACCAGATTGACCTGGTGCCTGAACGTTTGCGTGGCGAAATGGCACAATTTGACATTCTGGACAAGGATGGCAAGGCAATTGTTGAGCAAGGTAAACGTATCAATGCGCGTCATGTACGTCAAATGGAAGCTTCAGGTCTTGAAAAACTTGCAGTGCCAGATGAGTACCTATATGAGCGTATCACTGCTGAAGACATCCAGTTAAAAGATGGCGATGTGATTGCAGCCAATACTGTATTAAGCCATGAAATCATGGTGAAAATTGCAGAAGGCGGCGTGAAGCAGTTCAATATTCTGTTCACCAATGATATCGACCGCGGTTCATTTGTTGCAGATTCTCTACGTGCAGATACAACGAGCAATCGTGAAGAAGCATTGGTAGAAATCTACAAAGTGATGCGTCCGGGCGAACCACCAACCAAAGAAGCTGCTGAAAACTTATTCAACAACTTGTTCTTCTCTTCTGAACGTTATGACTTGTCTCCAGTTGGTCGTATGAAGTTCAACCGTCGTTTGGGTCGTCCTTATGAAGTGGGTACAGACCAGAAGTCACGTGAGGTTGAAGGCATTCTCTCGAACGAAGATATCACTGATGTATTAAAAACATTAGTTGAAATCCGTAACGGTAAAGGTGAAGTCGACGATATCGATCACTTGGGTAACCGTCGTGTTCGTTCTGTGGGTGAAATGACAGAAAACCAATTCCGTGTAGGTCTGGTTCGTGTAGAACGTGCTGTTAAAGAACGTCTATCTCAAGCTGAAACTGACAACCTGTCTCCGCAAGATTTGATCAATGCGAAACCTGTTGCTGCTGCAATCAAAGAATTCTTTGGTTCAAGCCAGTTGTCTCAGTTTATGGATCAAAACAACCCGTTATCTGAGATTACGCACAAACGTCGTGTTTCTGCACTTGGTCCTGGCGGTTTGACGCGTGAACGTGCAGGCTTTGAAGTACGTGACGTACATCAAACTCACTACGGTCGTGTATGTCCAATTGAAACGCCTGAAGGTCCAAACATTGGTTTGATCAACTCGCTTTCTGTTTATGCGAAATGTAACAACTTTGGTTTTCTGGAAACCCCATACCGTAAGGTTGTTGATGGTCGTGTAACAGATGAAGTTGAATACCTGTCTGCGATTGAAGAAGTAGGTACTGTCATTGCACAGGCCGATTCTGCAATGGATAAAGACGGTAACTTAACAGAAGAGTTTGTATCTGTTCGTCATCAGGGTGACTTCGTACGTATTCCTCCTGAAAAAGTAACGCATATGGATGTATCTGCTCAGCAGGTCGTATCTGTAGCAGCGTCACTGATTCCATTCCTAGAACACGATGACGCCAACCGTGCGTTAATGGGTTCGAACATGCAACGTCAGGCAGTTCCGACGTTGATCGCTGACAAGCCGCTTGTTGGTACCGGTATGGAAGCGAACGTAGCACATGACTCAGGTGTATGTGTGATCGCTCAGCGTGGTGGTCGTATCGAGTTTGTTGATGCGTCTCGTGTGGTTATTCGTGTGAATGAAGACGAAATGATCGCAGGTGAAGCAGGTGTAGATATCTACAACCTGATCAAGTACACCCGTTCGAACCAGAACACTTGTATCAACCAGAAAGTTCTTGTGAACCTGGGCGATAAAGTGGGTCGTGGTGATGTCCTGGCTGATGGTCCATCGACTGATGGCGGTGAGCTGGCACTGGGTCAAAACATGCGCGTTGCGTTCATGACCTGGAATGGTTACAACTACGAAGACTCGATCTTACTTTCTGAGCGTGTTCTTCAAGAAGACCGTTTAACGTCTATTCATATCCAGGAATTATCATGTGTCGCACGTGATACCAAACTGGGTGCGGAAGAAATCACTGCTGATATTCCGAACGTAGGTGAAGCTGCTCTGTCTAAACTGGACGAGTCAGGTATCGTTTACATCGGTGCTGAAGTAACTGCTGGCGATATCCTGGTTGGTAAAGTAACCCCTAAAGGTGAAACACAACTTACTCCGGAAGAAAAATTGCTACGTGCAATCTTCGGTGAAAAAGCAGCTGACGTAAAAGACTCATCTTTACGCGTTCCATCAGGTACTAAAGGTACAGTCATTGACGTTCAAGTGTTTACACGTGACGGTCTTGAAAAAGACGAACGTGCTCAAGCAATTGAAAAAGCGCAATTGGATGCATACCGTAAAGACTTGAAAGAAGAATTCAAAATCTTCGAAGAAGCTGCACGTGAACGTGTAATCCGTCTACTGAATGGCCAAGAGTCGAATGGTGGCGGTACAACTAAACGTGGCGACAAACTGTCTGAAGACGTGTTGTCTGGTTTAGAGCTTGTTGATCTTCTTGAAATTCAACCAGTTGATGAAGCAATTGCTGAACGTTTAACTCAAATTCAAGTGTTCTTGAAAGAGAAGAGCTTCGAAATTGACGAGAAATTTGCTGAGAAAAAACGCAAACTTTCTACAGGCGATGAACTGACCACTGGCGTTTTAAAAGTTGTTAAGGTTTATCTTGCTGTAAAACGTCGCATCCAACCGGGTGATAAGATGGCGGGTCGTCACGGTAACAAAGGTGTTGTATCAAACATCTTGCCGGTAGAAGACATGCCACATGATGCCAACGGTGTACCTGTTGATATCGTATTGAACCCGCTTGGCGTACCATCACGTATGAACGTGGGTCAGATTCTTGAAACTCACTTGGGTATGGCGGCGAAAGGTCTTGGCGATCAAATCGACAAGATGATGAAAGAGCAACGTACTGTACTTGAGCTTCGTGATTTCCTGGACAAGATTTACAATAAAGTTGGTGGCGAGCAAGAAGATCTTGATAGCTTGACTGATGAAGAAATCTTGAAACTTTCTGGCAACTTGCGTGCTGGTGTGCCTTTGGCTACTCCTGTATTCGATGGTGCTGAAGAAGGTCAGATCAAAGAGTTGTTACAACTTGCAGGCCTATCTAGTACTGGTCAGACCGTATTATATGATGGTCGTACTGGTGAACGTTTCGATCGTCCGGTAACTGTTGGTTATATGTACATGCTGAAACTGAACCATTTGGTTGATGACAAGATGCATGCGCGTTCAACTGGCTCTTATTCTCTGGTAACGCAACAGCCGCTGGGTGGTAAAGCACAATTCGGTGGTCAGCGTTTCGGTGAGATGGAAGTCTGGGCACTAGAAGCTTACGGTGCAGCATATACGCTACAAGAAATGCTGACTGTGAAATCGGATGACGTTGAAGGCCGTACCCGTATCTACAAGAACATTGTGGATGGCAACCATTATATGGACCCGGGCATGCCTGAATCGTTCAACGTATTGACCAAAGAGATCCGTTCTTTAGGTATCAACATTGAACTGAAAAATGGTGACTAATTAGTTCCATTTAATCCCTCCAACCCCTCTTTGATAAAGAGGGCTTCCCCCTTAACAAAGGGGGACTGAGGGGGATTAAAATTCAGTTAAAAAACAATATTTGTGACCCAGTTGTTGAGTGAAAATCTCCACAACACACGGAGAAAAAAATTGAAAGACTTGCTCGATATCATGCGCAAAAAGACGGATTCAGAGGGTCATGCTCCAGTAGAGTTTGACCGCATCCGTATTGGTCTTGCGTCACCAGAAATGATTAAGTCATGGTCTCACGGTGAAGTTAAAAAGCCAGAAACCATTAACTATCGTACGTTTAAGCCTGAACGTGATGGTTTGTTCTGTGCCAAAATCTTTGGTCCAGTGAAAGATTACGAATGCTTGTGTGGTAAATACAAGCGTATGAAATACAAAGGCGTCATTTGTGAAAAATGTGGCGTTGAAGTAACAACTGCGAAAGTTCGTCGTGAACGTATGGGTCACATCGAGCTGGCTTCTCCAGTTGCACACATCTGGTTCTTGAAATCATTGCCTAGCCGTATCGGTCTATTATTAGACATGACGCTACGTGATATTGAACGTGTATTGTATTTCGAATCTTATGTCGTTACTGATCCGGGTATGACTCCATTTGAGAAATACCAACTTCTAAACGATGAAGAATACTTCAATGCCTTAGAAGAACACGGTGATGAATTCACAGCGAAAATGGGTGCTGAAGCGGTTCAAGACTTGTTGAAAGACATTGATCTTGAAGCTGAAATTGCGCGTCTTCGTGAAGAAATTCCTGTTACAACTTCAGAAACCAAGCTGAAAAAAGCGTCTAAGCGTTTGAAGTTGATGGAAGCATTCAACGATTCGAACAACAAGCCAGAATGGATGGTGTTGACTGTACTTCCAGTTCTTCCACCAGATCTTCGTCCGCTTGTACCACTTGAAGGTGGTCGTTTCGCGACTTCTGACCTGAATGATCTTTACCGTCGTGTGATCAACCGTAACAACCGTTTGAAGCGTCTTCTTGACCTTGCAGCGCCAGACATCATCGTACGTAACGAAAAACGTATGTTGCAAGAGTCTGTAGATGCATTGCTGGATAACGGTCGTCGTGGTCGTGCAATTACCGGTTCGAACAAGCGTCCGCTTAAATCTTTGGCAGACATGATCAAAGGTAAGCAAGGTCGTTTCCGTCAAAACTTACTTGGTAAGCGTGTTGACTATTCGGGCCGTTCGGTAATTACTGTTGGTCCAAACCTGCGTTTGCACCAATGTGGTCTTCCGAAGAAAATGGCACTTGAACTGTTCAAACCATTCATTTTCGCGAAACTACAAGCTTCTGGTCAAGCAACTACCATTAAAGCTGCGAAGAAAATGGTTGAGCGCGAAACCCCAGAAGTTTGGGACGTTCTTGCTCACGTGATTCGTCAACATCCAGTGATGTTGAACCGTGCGCCAACCCTTCACCGTTTGGGTCTTCAAGCATTTGAACCGATCTTGATCGAAGGTAAAGCGATCCGTCTACACCCACTCGTATGTGCTGCGTTTAACGCCGACTTCGATGGTGACCAAATGGCGGTACACGTACCATTAACACTTGAAGCTCAGCTTGAAGCTCGTGCGTTAATGATGTCGACGAATAACATCTTGTCTCCAGCGAATGGTGAGCCAATCATCGTACCGTCTCAGGACGTTGTCTTGGGCTTGTATTACATCACGCGTGATGCAATCAATGCCAAAGGTGAAGGCATGGTGTTCGCGGATACTCACGAAGTAAACCGTGCACTGGCAACAGGTCAGGTTGATCTACACGCTCGCGTTAAGGCACGTGTACACCAGACTGTGATCGACGAAGATGGTAACCGTGAACAGCAAACCATTATTGTAGATACGACGCCTGGTCGCTGCCTACTTTGGGAAGTTGTGCCTGAAGGTATGGATTTCCAGCAAATTAACGTTGAGATGACTAAGAAAAATATCTCGAAGTTAATTAACTCTTGCTACCGTAAATTGGGTCTGAAAGATACTGTTATCTTCGCTGACCAATTGATGTACTTGGGCTTCCGTCAAGCGACGCGTTCAGGTGTATCTGTCGGTATGGAAGACATGGTTATTCCACCGCAAAAACAAGCAATTATTGGTAAAGCGGAAGCTGAAGTTCGTGAAATCGAACAACAGTTCGAACAAGGTTTCGTAACTGCCGGCGAACGTTATAACAAAGTGGTCGATATTTGGGCGCGTACCAATGACCAGGTTGCTAAAGCGATGATGGACAACTTGTCTTTCACCACTGTGAAGAACAAACAGGGTGAAGATGAGAAGCAAAAATCATTCAACTCGATCTACATGATGTCTGACTCAGGTGCCCGTGGTTCGGCAGCTCAGATTCGTCAGTTGGCGGGTATGCGTGGTTTGATGGCGAAGCCGGATGGCTCGATCATTGAAACGCCTATTAAAGCGAACTTCCGTGAAGGTTTGACTGTACTTCAGTACTTCATTTCGACACACGGTGCGCGTAAAGGTTTGGCCGATACAGCACTGAAAACTGCGAACTCTGGTTACTTGACTCGTCGTCTAGTAGACGTTGCGCAGGACTTGGTTATTACCGAGCCGGATTGTGGTACGTATGACGGTCTGGTAATGACTCCGTTCATTCAAGGTGGCGATGTCATCGAGAACCTGGGTGCACGAGTATTGGGTCGTGTGGTTGCTGAAGACGTGAAACGTGTAGGTACAGACGAAGTTCTGCTTCCACGTAATACGTTAATTGACGAGAAACTGGCGACGTTTATCGAAAGCCAGGGTGTCGACGAAATCAAAGTACGTTCAGTCGTGAACTGTGCGTCTACCTTCGGTGTATGTGCGAAATGTTACGGTCGTGACCTAGCACGTGGTCACCAGGTGAACCCGGGTGAGTCTGTCGGTGTAATGGCAGCTCAATCGATTGGTGAGCCAGGTACACAGTTAACGATGCGTACGTTCCACGTCGGTGGTGCTGCGAGCCGAACTTCTGCTGCAAACAGCGTACAAGTTCGTAACCAAGGTACAGTACGTTTCCACAATGTGAAAACAGTACAACATGCCAAAGGTCACTTGGTATCGACTTCACGTTCAGGTGAAATCGGTATTGCAGATGATTTAGGTCGTGAGCGCGAGCGCTATAAACTGCCTTACGGTGCGTCTATTTTGCTGAAAGATGGCGAAGCTGTAGAAGCAGGCGGTATTGTGGCGACTTGGGATCCGCATACACATCCATTAGTAACAGAAGTTGCTGGTAAAGTACGTTTCAGCCAGATTGCTGATGGTGTGACGGTTACTTCTAAAACTGATGATGCAACAGGTATGTCAACTATCGAAATCTTGCCAGTGACTTCACGTCCTGCGTCAGGTAAAGATTTGCGTCCTGCTGTTGTGTTGGATACCGTTGATGGTGGCGAACAGTTCTACTTCCTGCCACAGAACACGATTCTTTCTGTGCGCGATGGCGAAACGATTGGTGTCGGTGATGTCATCGGTCGTGTACCACAAGAAACTTCACGTACCCGTGATATTACCGGTGGTCTGCCGCGTGTAGCTGACTTGTTCGAAGCACGTAAGCCGAAAGAGCATGCAATCCTTGCAGAAGTGTCGGGTGTTGTAAGCTTTGGTAAAGAGACTAAAGGTAAGAACCGTCTGGTAATTACGCCGGATGATGGCTCTGAGATTTATGAAGAGCTGATTCCAAAATGGCGTACGATTAACGTGTTCGAAGGCGAACATGTGAACCGTGGTGAAACTATTTCTGATGGTCCACAGAACCCGCACGATATCTTACGTTTGAAAGGCGAAGTTGCGCTGACAAACTACATCGTGAACGAAGTTCAGGACGTATACCGTCTGCAAGGTGTAAAAATCAACGACAAGCATATTGAAGTGATCGTACGTCAAATGCTGCGTAAAGTTGATATCACTGATGGTGGCGATACCAGCTTCATCAAAGGCGAACAAGTGGATTACATCCGCGTTGTTCAAGAAAACCAAGCAGTTCTTGCACAAAACAAGTTCCCTGCGAAGTTTGAACGTCAATTGATGGGTATTACGAAAGCATCGCTTTCTACTGACTCGTTCATCTCTGCTGCATCGTTCCAGGAAACCACGCGTGTGTTAACTGAAGCGGCTGTAACAGGTAAAGAAGATGACTTACGCGGCTTGAAAGAGAACGTAGTTGTAGGTCGCCTGATCCCAGCGGGTACAGGTTTGGCTTACCACCTGGAGCGTCGTCGTCAAGAAGCAGAAGCTGCAGAATTTGAACTGCACAATGACTTCTCTGATGTAGACCAAGCGCTTAGCCAGGCATTTAACGAAGAATTCTAATTCGAGTTAAAGCTGAGAAAAGAGACGCCTTCGGGCGTCTTTTTTTGTCTAAAATTTATAAATAAGACAGCTTGAACAGAAGAATAATCCATTGATATTTACAAAACTCAGCAGGAATACCGAGAGAAGTAACACGCTACAGATTTTAGTTTCATAAAATGAAGATAAGCTTAATTAAAACAAGACAGGAAGGCCAAGGTCATGAAAAAATTAATGGGTGTTATGGCAGTTGCCACTCTTTCCACCTTTATGTTGGCGGGTTGTGAAAGTATGTCTGCCAATGAGCAACGGATCGGTGCTGCGGCCCTTGGTGGTGCAGTCGGTGGTGGTGTTGGTAATAAAGTCGGCGGTGGGGTTGGTGCAGCTGTAGGTGGTGGTGCCGGTGCTGCAGTGGGTAGTAAATCCCAAGGCGGTTCAAACCGTAATGCGACCTATAGTGGTGTAGGTGGTGCTGTTGGTTCCGCAGTCGGTAAAAGCATCTTCGGTGGTAATGCGGGTGCTGCAATCGGTGGCGCAATCGGTGGTGGTGCCGGTGCTGCGATTGAACAGGATAACCGTCGTCGTTAAGTCGAAAGTCATTTCAGATTTAGCTAGATTTAAAAGCGCCAATGTGGCGCTTTTATCTTATTTAGGAGCGTTAATTTTCCCTTTGCTCTGTTTCCGCCGGATATATACCGTTTTTTCTACTTCGGCAATTCTGACCCCGGCTTCATCATAAATATTCAGCTGATAATGCCGATACACTGGCGCGTTGTCAGTCGCCAGATTGATAATCGTGGTAATTTCTTCAGCAGAAATCCGAATGTCTGCTACCACTGTACCGCGACCCGGTGCCAAAAACTGAATGCTGGCGCCTTTATCCCAGACCAGGTATTTCGGCCCCAAATGATGCATCAGCAATAACATATAAAAGGGATCGACCATTGAATACAGGCTGCCACCAAAATGCACACCGACAATATTCTGGTTCTTACGGGTCAGCGGCATTTTGACCCGAACGTGATAATTATTAAAATCAATCTTATCAATTTCAATGCCTGCACCACGATAAGGGGCATAGCGGTTCAGAATAAATTTTGAAACCAGAGGCAGTTTTTGAATTTTCTGGAATAGGCTCATACTGACATTCTTTTTTGCGGCTGTGATTATGCATACTAGAGCAACAAAAATGCGCTGGCATTGATCAATCATGCCGATTTATAAACTAAGTGGTCAATAACAAAAACAGGATCAAAAGATGGAAATGCACATGCAATGGGTCGATACCACGGATCAGCAGCGTCTTTGTGTCAAAACTTATGGACAATTCGAACAACCGGCATTGGTGCTGGTTCACGGCTATCCCGATCATCAGGCAGTTTGGGAGCCAGCCATTGCTCATTTGAGTCAGGATTACTTTGTTGTGACTTATGATGTCCGTGGCGCAGGTGAGTCCAGTATTCCCAAAAAAATCTCCGATTACCGCTTGGCCCGTTTAAGTCAGGATCTGGAAGAGGTGGTGAATAAGATATTGCCGAATCGAGCTTTTCATCTGGCTGCGCATGACTGGGGCTCAATTCAGTCCTGGGAATCTGTCACCGATCCACGCTTCAAAGGACGAATTCTGTCTTATAGCACCTTGTCTGGGCCATGTCTGGATCACGCGGCTTTCTGGATGCGTGAACAGTTCCAGCAAAACAAGACAAAATTCTTAAAGCAAATGAGCAAGTCCTGGTATATCGCGATGTTTCATTTGCCCTTGGTGGCGCCATTGGCCTGGAATTTTTTTAATCCGCAGCGTTGGGGCAAGATCGTGCAGCAACTGGAAAGACACGATGATCTGCCACTCAACCCGCATATTGTCAAAGATGGCAAATATGGTGTGAACCTGTATCGGGCCAATTTTTTGCCACGCTTAGCTCAACCACGGCAGCGTTTTGCCATCTGTCCGGTACAGGCGATTGTACTGAAATATGACCAGTTTGTCGGGCCAGATCTGGTTGATGAAATGTCAAAATGGGTGGATGATTTCTCGAAAGTAGAACTGGCTGCCAATCACTGGGCGATTCTGAGTCAACCGGAGCAAGTGGCTCAATTGATTGATGAGTTTATTCAGCGTAAATCTGTTGTCATCACTTGATAGGCCACTCAGCTAAACATGACCCGACCAGAAAAAAGTGGCGGAATTTTTATCCGCATTTTCTGATAAAATAGCCGCTTTCTCTCTATTCCGATTCATTATGTTCGCAATTCTTGCTGCTATTGGAGTCATGTTCGGACTCTCGTTGGCACGTGTACCTGTGGTTTTTGCCCTGGTCATTGGTGCTGTTACAGGTGGTTTATTGGCAGGTCTGGGCCTGCAGGGAACCTTAGACGCGTTTAACAATGGCTTGGGTGGTGGTGCCAAAATTGCCTTGGCTTACGGTATTTTAGGTGCATTTGCTTTGGCTCTGGCGCGTTCGGGTTTACCGGATTTGCTGGCTTATAAAATGATCAGCACCTTAAAAGGTGAGGCCGATTTTAAAGCGCAAAATCGGGTGAAATATCTGATCTTCTTCACGGTTGCCATTGCTGCCGTGTTCTCGCAGAACGTCATTCCCGTGCATATTGCCTTCATTCCGGTACTGATTCCGCCACTATTGATTGTATTTAACCATTTACAGCTGGATCGCCGTTTAGTGGCCTGTTTGCTGACCTTTGGTCTGGTTGCCACCTATATGCTCATTCCAGTCGGTTTTGGTGCGATCTTCCTGAATGATATTCTGGGTCATAACATCAATACCTTTGGTAAGCCTTATGGTTTTGAAATTACTTATGATCAGATTCCATCTGCAATGGTCATTCCGGTCATTGGCATGCTGGTCGGATTGTTGATTGCCATTTTTTTCTCTTACCGTAAACCACGTCTCTATAGAGATATTCATGTCGAAGAGCAGCAAAGTATTTCTGCTGAACTCGGGGTAGAACAAAATCTTAAACCTGAAATTTCGAAATTCACCATCTGGATGGCCGGCCTTGCAGTCGTAGCAACATTGGCTGTACAGCTGTATTCAGATTCAATGATTCTGGCAGGTTTAGTCGGTGTCGCGATTCTAAGCTGTGCTGGAATTTTCAAATGGAAAGAAGCGGATGATGTGATCATTACCGGTATGCGCATGATGGCGCTGGTCGGCTTCATCATGATTGCAGCACAAGGTTTTGCCGCCGTGATTGAAGCGACCAATCAGGTACCTGCACTGGTCGAAGCATCGGTCAACTGGATTGGTGACAGTCAGGCACTGGCAGCGTTCCTGATGTTGCTCATCGGCCTGTTGATTACTCTAGGCATTGGTTCATCATTTTCAACCGTGCCGATTCTGGCCATCATCTATGTGCCGCTGTGTATCCAGTTCGGTTTTAGCCCTGCGGCGACCATTGCGATTATTGGAACTGCAGCAGCTTTGGGTGATGCCGGTTCTCCAGCTTCGGATTCAACTTTAGGCCCAACTTCTGGTCTGAATATGGATGGTCAGCATGATCATATGAAGGATAGTGTGATTCCAACCTTCATTCATTTTAATATTCCGCTTATCATCTTTGGCTGGATTGCAGCCATGGTTCTGTAAGTCAATTTCAATCTGCTCTGATATCTATTGGAGCAGATTTATCTGGATTAAAAATAAATAATAAGATGTATTTAAAATATATGTTTAAATAAAAATTAATATAAACCTGATTATTTTAGTTTGAATAAATTCATATTTATCTGATTAATATACTTGGTATTTAAAACCAACCAATTCAGTCAATTTAAAATAAATAACTTTTTAAATCAGTAGTTTAAATAATAATTAAAAATTAGTTTTATAATACTTATTGCATATTATTTTCCCTCGTGTTTATTATTAATTAAGATTTATTTTCTTAATAATTATTCTTCCTGTGGGGTATTTTAAAATGTTAAAGCAAGCTGCTATAATTGCATTAATGGGTCTTTCTGCATCTGCGATGGCAGGTCAATGGCAGGTGAAAGTCGGTGCCAGTTCTTTAGCACCATCAAGTGACACTGAAATTGCACCAGGTTTAGTCGTAGAAGCCGATCAGGAATATGGTTTTACGCCATCGGTTGAATACTTCTTTAATGACAATATCTCGGCAGAATTATTATTGGCTACCCCGTTTAACCATGACATTTCTCTTCAAGGTGTAGGTAAGGTGGCTAAGATCAAACATCTGCCACCCACAATTACTGCTAAATATCACTTTAAAAACGCAACACGCTTTACGCCATATATTGGTGTAGGTGGCACAGCTTTTATTGCTTGGGATGAAGAAGGTCTGGCTAAAGATGTGAAAGAAGCATTTGGTGTAGCAGGTCAGATCGGCTTTAATTATCAGCCAGCCGATGCCAAAAACTGGGGAGTATTTGCTGACGTGCGCTATGCAGATTTGAGTCCTGAAGTGACTTTAGATGATGCTGATAATACTAAATTCGACTTGAATATTGATCCTTGGGTTTACACGATCGGTTATAGCTATAAGTTTTAAATTCTAGTCTTACTCAACAAAAAAGCCTCATCTTGAATGAGGCTTTTTTTTCAAAATAACAACGATTTATAACTTATTGAAATTGAGCAGATCGGCAATGTTCAACTATATTAAAACGAATAAAGTAAATATTAATTGAATACGACTTAATAATTGAATAATAAACCTGAGTTCGATGAAATCCACTTAGCCTTTTAGCATATTTTGGAAAGTTGGCTTATTGGGGTTCAAGCAATAAGCCACTACAGCAGCCATAATATTCACCATGAAGTTGTTGACCGAACGATGACGTGAATGTTCAAGTTGCTGCAAATTTTTTAACTGATCATTTACTGTTTCGATCAATCCTCTTTTGCAAAGCAATTGTTTTTCTTGTTCAGTATGAATAGGTTTATTTTTCATATTCCTGCGTGATGGAGTCAATATTTTTAGTCCTCTGGCTGCTAAAGCTTCAGCTTTTGCTTTGCTCAAATAGCCTTTATCTCCGAGTAAAATTCCTTTTAACTCTTTAGTTAAAGATTCAAGTACAGCAACATCATGAACATTTCCTGATGTAAGTGTGAGATTAATAATTTCACCTAAATTATTGATAATCAGGTGTAATTTAAAACCATAAAACCAACCCGTACTACTTTTTCCACGACCGGCCAAACCTTTAAATACACGATGCCTTTTAATCCGAAGATTATGGCAAACCACCAATTTAGTGGAGTCAATGATACTGATTCCCGTATCTTTTCCTTTCACTTGATGGAAGAAACTACTCAGAGCTTGCAAACAACGGGGCATGATTTCAATAAATCGGTTGTAGCTAAGCAGTTTAGGAAAAGCAGATTTCCAGAATGGAACGATCATTTGGCAATAAAAATATTTGAAGAATCTAAAACCGGATTGATGAAATAAAATGACAATGGTCATTGCTTCAGACAAGCTTAAAGCTGACTTTTTCAGCCTGGTTTTTTGATCAGAAATTAAAGCTTTCTCTAAAGACTCATTAAATTTTTTGCAGAAATCATCCAAAATACAAAATAATTCGGTAATATGATCCATTGAAAAGCCTTGTTTTATAACATTTTGTCTTGAGAACCAATATGTTACAAATACAGGGCTTTTTTTTCTACTCTTTTTTTATATCGAACTCAGGTTAATAAGGAAGATCAGCATGAAGTTTTTAAGCCAAGGTATTGTGATCTTCTTCAGCCTGCTGGCAGGGTCTGCCTATGCGGCAAGTTTTGATTGTCAGAAAGCTGAAACCGTGACAGAGAAAGCGATTTGTGAACATCGTCTGCTCAATGATGCCGATGTCAAGATGAGTACCAGCTATCATATTTTACGCCGTATGGTGCCTATGGGAACCCGTTCGGTGATCCAGCGTGATCAGGTGAAATGGCTACAGTTCCGTGACCGCTGTCAGGAATCGGTGTCCTGTCTGAGCCAGGTCTATAATATGCGCCAGCAGCAAATAGACCTGCAATTTCAACGTATTTATAAGCTCGGGCCTTATTAAGCGTTTACAAATGCAGGCCATTTTAGATCAAACGATCCTTTATAAAGTATCTTGAGAAAAAATATACAACTGGCTATTGAAAATTTAGCAACTCACTCCATTCATATAGGCAACAGTATTGACCTGTATTTAAAATAAAAGGAGTGATTAATGAGCGAGTCTAGCGCACAAAAACATAGTTTCCAGGCTGAAGTGGCTCAGTTACTACATCTCGTGACCCATTCGCTTTATTCAAACCCTGAAATTTTCCTACGTGAATTGATCTCGAATGCCTCAGATGCATGTGACAAATTACGTTTTGAAGGGATTAACCATCCCGAATTTTATGAAAATGATCCTGATCTGCGCGTTCGTGTCAGCCTGGATGTAGACAACAAAACCATTACCATTTCAGACAACGGGATTGGCTTAAGCGAACAGGAAGCCATTGATAATTTAGGGACTATTGCCAAATCAGGCACCAAAGATTTTATGTCCAAACTGACCGGCGATCAAAAAGCCGATGCCCAGTTGATTGGCCAGTTTGGTGTCGGTTTTTACTCCGGCTTTATTGTCGCTGACAAGATTACGGTAGAATCGCGTCGTGCCGGCACAGATGTCTCTGAAGGCGTACGCTGGATTAGTGGCGGAACCGGTGAGTTCGAAGTTGAACAGATCAGCAAAGAAGGCCGTGGTACAGATATTATTCTGCATCTGCGTGACGATGCGCTGGATTATTTGCAAAGCTATAAAGTGAAGCAGATTATCAATAAATATTCAGACCACATCAGCCTGCCAATCCAAATGCAAAAAGAAGTCTGGCAGGAAGAAGAAGCGGCTGAAGGTGAAACGTCTAAAGGTGGCCAATATGTCAAAATCGATGAGTGGGAAGCCATTAACTCGGCCAGCGCATTATGGACTCGTAACAAGTCGGAAATTACTGAAGAGCAGTATGTCGAGTTCTACAAGAACCTGAGCCATGATTTCGCAGCGCCATTGGCTTGGGCGCATAACCGCGTTGAAGGCAGTACTGAATATACCCAGTTGTTATATATTCCAAGCAAAGCGCCACATGACATTTTCACCCGTGAATCCAAAGCGGGTATCAAACTGTATGTGAAACGTGTGTTCATTATGGATGATGCGGATAACCTGATTCCAAACTACCTGCGCTTTGTGCAAGGTGTGGTGGACAGTGCCGATCTGCCATTGAACGTGAGCCGTGAATTACTGCAAGAAAGCCGTGATGTAAAAACCATCCGTGAAGGCAATACCCGCCGTATCCTGACCATTTTGGATAATCTGGCTAAATCTGAAGATGAAAAAGATCAGGCAAATTTCAAGACCTTCTATCAGGAATTTGCTTCAGTATTGAAAGAAGGTCTGGGCGAAGATTTCAGTAACCGTGAACGTATCTTAAAACTGCTGCGTTATGCGACGTCGACCAATGATGAAGTCAGCACATCATTGGCAGACTATAAAGCACGTATGAAAGATGGGCAGAAAGCCATTTATTATGTGACTGCAGATAGTCTGAATGCTGCGAAAAATTCACCACAACTGGAACTGTTCAAGAAAAAAGGCATTGAAGTTCTGTTGATGACTGAACGCGTGGATGAATGGGCGATGAACTTCGTGAATGAGTTCGATGGTACGCCTTTGCAAAACGTGTCGAAAGGTGCAGTTGACTTAGGTGACCTTCAGGATGCCGAAGAGAAGAAAGCCCTTGAAGAAGCCGCAGCCCAGTTTAAACCGGTGGTGGATAAGTTGACGGATTCATTAAAAGACAAGACCAAAGAAGTGCGGGTGACGACGCGTCTGGTCGATTCTCCGGCTTGTCTGGTGACTGGAGAAGGTGAGTTGTCTCCGCAGCTGATTCGTATGCTGAAAGATGCAGGCCAACCTGTGCCGGATATCAAGCCGATTTTGGAAATCAACCCGGAACATCCGTTGGTGAAAAAACTGGATGGCTCGGCGCAGTTTGATGATCTGGCCAATGTGATCTTTGACCAGGCAGTGATTGCAGAAGGTGGATTACCAGAAAATCCTGCTGAATATGTCAAGCGGATTAATAGCTTGCTGCTTGCTTAACTGCTGATGTGTTGAATGAGAAAATCCCTCTTCGGAGTAATGCCAGTCAGTTAAGCAGACATTAGAAAAATGTAGTAAAAATGAGTGTATGCCAATACGCTCATTTTTTTTATGACTTTATCTGAAAATTTAGATTGCACCCTTCAACATTCTTTGCCTTCACTCAGCCATTTCAGTGAACTCATTGATTTAAACTGGATTAAAGAAAGCCTACATCAAACAGGTAAGGCTTCTATCAGGAGAAGAAAATTACCTGCCGAACATGTGGTATGGCTGGTAATTGGGCTTGCCCTATTTCGAGATCAACCGATCGGGTATGTCGTAGAGCAACTAAAACTTGTGTTTGGTACAACAGAATATTGTGTCCCCAGTGCAGCAGTGCAAGCACGACAACGTTTAGGACGAGAGCCCTTGAATACCTTGTTTTCTCTACTCAGCCAAGCCTGGTTTGAAGAATCCCAACAGCAATACTCAAACTTTCATGGCCTTAGTGTATGTGCTGTTGACGGGGTGGTTTGGTCTATGCCTTATACAGACGAGAATTTTGAACACTTTGGCTCATCTAAGGGTAAAACCGCTGCAGCCCCTTATCCACAAGTGAGAGCAACCTGCCTGGTAAATACCAGCACCCATGAAATCATTGATGCCCAAATAGGTAGCATGGATCAGGGTGAACTTACACTGGCAAATCGATTATGTCCTCCATCGCATAGTATTACCTTGTTTGATCGAGCCTATTTCTCTGCTGATTTCTTGATTGACTGGCAAACACGAGTAGAAGCCAGTCATTGGTTAATGAGAGCAAAAGATAATTTACGCTATGAGATCATTAAACGTAATTCCCCGCATGACTTTCAAATCAAAATGCCTCTTTCAGCTAGAGCCAGGAAGCTAAATCCATCATTAGGAGAATATTGGGAAGCGCGTTTGATTGAAGTTGAGCAGGCAGGGAAAATTAGACGTTATATCACTTCATTAATGGATTCAAAGGCATATCCACTGATAGGCTTGGCGAAGCTTTATGCTCAGCGCTGGGAAATAGAAATGTGTTACCGAGAAATCAAAAGTGATTTACAGGAAGGTAAGCATTTGAGGAGCAAGCAACCTGATTTAATTTATCAAGAATTATGGGGGGTCTTCATTGCCTATAATATTCTAAGAAGACAAATGAAACATATGGCTCAACGTGCAAAAGTCAGTCCTTTGAGAATCAGCTTTCATATTGCCTCTATCAGCATCCTGAATATATTAAGATTTGATTCTTTAGACTCCGCAGGGAATTTACCTAAACATCTAGAAAGTTTACTGGAGAAATCGAGGAGGTATGTTTTGCCTGAGAGAAGGGTTAGAAGTTGCCCACGAGTTGTGAAAGGAAAACCGCAGAAATACCCAAGAAAATGCCAGTCAATTTCTTAACTGACTGGCATTACCTCTTCGGAGGGATTTTTTATGCCTGCTTCATTTTTCATTTCTAGAAATGATCTGGAAAAACGATAGAGAGAATAAAAAAATACCTTCGAATCATAAATCTATATTTTAGATTATTAATTAATTTTTAATTTATAATTGCGATCATTAAGCAAAGAGAGAGAATGTTATGAAATCTAAGCTGATGATCAGTATGGGCGCTGCAATCCTGATGTCGATGAGCCAGTTTAGTCTAGCGGCACCTGCTGCAGAAAAAGTGGTACGCACAGATCGCATCAGTTTTTATAAAGTTGCGAAAGTAGAGGCAGCAAAACCACAACGTGTGCAACGTAGCGATCGTATTCGCTTCAATATGCCAGTGATGGAGCAACCTTCATTGCAGCAAAAACGTGTGCTACGCAGTGATCGTATTATCCTGAATAAAACCAGCTAATACTTACCGCGCTGATTGCCTCAGTAATATTGAAAAAAGCCCATGAATGATGGGCTTTTATTATTTTCTAGTATCAGTCAGTTTAAAACAACGCTTCTAAACGTACCAAAGCCCCGACATAGTGATCACGATCCTCGCGATGATCATTCAGATAGTTCAGGTCGGTCTGGACAAAAAACCATTCACGTAAAAAGGGTTGTCTCCAGGACACATAGGGACCCCAGCGATTAAGACGCAGATCCTTATCGTTCAGATAACCACCGGTATAAATGCCGTAACTGAAACGGTTGTCCTGAAAAAACTGGTGTTGTCTAAAAGTGTAGTTATCCCAAGTCAGATCGTCGTCTTGATCATCTGCATAAGTCAGACTGAGTTGATTGGAGAAAAAGGCCTGATTGGGACGAGCATGGATCAACTCCAGATTGGTCCGTAAATAGTTTTCACTCTGAACGCCATAGCGATAAATCTGTTCGGCATGAAAAGAGTAGTCATTTTCTAGTGTCCAATCCTTACTGGCTTTGACACGCAGGTAAATATCATCGCCAGAACGTAGGCCCAAATCCAGATCGGTTTCGAAAGGAATGCGATCTGACCATTCTGACCAACGTAAGGCAAAAGAGCTGTTATCTTCACGGGCACGTTTAGTATCCAGACGCTTATTTCCGGAAGTGGCAGGGTTTTCATTGGTAATCGCGACATTGCTGTCTAATTCATTGTCCAGACTGTCATCACCAAACACCACACTCAGCTTTTGTTCCAAGGTCGGAAGCTTGATCTTGCCGCGGATTCGGGGCTTAATCTCATAGCCTTCATATTCATCCCAGCGATTATCTAGAATGATCCGTAATGTAGCTGCAGCTGGCTGATCCGGATCGCTTTCACCAAACCAGTTATCAATTTTATGCGCAGTACGATCGGCCCATTCGCGGATGCCTTTCTGCTTTTGATCCGCCCATGAATAATTTTCTGTCTCTAGCGTGGATGGAACAATGGCGACATTTGATTGCTCCGGCAGAACCGTGGGTGTTGCATCGATCAAACGTGGAATCTGATCCAGCAAGCCTGATCGGCTTGGCTCTATATTCGTTGGACTGGCAGGAGCAGTTGTGACTGAATTGGCCCAAGACATGCTACCACTCATTCCTAAGCCCAGAGAGAGCAGTAAAATTTGAGTAATCCTGTTTATTTGCATGAGATATTTGTTGCTCTTGTATTCTTATATTCAGCTGTAGTTTTCTAAAAAACGGCCTTAAAAAGCAAGTTAAAGCTACAAAATAACAGCAATTATTCAATCATTTGAGCCTGAACTTCCCGATAAAGCTCTAATACCCGAATGGGTTGTGGCATTGTTAAAATAATATTGTGAATATTCTGCCAATTTAGCTGTTTGTCGCGTTGCAGCAAGATGTATGGATAGGCCAGTTCATCCTCTGCGAGAGAGATGCGTTTTTCACCATGAATCACTCGGATTTTTTGATGTTCCTGTAGCAAGAGCACTGGAGTAGAAAAATTAGCAGCAGCTTCTTTGAACGAAATAAATTTCTGCTTCTGAATAAACTGGGCGGGTATAAAAGGATGGTAATCTGGCTTTGTCCAGACTGTTTCAGCCTGCTGCAAGTAAGCCGTTGAAAAAAGCTCGAGTTGCATGAACCTGATGCTTATAACAGACCAGGCCAGTGATTTAATCGCAGCAGCCTGGCGTTGATGATGGCTGAGCCAATGTTGAATACAATAGTGAGCCTGCAACTGACTCGGTACCCCTAAGAGCATCAGATATTTAACAAACTGGCCTTGCAGATTCAGTTGTTCAACCAAATAAACCTGACGTGCCTGCCAATTATCTTCTGCTGCATAATACAGTGCGATATCCAAATAGGCAGGATGCTCGATATTCTCAGTCACTTCTAAAGCACAGAGCCGCTGGATATTGGTTTCTTCTAAGCCTAAAGGGTATACATGGGCGTTTAGTTCACCTAGTTGAATCTGTGCAGGGAATTGAATCAATTCGGAGACTGTGATCTGTTCTTGCGGAATTTTCGTTATTGTCATTTCAGCTTTTAGTTGAGGATTTAGTTCCTTGGGTTCAGTCAGTATCTGATTGGTTGACTCATCTGGGCGGCGTAGTTCTAATGTATGGATTCTTGCGCGCGGCCGTCCCCGATGATATTTGGTTGTTTCCACAGAATTGCAGCTGGTTTCAGCTTCGTTTAAGGATAAGGCAGGAACGATCAAGGGGGGATCCTGTTGCAGACAAGAAAATTGCTGCTGTTGTTGCAACAGCCAGATATAGCAGTGTTGCAATTCAGCCCATTGGCTGTGCAGGGCAGGAGCTTGGGGAGCGGGCATCAGCCAGATTTGCCAGCCACGTTCAGGATGATGCAAAACTGCCTAGCCAGAATCCGGATGGGCAGACAGTGCTTGTTCCAGTGCTAAGATTTCGGTGAAATAGCCACGAAAGCTTAGATGATAAGACGTATTAGCAGAAAATTGGTAAGCAACAAGTTCAGGTTGAGTGCGGGCCTTAAATGCTGAAATCTGGGTCTTGAAAATAGGCTCATCACACAGATTAAAAATATCGCGTATCCTTTTTTTAGAACGGGCAATTTCATAGAAAGGCAGGACTTTATGCTCCAGTTGCTGCGCCAGTCCATGTAGTTCTTTAATTAAGTGTGCTTTTTCTAAAGCATTCATTTTTTGATCTCTAGAGATGTTTCAGTGCTTTATCCAAGGTTTGTGCCAGTACAATGTTAACCGCCAGCTCGACCAGTCTGTATTCAGCAGAATTCGAGTCTGTATAGCTTTCTGCCATTTCAATTAAATAATCAATAGAAACCGACTGAGGCAGAATTTTGCCCTGTACCAATGCCTGAAGTTCATGCATAAAAAATTTTCTTATCATTAATCTATTTATATTGCTGCAATTATAAGCAGAGATCACATAAAATAGTGATCTATTTTGAGTATTTTATAAACAAATTTTTTAATTAAAAGTGATAAAAATCAATAGAAAAAATGAGAGTAGGAAATAGTCGATATTTTTTTTAGAGTTGTGCGTCTTTCACATTGAAGGTGTTTAATGTGATCAAAAAAACAGGCTGAATCAATCAGCCCGTTTTAATGAAAAACAGCTTTGCATTAAGCCGTTTTTTCAGTTACCACAGTCGCAGCATCTGCATTTACTGTTTCAGCAGGTGCTTTAGTCGCTGGAAAGTCTGGCAGATGAACCACTTGCGCCATTTGTGCAGACGCTTGAACAGAAAAAGCCATAACGGTTGCTGCGAAAGCAAATTTAAGAGCATTCATAGGATGACCTTTAATATCAGAGTGTTCAATAATTTGAACAGAGGAGAATATTTAAACTTAATTCGGGTGAAATAATAGCAAATAAGACTTAATAGAAAATGATAGATTCGGCAAATTCAGGCAGTAAATTTTAGATAAATTAATCTATAAAACAATAAATTAGTATATTTACTCTAGTTTGATTTTTATGGTTTTACAGGACTTTATGCTTTATTTTAGCGATGAGAATCTGGACTTGATCGAGTGCCAAAACAAGCGGCGATGTGTTTTTGATCTGCCAATTTAAGATTGAATTTCGAGCTTTGTTCAATCCATGTAAGTTTTTGCTATCGCTTGTTTACGGGCTGCTGCAATCTTCTGAGAATGGACTAAGATGGAATTCCATTCATTTTCATTTTGAGAGTTTTATTATGGCAATTGCAAAAGTGGTAGAAGTCAATTCAAGCAGCAATAAAAGCTTTGAAGATGCGATTCAAACGGGCATTCAAAAAGTCACAGAAACGGTCAAAAATGTACAAGGTGCTTGGATCAATGAACAGAAGGTTGTCATTAAAGAAAATAAAATCACGGAATATCGTGTCAATTTAAAAATTAGTTTTCTGGTTGATTAAGCGAATGCCATTCAATAACAAATAAAAAAACCCCATTTAAAATGGGGTTTTTTTATTGAACGTTGTTTTATTTAGCTTGGTCTGGCGTGTCACACGTTTCTGGTGAGCACTGTGCTGCCTGACTGTTGGTTGATGTATCGAGCGCTTTTTCAAATACTTGCAGGAAAACTTCTTTAGGCTGCGCGCCTGCCAATGCCACACGTTGATCAAAAACAAAGAAAGGTACACCGGTCACTTTGAGTTGTTCATGTGCGACTTCCTGATCGAATTTGACGAAATCAGCATATTCTTCCGAATCCAACAGGTCATCGACTTCGACCGGATTCAGGCCGATACGCGCTGCGACATCTTCCAGTGTTTCACGTTCTCCAATCGCCAGACCTTGGGTCATATAGCTATAGAAGAACGCTTCCTGTGCTTCATTGCCCAAACCTTTGCTTTGCGCCAGGTGAATCAGGCGATGCGCATTAAAGGTATTGCCTGAATTGGCACCTTCCCAGTTAAATTCAATACCTTCGGCTTTGGCCATTTCAGCAATATTGCGCTGCATCTCTTCGACTTCTGCCACGGTGCGGCCATATTTTTGCGCCAGACGCTCAGAGTTGGAGACTTCCTGACGTACCGGTGCTTCAGGATCGAGCTGGAAACTGTGCCAATGTACTTCTAGCTCAATACCTGCTTCTTGTGCAGCAGCTTCTAAACGTTTTTTACCAATATAGCAGAAGGGGCAAACCACATCTGACCAGATATCTACGCGCATGTCATGTCTCTAATTTTGCTCTTGTGTTCAAGTATGAGGGTGAAGAATCAGAATTTAAAGCCCTTGAGCATCAGAAGTGTATTTCTACAGCAGATCGGCAGGATAAATAAAAGAAGAAAGAGTAGGTGATAGCCAGATGGCTTCCTTAATATAATCAGGTTCTGACTATTCAAAAAAATATAAAAATGCCATAAAAAAACGCCCCATAGGGCGTTTTGTGAATGCAGTCAATTATGCAGTTTTTACTGCAGCTTCAACAGCAAGCATGTGACCATTTTCTTCGAAGTTTGAGTGCCAAGAAAGCGCTTCACGAAGAAGATGAGGGGTATGGCCGCCTTTTGCACATGCACGGTCAAAGTAATCATTCAACGCATCGCGGTACATTGGGTGCGCACAGTTATCAATTACTGCACGTGCACGCTCACGCGGAGCCAAACCACGAAGATCCGCAAGACCTTGTTCAGTTACTAGGATATCAACATCATGTTCTGCATGGTCGATATGTGAAGCAAACGGCACTACAGAAGAGATGTCGCCACCTTTCGCGATTGATTTGGTTACGAAGATCGCCAAGTGGGCATTACGTGCGAAGTCACCTGAACCACCAATACCGTTCATCATTTTGGTACCACATACGTGAGTTGAGTTCACGTTACCGTAAATATCAAACTCAAGTGCAGTGTTGATGCCGATAATACCTAAACGACGTACCAGTTCAGGATGGTTTGAAATTTCCTGTGGACGTAATACCAGTTTGTCTTTGTATTGTTCTAGGTTGTTAAATACTTTCTCGCCGTACTTAGCAGAAAGCGTAATAGAAGAACCTGAAGCAAACTTCATTTTACCGGCATCGATCAATTCAAACGTACAGTCTTGTAGTACTTCTGAGTACATGATCAAGTCTTCGAAGTTTGAATCTTTCAGACCCGTCAATACGGCGTTTGCAATTGAACCGATCCCTGCTTGAAGAGGTCCGAGGTTTTTCGGTAGACGGTCTTCAGCTACTTCTTTTTCAAAGAAAGCGATCAAATGGTTGGCAATTCTTTGAGTCTCATCATCTGGTGCGGTTACAGTAGATGGAGAGTCGTGCAATTCGCTGTTAAATACGATACCAACAATTTTAGATGGATCGATATTGATTGCATGCGTACCAATACGCTCATCAACTTGAGTCAATGGAATCGCTTGACGCGTTGGACGATACGTCGGGATGTAGATATCGTGCAAGCCTTCAAATGCCGGGCTTAAATTCGTATTGATTTCTACAATCACTTTTTCAGCAAAAATCGCAAAGCTTGCAGAGTTACCAACAGATGTTGTTGGAATGATGCCGCCATCTTCAGTAATTGCTACGGCTTCGATGATCGCAACGTCTGGTTTTTTCAACTGCAGGTTACGCATTTGCTCAACAGTTTCAGACAAGTGCTGGTCAATGAACATCACTTCGCCGTTGTTGATCGCTTTACGTAAAGTATTGTCTACCTGGAACGGTAAACGACGTGCCAATACACCAGCTTCAGTCAGTTGTTTGTCTAGATCGTTCCCTAGTGATGCACCAGTAATTAACGTGATCTTTAATGGATTTGCTTTTGCCTGTTGAACCAAAGCTAAAGGAACCGCCTTCGCTTCACCAGCGCGAGTAAAGCCACTCATACCCACAGTCATGCCATCTTGGATGAATTCAGCCGCTTGTTCAGGGCTGATGACTTTGTTGTGTAGGGAGGCTAAACGGATACGATCTAAAGACATTTTAACTCTCATTAATTCTTAAACTATGATACGGATTGTACCGCTCAAAAAATGTATTGTGCATAGGTGTTAGGCTAAGGTCTAATTTTTTAGCTAAATGTAGGTATAATAAAAAATGATGATTTTTAAATGATTGAATTCGTGAACTATAAAATGAATTGTATAGAAAAACTAAAAAGTCATTTGTTGAATTAATGATCACTTATTAAAAGTGATCAGTCAAAGTTTGGCGAATTTTATCGAGTGTAGTGGCTGGGGGAAGTGTCTCTGGGTTCTCTTGATTCACGGGTAGTGAAATGATAGCTTCCAGCCCACCTTCAGGACGATTATGAATACGCAATTGACCATGGTGAATGTCGACAATCCGTTTCACAATGGCCAACCCCAAGCCACTGCCTTGTACCGTTCGTGCCGAATTGCCCCGAACAAAAGGCTGCATCAAGGCTTCAATCTGATCTTCCGGAATGCCTTCGCCATGGTCTGCGACACAAATCAACAGTTGATCTTCTTCAACATGCGCAGAAAGCTCAATTGGTTCTGAACCATAGCGTTTTGAGTTGTTGATCAGATTGCCAATCAGTCTTTTTAGCGACATGCTACGTGCCTGAATGGTCGGTATATCTTGTGGGGTGAAACAGATATCTAGCGGTTTAAACTGCTTGACCAGTTCCTGTAGCAGTACATTGACATTGGTGTCCTGCGGTTCTTCATCGGAACCGTCGCGCATATAGGAAATGAACTGATCCAGAATCGCGTCCATATCTTCGACATCATAAATCAGGCCTTCTTTGAGAAAGTCTTCATCTGGCATCATTTCGGCACTGAGGCGGATTCGGGTTAAGGGCGTGCGCAAGTCATGTGAAATGCCGGCCAGCATGATTCGGCGTTCCCGCTCGGTCTGGTCCAGCGTATAAATCATTTGGTTAAAGGCATGATTGACCTGACGGATTTCCAGTGGACCATGATTGGTATCCAGATAGGGCGCTGAACCGATTCGGCTATAACTGTTGGCGGCATTCTGCAAACGGCGTAAAGGACGGTTGAGCTGACGCACCAAGGTCAAAATAATGATGCCGACAATAATCGGCGTGCCAAGCAACCAGCCCAAAATCAGTTCATTGCTATAATTGGCATAAGTCTTTAAAGGTTCCTGTACCCAGTGACCATTCATTTCAGGAGTCTGGATCCAGATACGTGGACTCGGCTTAAACTGGAAATAGACTGTGGCTTGTTCGATACGTAACTCTTTGGCCAGTTTGGTTTCGATCTGTCGGGTAAAAAATTCGGCAATCAGCTTTTCCCGCACAGTAGGATATTCTGCCGGATTGGTGACATATTCAATGCCGACCCGATTTCTTAACCAGTCGTCAATGTCGACTTCCTGCTGTTTGTGATACAGGCGCAGATCGGGATTGTTGAGAATTTCCAGTTCCATGGCGAGATAACGCGCATGTTGCTGAATTTCAGGTAAAAACAGGGTGCGCCAGAAGAACCATAAGGACATAAACAGGCTGAAACAGACCACAAAAACCACCAGTACCGTGGTACGCATGGCAGCAGAACGCGGCTTGATCTTGTCGAGAAAGCGTTCCCCGCGGGTACGCTTTTTTTCCGAGTAGCTGACAAAATCGGTAAATTTTTGTGGATCGATGGGGTCGAGTTTCACACCAGCTCCCTGTAGGCATTTTCCAAATTGAGCAGTAATAATATTTGTAATAGAATCTTACTGCTTGAACCTTCGATGGAAGGAGCTTGTTGTGTTACTTTTTTTGAAAAAATGAGTAACACTGTTACGCAAGTAAAAACTTTGCCATTCGCTGAACTCGCGCATTTGTATACGAGCCTTTAAAGAAGGGAGGCTCAAACAGCAGCGAATGGCTTTTAGGGACAATAGACTGGGGTAATCTTTATCCTATAATTTTTCCTTTATTCAGCACCATCTGGAACAAAGACATAACCCACACCCCATACGGTCTGGATATAACGTGCACGCGCAGGATTTTCTTCAACCAGACGGCGTAAACGTGACACCTGAACATCAATTGAACGTTCCATGGCACCCCATTCACGGCCACGCGCCAGATTCATCAGCTTGTCGCGGGTTAATGGTTCGCGTGGATGTTGAACCAGTGCTTTCAGTACCGCAAACTCACCAGTAGTGAGCGTTACCACTTGGCCTTCACGGGTCAGAGTGCGGGTAGAGAGATCTAGCGACCATGGGCCAAAAGAAACCACTTCCATCTGTTGGCTTGGTGCACCCGGCACTTCACGTACCTGACGGCGCAATACTGCACGAATACGTGCCAGCAGCTCATTCGGGTTAAACGGTTTAGGCAAGTAATCATCGGCACCTGCTTCTAAACCGGCAATACGATCCGAGTCGCTACCACGAGCGGTGAGCATAATGATAGGCGTATCGATATTGGATTGGCGTAAACGACGACAGATACTCAAGCCATCTTCGACCGGAAGCATAAAGTCGAGCACGATCAGAGAAAACAGTTCCCGCTGTAAAAGTCGATCCATCTGCGTGGCATCATGTGCAGTTTTAACCACAAAGCCTTTATCTTCGAGAAAACGCTGTAATAAGGTACGCAGACGAACATCATCATCAACCACCAGGATCCGTTCGACCCGGTCCGTTTCGGTATGTACGGCATCGGCTTTTTCAGCAGGTACAACTAAACTCATGAGATGCTCCTTTATTCTTTATTGTCATCATAAACAAAAATCAAATAGGCTTTGAGTATACGATTCATTGATATTAATTGACTATGCTCTAAAGCACCAAATATTGCAGTTAAAATCAAGACATAGATACCAAATATATACATCTAAATGAGCAAAAAATACGATTTTAAGCTGGATAAAAAGCAAAGTTCATACAAACTTTATCGGGAAAAGCTGAAAACTGTGGCACTTCATAATATAAAGATGAGGTAAATTAATAAAAACAATGGTGGATTTTATAGACCCGGTCTTTATAATCATGCCATTTAGTACTTATCCTTGTGGGATCAAACACGATGACTGACTTAGTTCAGCAGTTGGCAAAAGAACTTGCCGTACGTCCAAATCAAGTTGAGGCTGCCATCAAGCTTATTGATGAAGGTGCCAGTGTTCCTTTTATTGCACGTTACCGTAAAGAAGTAACGCAAGGCTTAGACGATACGCAACTACGTCAACTCGATACGCGTTTATCATACTTGCGTGATTTGTATGAGCGCCGTGAAAAGGTGATTGAATCACTCAAAGAACAAGATAAATTATCTGATGATTTATTGGCGCGTGTGAATGCCGCTGAAACCAAAAATGCATTAGAAGAAATTTACGCGCCGTACCGTCCAAAACGTACCAGTAAATCATTCAAGGCCAAAGAAGCCGGTCTAGGCCCGATTGCCGAAAAAATCTTTAATGAAGCCGTTGATCCAGCTGAAGCTTTGGTGGGTTTTAGCCATGAAGATTACCCAGATACTGAAAGCCAGCTTGATGCGATCCAGCACATCCTGATTGATGACTGGGCGCAAAATATCGCGCTGACCACTGAACTTAAAGCGACATTTGCAAAAACTGCCGTGCTGAAAAGTTTGGTTGCCAGTGATGAGAAAAAAGAAGTCGGTAAAAAATTCCGTGATTATTTCGATTTCTCTGAAAACTTGAACAAAGTCCCTTCACATCGTTTATTGGCGATGCTACGTGGCCGTCAGGAAAACGTTTTAGGCCTGAAAGTGGATGGCGAAGACGATGCCCCGTTGGCGCGTATTGAAACTGAATACAATCTTGAAACTGTTCAGCCACAAGCGCGTCAGGATTTCTTGAAGCAAACTGCAAAACTATTTTGGCTCGGTAAAGTTCGTCCAACGATCGAACATTCATTGCTGACTGAAAAACGTCTGGCTGCTGAAACAGAAGCGATGAACGTCTTTGCTGAAAACCTGCGTCATTTACTGCTTTCTGCACCTGCAGGCGCACGTACCACTTTGGGCGTGGACCCGGGTATCCGTACCGGTGTGAAACTGGCGGTAGTGAACGAGTCTGGTGATGTACTGGCACATAGCACGATTTATCCATTTGCACCAAAAGACGATAAAGAAGGTTCACTGGCCGAGCTGGCGCGTTTATGCCGCGAGTTCAATGTTGACCTGATCGCGATTGGTAATGGTACTGCAAGCCGTGAAACTGAAGCTTTAGTTGCTGAAATGATGGCTGCGAACAGTGATCTGAAAATGACGCGTGTTTCTGTATCTGAAGCAGGTGCATCGGTGTATTCAGCATCTGAACTAGCTTCACAGGAACTGCCTGAACTAGATGTATCTATTCGTGGTGCGGTATCGATTGCACGCCGTTTACAAGATCCACTAGCAGAACTGGTGAAAATCGATCCGAAATCGATTGGTGTGGGTCAGTATCAACATGACGTGAACCAGACCGGTCTGGCGAAAACCCTTGAAGCGGTCGTTGAAGACTGTGTGAACTCAGTGGGTGTGGATGTAAATACTGCATCAGCAGCGATTTTGGGTTATATCGCGGGTCTAAATAAATCAATTGCACAGCAAATTGTGGAATTCCGTAAGGAAAATGGTCGTTTTGACAATCGTCAGTCTTTGAAGAAAGTGCCACGTTTAGGCGAGCGTACTTTTGAGCAGGCTGCGGGCTTCTTGCGTATTCAAGATGGTACAGAACCACTAGATGCTTCTGCGGTTCACCCTGAGTCATATGCTTTGGTGAGCAAAATTGTTGAAGCGAAAGCAACGACTGTAAAAGACATCATTGGCAATACTGAAATCATTCGCCAAGTGAATGCTGAAGAATTTACAGACGAGAAATTCGGTCTGCCGACAATTCAAGACGTATTGGCTGAACTGGAAAAACCGGGCCGTGACCCGCGTCCAGAGTTCCGCACTGCTAAATTCCGTGATGACATTACTGAAGTTGCGCAATTGTCTGAAGGCATGCAGCTGGAAGGTGTAGTGACAAATGTCACTAACTTCGGTGCATTTGTCGATGTGGGTGTGCATCAAGATGGTTTGGTACATATTTCTGAACTTGCCAATGAATTCGTCGCTGATCCGCATAAAGTGGTGAAACCGGGTCAAATCGTACAAGTCCGTGTTTTGAATGTGGATGCTGAACGTAACCGCGTGAATCTGTCGATGCGTCCTGAAGGTTCTGAAGCGCCGGCGAAAGCACCACGTCAGCCACGTCGCGAGAACAATGAGCCACGTGGTGAACGTAAGCCTCAGGGTAAACGTCCACAGCAAGGACGTCCGCAAGGTGATCGCCCTCAGGGTAAGAAACCTCAAGCGGCTAAACCACAAGAGCAAAAAATTGGTGGTTTGGGTGCATTGCTATTGCAAGCAGGGATTAAAGGTTCTAAATAATTTTCAGATATCTTTAATTTAAAAAAACCTCCCAATTGGGAGGTTTTTTATTGGATCATTATGAGTTAATCATCGGCACAATCCAGCTGGTGATAATCAGCAAAATACCGAGATGCCCCAATTTTCGTGTCACATAGACCAGTTTAGATGGTGGCTGTTCCAGTCTTTTTGCATATTCTTCCATGCTAATGCCGGGCTTGCCTTTACTGGTAAATAAAAACACCGCCAGGTCGATACAGATCAGAATCGTACCGATATCAGCGACCAGTTCCATCAGGACAAAATCCTGGCGATACAGCGACATGCTGACGCTATAAATCAGATAAATGGCAAAGGCCAGACACAGGTATTGCAGGACAACTAAAAACTTCTGCATAAATTTCAACAGTTCACAAAATTAAAGCAATTATACAAATAATCGGGCAGCTGCTGCCAATTACAAGGCTTGCATCACCTCAGCAAAATTCTGCTTCTCGACCAGTTCCAGAAATTCATCGCCCAGACGCTGACTTTCCGCAATACATTGCTTCCACAGCTGAATCCGTTGGGTTTGATCCAAATCTTTTAAGTTAAAGTCTTTACGATCAGGCAAACGACCCAAAGGCAAACTTTGCAGATATTGCTGCGATGGAGAAAGCAGCAAAGTTCGTGCCTGATTTTCTGGATTTGAGGTACGTTTAAATAACTTGTCGAACCAGCCGGGGGTAATGCTATCGGTAAAATGTGGATACAGCACAATGCCTTTGCTCTGAAAGGGCAGGTCAATGTGATAATCAATCAGGCCACCATCGCGATAATAACCCTGCGGTGCATCCGGAATATTGTTCACCGCTGCCATTACCCCGGGAATAGAGGCTGAAGCCATCAGCCAAGACAACACACTCTGTTCGGTCAGTGCATGATAATGTGTGGTAAATCCATCTTCAGCGATTTTAAACTGTTCACCGATATTGGGCTGGCTGATCACACGTTGCATGAAATAACGGCTGTGCCGGCGCGCGACTGCGGTCGTTCCAAGAATTCCAGCCACAGAAGCCAGCAACGGCAATGCCTTGTCACTCTGGAAAATGTGTTGGGCTTTAATTGAAATGACTGCGAGATGATAATCTGGATGATTGACTAGATTGTTTTCTTTGCCTTGTACCAGATCCAGCAGCATGCCACGGCAAACTTCGCTGACATCCTGACGGGTCATTTTTTTATGAAAATAGAGGTTGGTATACAGCTCACCCAAACGTTCGGTTCCCTGTTGAACTCCATGTGCAGCCATACTGGCAAAACGCCAGCTGCCAATCGAAGAACCCACCAAAGTTCTACGCTGAGGTGCACGTGGAAAAAACTCACCAAAAATCGCCTGATCCAGTCCCTGGATCCCGATGCCTTTGGGGCCACCTGCAGCACCAGGTACAATATCGACTTGTTCGGGTTGCAAACCTTGTTGCAGAATCAGCTCACGTGCTAGATGGCCAGCACGAATCGTCAGCGCAGGCGCACGTCTTTGTAAAATCTGTACCATGGTTGAACCTATACTAGCCAAATGTGTGCTTATTTTAAGCGATAGGTCTGAAGACCCAATGGCAAGATATGTCCTAAGGTGACTTTGGAGTCATCCTCATCTTTAAGACATAAAAAAAGCCTGCATCATTTCAGGCTTTTTTTATCATGTTCTAAAATCACGGAGATTTATTTAGCAATCCGCCAGACGGCAAGCACGCTTGCGAGCACAATCAGAATCACCGACACAAACCATGGTGAAATAATTGCAATCGCCAGCAGAATGGCCATGACGCTGCCAAACATCCAGCTGCGTTTTTGCTGATGTTCCATTTGCAGGCGCATGCTTTGTAATTCATTGAGCTGTTTGGCATGCCATGCCGACTGGTTTTTTAAACCATTTAAGCTGTCGATCATCAGGGTCGGTAAATCCTGCGCCCCTAAAAGCAGATCCGGGATTTTCTGTCCCAGTTCTTTTAGGTTCTTTTGCGGATTCATCTGGGCCTTGATCCAGTCTGTCAGGATCGGTTTGGCCAGACTCCAGATATCCAGTTCAGGATATAGGTCGGTTCCTAAACCTTCGACATGCACCAAAGTTTTTAGCAGCAGCATCAATTGAGGGGGAATTTCGAGATGGAAACGACGAGCGATATCCATCACTTCAATCAGAATGCCGGCAAAATCCAGTTCATGCATCGGTTTTGAGACCATTGGCCCCACACTGCGGCGCATTTCACGAGCCAAAGCATCCTGATCAGTCCCCGGTGGAATCCAGCCAGCCTGATGCACCACCTGAATCAGCTGCATAAAGTCGCTGTTCATGACCGCTAGTAGCATGCGTGCTACGGTCATCTGGTCGTGTTTGGACAGTTCGCCCATAATCGCGCAGTCCAGCGCAATAAAACGCGGATTGGCCGGATTGATGGTTTCTACAAAGACATTTCCCGGATGCATATCGGCATGGAAGAAGTTATCGCGGAACACCTGGGTAAAGAAGATGGTCAGGCCTTTACGCGCCAGATCGGCCCGATCCATGCCCAGCCGGTCAAAGGTCGCGATATCTGAAATCGGCACCCCGGTAATGCGCTCGGCTACCAGCACGTCTTTGCTGTCCATATAAATTTCCGGCACATACATCATGCTCGAGCCGGTAAAGTGATGGCGCATACGGCGGGTATTGTCTGCTTCCAGCGTCAGATCCAGCTCATTCAGAATGATCTGGCGATAGTCCTGAATGATTTCTGATAAATGTAGGGCACGTGCTGCTTCCAGACGTTTTTCCAGAAATTGACCGAGCCATTCCAGAATTTCAAAATCCTGCAAAATCTGCTGGCGAATATTCGGGCGGGTGACTTTAACCACCACTTCACGGCCATCATGCAGGGCAGCCGTATGCACCTGAGCAATCGAAGCTGCAGCCAGTGGCTGGGTATCGAAACGCGCGAATAGGGTATTTACATCAGCTTTCAGGGATTCCTGAATGCGCATCTTGGCCACGTCATTATCAAATGGCTTGACCCGGTCTTGCAGTAACACCAGTTGCTGTAAAACTTCAGGTGGAATCAGGTCACGGCGGGTCGAGAGCAGTTGACCGAGCTTGATCGCCAACGGCCCCATTTCTTCTAAAGCCAGTTTCAGCTTGAGCGGATTTTTACGTTCACGACTGGACCAGGCAGCCGGATGCATCCGGATGAGGGACAGCACATGCCGGGATTTTTCTGGTAATTCTTCCGCAGGAAACAACGTGTCGAGTCGATAGTGCGCGGCGATGCGCCAAAGTTCGAGTAAACGTGAAACATGCGGAATCATAAAGCTGTGTACCTAGTCTTGAGTAGAATTGTTGGAGGCATCAATTTGAGCCTGAAGCTGATGGATTTTTGCTTCAACCCGATCTAAATTTTGATTCAGGATACGGGTGTCCTGATTCAGGTCATCCATTTGCCAGCGGGGGGCAAACAGACCGCTGTCTTCTTTTAAGGCATCTTCGGCAAAAAATAATTGACTTTGCAGGGTGCGTTTTAGCTGCTTGGGCAGCAGTTGCAATTTACCAATTTCATGTGCCAGTGTCGGGCTAACCCAAGGGCTTAAGTGCGCCGCCAGATCCAGTTCCGCCTGTTGCATGATGCGCTGGATTTCCTGCAATAACTTGTAGTCGCCTTGTAGGGGGATATTACCGACTTCATCGGAAAGCAGCAGCTTGAGTAATTCCACCACATTGCTGACCTGCAAGGTTGCGGTCGCTTCGGTGACTGTCAAGGAACTTGCGTCAAATGGACGTTGTTCAAAGACTGAAGGTGTTTCGGTATGACCGGTTGCCGTTGGTTCCAGACGAACTTTACCTTCATCAAAAAACACATCAACCGAAAGCTGCGGCGAGGCGATTACCACCCGCAGCATTTTACCGGACAGGGCATTCAGCTGGATGCGGGTAATGGCATCCAGATCAATCACATGATGAATCACGCGTTCAATAGCACCGAGTGCCAGAATTGACCACATAGGCAAGGAACCTTAAAGTTTGAAACCGCGGTGAACTGCAACAATCCCGCCAGTCAGGTTGTGATAGTCACAATTCTGGAAGCCGGCATTTTCCATCATGCCTTTCAGGGTGCGCTGGTCCGGATGCATACGAATCGATTCAGCCAGGTATTTATAGCTTTCTGCATCATTGGCAATGATTTTGCCCATGATTGGCAATGCCGTGAACGAATAAAGGTCATACAGCTTAGAGAATGGCTCAAACACTGGTTTAGAAAATTCTAGAACCAGTAAACGGCCACCTGGCTTAAGGACGCGGTACATTGCAGCAAGTGCAGCATCTTTATCGGTCACGTTACGCAGACCAAAAGAAATCGTTAAAAGATCGAAGCTGTTGTCTGCAAATGGTTCTAAGGTTTCGGCATTGGCCAGAACGAAATCGACATTGGTACAGCCCGCATCAATCAGACGGTCACGACCGACATTCAGCATCGATTCGTTAATATCAGACAGTACCACATGACCTGTCGGACCAACTTCACGGCTAAAGACTTTAGCCAAGTCGCCAGTACCACCCGCGATATCCAGCACATGCTGGCCACGGCGTACACCTGACATATTGATTGCAAAACGCTTCCACAGGCGATGAATACCAAAAGACATCAAGTCATTCATGATGTCGTATTTGCTCGCTACAGAGTGGAACACTTCTGCGACTTTCTGGGCTTTTTCTTCGCTGTTTACAGTTTGATAGCCGAAGTGCGTGGTTGAGCCGACGTTACCCGTATTGGCACCGCGTGGCAGATTATATTTGGGCACAGTACCCGTCACAGGCGTGTCAGTCAGACGTTGTTCTAAAGATTGTTGCTGACCTTGCGGGGTGCCTTGTGGAAGGGGTTCAGTTAAGAATGGGCTCACTTTGTCTGTCTGTTGTGCCGACTCGGGGGTAGGGGTAGGCGTTGTATTTTCATTCGACATTGGAGTCACTCCTAACATATCAATCGGGTTAATCTTGCATTGTCTGCATCATGACAGATTCTAAAGGCTTATTCAGCAATCATGATGCAATTGTTATGAATAATATACAGAAAAATTCACGCTTGGCAGAAATACTCATCGGGTATTTACTGAAATGGTAGCGGATCGCCAGAATGTACTTTCTCGATAATCTGGCGTTCGGTGGCAGTGAACGTGCGTACAAATTTTTCTGCCGATTTGAGTGGCTTCATGGCCAGAAAACCATCCTGCATAAATTCATACATTACCTGAAAGTTATATTTATTCGCCGCGCCCTTACACATTTTAAAGGCGGTATAGACCACAAATGAACGCATGTATTTATCCAGACTCATACCGAGCTGATCCAGCAGAGCCAACTGTTTCAGGCGTGCTTCACCCTGATCCAGCTTCAAATAGGTCAGGCGCATCATCTCGTCAGTTAGCGGTTCATGTGGATGATAATCCTGTAATAACTGAATCGCGACCTGTTCATCCAGTTGTACCGCCAGAATAGCCAGCTCTACGCCTGAGGTGCCGGTTTTAATGGCATTTTCCGGAATAACTTTTTCTGCTTTATGCGCATATTTCATCAGCCGGGCAATCTGTTCTGCCAGCGCATCAAAGTCAGCACCGCCGTAGAGACGGTTCAGGAAATATTCGGACATCAACAGGTTTTGTTTTTCAGCAAAATGGGCGCGATGGGTGCGCTGCATGCGGACTTTCTGCCAGGCCTGCACATCCTGTAAACGGCTTAAAATGTCAGGCCGGGTGTGATAAGCCAGTTGATAATAATGCGCTAACAGATCATCGAGTACGGCAAGTTTGGACATGAGGCTTCAATTATGATTGGAGGATGCAAGAATCTTAGAGGCTGCCGGACAATCCTGCTATGACAAATTGAACAGAGATCGGGCATTTGTATGTCAATCTGTTGTTTAAATGGCCAATTTAATCGTGTGAAAAACGTTGCCAGAGCTATTTTTGCGCTGAAACTCCTCGCTATACTGCAAACAGAATAAAAGATCAGGGTTGAAGATGCGTATGGAACAACCACAATTTCAGTTAATGGATGAAGATCAGCTGTCTGTCGAGCTGATTGATGCCCAATATAATTTAAAAAAGACCCGGGGCCAGAAAAATGCCAAAAGTCTGGTGATTCTGGTGAATGGCATTGAACTGGCCGGCAAGGGTGAAGCGGTTAAACAGTTACGTGAATGGGTCGATCCGCGCTATTTGCGTGTGAAAGCCGATAAGCCTCAGCTAGCCGGCCCGAAGCAGACCTTGTGGCAACCTTATGCACGTTTTATTCCTGCCGAAGGCCAGATCATGGTGCTGTTTGGTAACTGGTACAGTGATCTGCTTGGCAGTGCCATGCAAGCTGAAAGCCCGCTGAGTGATGCACAGTTTGATGAATATCTGCAAGAGATGCAGGCCTTTGAACAGGACCTGAAAAATAACCATGTCGATGTGATCAAGGTCTGGTTTGACCTGTCCTGGAAAGTCTTGCAAAAACGTCTGGATGCCATGGATCCGAGTGAAACTCACTGGCATCAACTGCATGGTCTGGACTGGCGCAATCGCAAAGAATATGACACCTTGCAGCGCCTGCGTCAGCGCTTTACCGAGGACTGGTTCATTATTGATGGCGAAGATGAGCAGCAGCGCGACCAGCAATTTGCCCAGTATATCCTGAGTGCCTTGAAACATTGTCCGGATCATCCCGCCAGAGCCAAGGGAAGATGGAAACAGGCCAAGATTCCCGAGCAGTTAAAACATCCTTCCAAGACTCAAGCCCAGCCAGAAGATTACAAACCGGAACTAAAAAAATTAACCGCGAAGGTCGCCAAAGCCATGCGTTCCGATTCGCGTAATGTGGTAATTCTGTTTGAGGGCATGGATGCTGCTGGCAAGGGCGGCGCGATCAAGCGGATTGTCAAAAAACTGGATCCACGTGAATATGAAATTCATACCATTGCCGCACCAGAAAAATATGAGCTGAGCCGTCCTTATTTATGGCGCTTCTGGACCAAGCTGCAAACCGATGATGATATCTGCATTTTTGACCGTTCCTGGTATGGTCGGGTATTGGTAGAACGGGTAGAAGGGTTTTCTAGTCCGGTAGAATGGCAGCGAGCTTATGCGGAAATTAACCGTTTTGAACAGAGCCTGGTCAAGCATCAAACGGTGATTGTGAAAATCTGGCTGGCCATTTCTAAAGAGGAACAGGCAGCACGGTTCAAGGCGCGTGAAGATACACCGCATAAGCGTTTTAAAATTACTGAAGAAGACTGGCGTAACCGGGAGCGCTGGGACGATTATCTGAAAGCGGCAGCCGATATGTTTGAACATACTTCGACCGAGGAAGCGCCTTGGCACATTATCGCGTCTGATGATAAACATACCGCACGGGTCGAAGTATTAAAGGCTATTTTAAAACAGCTTCAGGCAGAATAATCTGCCTGAAGTAAGAGTATCTAGAGGGCTGCAAAAATTCAGCTCACCCGGATTTTAACCTTGCGCCACCTGTTTTTGCTGGATATTTTTAGCTGCACGGTAGCATTCCTCTACATGTGCTTCAGCAATCTTTTTCATGACAAAATAGCCCAGACTTGCCGCCACCAGTTGGCCGCCCAGCGGAATGAATTTTGTGACTTGCTTTGTGATCACTTTCGCTGCAACATTGTTCAAAGATTTTTTAACTGCCGTACGTGCGACCACCAGACCAGAAAATTCTACGCCGCGTTTACGCAACTCATTCCAGTGCACCTGACGGGTTTTTGGATCATAGACACTGATCTGGTCAGGCGCCAGGCCGAAGCGGGCATTGATCTCGGGAATCAATTGCGACAAGATACCGATATCAATGACCACGTCCATAAACGGCACTGGAATAACCGCAGCACCGGCAGAATAATAGGCGCGTTTTTTGGTGAGTTCCAGGCACTCGGCGCGGATTTGTTCTAAATCTAGGCTCGGATCGAGACGTTCAGGAATTTTATCTAATTTCATGGGCACTACCTAAGCTCTATGTTGTTTTTTTCTATTCAAGCATCTTTAAGATGCTTTTTTCAAAGAAATTTTTCGACTGAAGTGTGGTTTTAAAGTGTCATAGAGCGCTCGGGATGTATAGTAAATAATCTTTATCGTTTTGTAGTAAAAACCACATTCAGCAGTTCAGGGGAACCAATGGCCATTCATGTTATTCAGAGTCAACGTATTGATGTGCTTTTGGATAGTATGCTGCGTATTGTCAACCAGACTGCCCGGAATCCATTTGAGGTGTTACAAACCCGGCACTTTATTGTGCCATCTCCGGCAGTAGAAACTTGGCTGACCCAGAAAATTGCCGAGAAAAAAGGCATTAGCGCCAATACCCAGTTTCATCACCGGATTCGCGCCTTTCAATGGACTTCCTATCAGTGGGTATTGAATGCGCCTAAAGAAGTGGAGCAGGTCCGTGAAGCCAATATTCCGCGCATTATCATCAAATGGCGCGTGTTTCAGGCGCTACGAAAATGCATTCTGCCTGAACAGATTCCTTTAGACGTCGATCATCCGCTGTATTCTATTGTGAAGCGGATTTATGACAGTGCTGACCGGCTGGAGCAGGGTACAGAGAAGCAGCTGAAAAAACAGAGCATGCTGTACTGGGTAGCCGAGCAGGTGTCGCGTTTGTTTAGCCATTATATGGATTATCGCGGTTATTGCGCGCGTAACTGTCCTCCAAACAACTGTGGTTGTCCGAGTAACTGGTTAGAGTCCTGGGGGCAGGATATTGCGCTCGATATCGAGCAAATGATCTATAGCCCCAAAGATGAAAATGGTCATGAGATGCAGGTGGCGGATTTTGTCAAGATTCAGGCGCGTGAACTGGAAGCTTGGCAACGCTGGTTGTGGCAGCATGTATTTCAGGATGATTATGCCAAAATCCTGGAGATTGAACGCCTGTATTGGGAGCGGCTGGAGAATGCAGAAACCCGCGCCCAGGCTCTAAAACGACTACCGGCCCAGATTGTGGTATTTAGCCTGCTGGAACTGCCACCCAGCCAGCTGGATTTTTTACGCCGTTTGGGGCAATACATTGATATCTATATTTTTCACTTCAACCCCTCGCAGGAATACTGGGCCGACAGTGTCGATCCGGACTGGAAAGCCAGGTTTGATTTGCAGCGGGAAGAGCGCTTTATTCAGCGTTTTGAAAAGACCCGTCAACGTAAACCGAATGATGCGGAAATAAAAGACTTCAGGATCAAGCAGCTGAACTTTAATGCCGAAGACCGGGAATCGCGGCATCCGCTCCTGACCCGATTCGGCAAGCAGGCACGGGATCATTTTTCTCTACTCTCTAAACTGTCTTCGGGGGAAGAGGGTCTCTGGGCCGATGTCTTTGTCGATGAATATCAGGACAGGCTGCTGGCCAAAATCCAGTCGGATATCCTGTATTTATTGGAACCTGAACAGCATCAATATGCTTTAAGCCCTGATGATGATTCGGTACAGATTCATGTCTGTCATTCTTCATTACGTCAGCTGGAAGTCCTCAAAGAACAGCTGATTCACTGGCTGGCTCAAGATACGAATGACGTGCCGCGTCAGCCGAGTGATATTCTGGTGTTGACGCCAAGTTTGAAAGAACTCGAACCGGCAATTCGTAGTGTCTTTGCGCCACCACCGCGTGAGCGCGAAACCGGCAGCAAACGCCTGCAGAAAGATAACCTGTATTTACCGATCCAGATTGCCGGGGTGTCGCGTCTGGATGTCAGTAATGCCTGGCGCGCGGTACTGGGCCGGATTCAGTGGGTACGGCGCCGTTTCAGTATTGAGGACTTCGCCGACTGGCTCAGCCTGAATGCCACCCAGCAGTATTATGGTCTGGACTATAGTCAGGTAGAACGGATGTTGCAGTTGCTGACAGATGCTGGCTTCAAGCGTGGACTGGACCAGCAGCATTTACAGCAAAGCCTGAGCGCAGGCGATGAGGATTACCGGTTTAGCTTTAAATTCGCGCTGGACCGTCTGGCGTTGGGTCTGGCGATTCCTGAACATACCCTATTTCAGGATACCTTGAGTTATGCCAAGGTTCTGACCAGTGATTTTCCCTTGATATCCACCCTGATCCGGATTTATCAGGATCTGGTAGAGCGCCGTGACTGGCTGACTTTGCATGAAACCGGACAGCGCACGCCAGTCAAAACCTGGCTGGAATATCTGCGCGCCGATCTGAACGAGTTCCGTGATGCTGGCGTGGAATCGCTCAAAACCGTTGCCGAGATTATCGACAAGCAAATGCGGATGCTGACCTTGGCCGATTATCATGACCAGGATGATCCTCATGCCAGTCAGGAACTGGTGGCACTCAGTCTGCCTCTGCCTTATGTGCTGGAAGAAATTCAGAATACCCTGGAGATGCAGCTGGATCAGGCCGAACCGACCGGACAGATTACTTTTAGCCAGATTGGTCAGATCCGGCCATTGCCTTATAAACTGGTGGTGATGCTGAATCTGGATAGCGGTAAATTTCCGAGCCGTAATCAACAGGTTCCGTTTGACCTGATGCGCAGCCTGAAGCCGCAACTCGGTGACCGTTCCCGTCTGGATGACGAGCAGGGCGCCTTTCTGGATGCCTTGCTGCTGGCACAGGAAAATCTATGGCTGTTCTATAATGGCTTTGATCTGGAGGATGGTGAGGCTCGCGATCCATCCACTGCCTTGCAGGAACTGGTTCAACATATCGCGCTGATCTGCCAGTCTGAACAGCCGGATGTCGAAGTCGATCCGATGGTGGATATTCATGGTCTATCGGTCGCTCAACATATCCAGCAGCTTTATCATGTACATCCCTTGCAGCCTTTTGATCCGGCCGGATTCGCAGATATGCAGACACCACGTTATCAGGATCAGTGGTTTGCAGTGGCAGAATATATCCGCAGCGCCGAAGGCAAACGCAGCAGCTGGATTAATGCACATTATCCGGCACTAGAACAAAAAGAAATCCGGGTACTCAAAGGTGATGAATGGATCCGCGATATGATTTTCCCGGCACGTCTATTCCTGAAAAGTGTCGGGGTTTCCACGATTCGCTATGCCGATTTGCCGAGTTCCCGGGAACCCTTATTATTGAACAAGCTGGAACAGTATCAGGTGCGGGATTTCCTGTTACAACAAGAGCAGGAGATTGAGCCAAACCTGATGCTAGACCGTTTGCCGGTGGGCAAAACCCAGCAAGCCACCTGGCTGGGCAGCCAGCAGGAACAGCAGTTATTGCAAGAACGTTTGCTACAGTTGGGCAAAGAACTGACGCCAGTCACCCAACAATCCCTGCAGTTCAGTCCTGAACTGATCATTCATATAAACGTGCCTCAGGTTCCACACAGCAGCTACTGGCTGAGTATGCAATCCTCTTCGGCCTCGGAAAAACGCCGTGCCCAGATCTGGCTGGAGTATCTGCTATGGCTGGCTTACTTGAATGACGATGCACGCTCACCAGAACTGGAGCGCATTGTCATTTTCAGTAATAAAACCCTGAAGTTTTCTGGCTTGAGTTCGAGCAAGGCACATGAGTATTTGCAGCTCTGGTTAAAGGCCTGGGAAATTGGTCAACAGCAGCCGCTGGTCTTGCCGGCAGAATTACTGATGAAAAAAGAGTGGCAGTGGGCCGAGAATGAACAGGGTAAAATGACTATTGTGGAAATGCCGGAATTGCTAAAGGCCTGGAACAACAGCTATGAGAGTGTCAAACCTTTGGCTTCGGATGAATCCAGTCTGCTGCATCAAGACTGGCAATTTATTTTGCAGGATCAGGATCCGGATCTGGCCTTGCAAAACTGCTGTCATGATTTTGCCCATGGCCTGTATGCGCCGATTCATCAACATCTGGAATGGGTGAAATAGCCGTATGACTTTCTTAAAGCAGCAGACGCAAACAGCCATTTCTACCAATCCGATTCAGGACATGAAGTTTCGGGGCCTACACTGGATTGAAGCCTCGGCAGGCACCGGCAAGACCTATACGCTATCCAGTCTGATGGTGCGGATTTTTCTGGACCAGTATTATCCGCATCAGGTGATTGCGACGACATTTACCCGTAAGGCCACGGCTGAACTGAAAAACCGGGTACGGCTTCGCGTCGAGGAAACGCTGGCTTATATCCAGCGTCATCAGCAGCTCAATTCAGTTGAAATCGCAGCAAAAATCCAGAATGAAACCGATCCTTTATTTCAGCAGGTACTGAAAGATTATGGTTCACGGCTGGATTATGCCCGTCGCCGTTTACGTCTGGTGCTAAACCAGCTGGATGAACTGTTTGTCGGCACCCTGGACAGCTTTAGCCAGAAACTGTTACGTGAATTTGCCTTTGAAAGTGGCAAGATTGAACGTGCAGAACTGACCGAAGATCAGGATCTGTATATTCAGCAGCTGATTCATGATGTGCTGCGTGACTGGATTCAGCAGCAGCCGCAATATATGGTCAATCATCTGTATGTTCAAAATCTGCTGAAACCGGTGGAGCATTATACCGGGCTGGTGCGTGATGCCCTGAATTTCAGCAAGCAGCATTTCCGCAAGATCGAACTGGCTGAATGTGACCTGAACAAATTGGAAGCCTGCATCAGTCAATTAGTGAGTATTCAGGAGCATGATCTTGCCGTCATGCGGCGTTATTGTCAGGAAAGTCCGAAGTATTTTCACAAGAGTTTTTTGACCAAGTTAACCGAAATTTGTGAAAACTTTATGACCTGGAGCGCAGCCCTGAAAAATCAGGGTGGCATGAGTTTCTTTGATGCTGAATTGCAGCCGATTTTACTGAATCTGTGCCATTTGCGCCGCAAGAAAACCGATTTCCAGCCGACCACTCAGGTCTTTAACAAAAGCTGTCCGGATGCAGAGCAGCAGCTGATTTTGCAACATCGTCTGATCGTGGCAATTGATGCGCTGTGTGAGGTCAAACAGTATCTGGATGAGCAGCTGCAACAGCTTACGACCTATCTGGAATTTCATATTATTCAAAGTGTGCAGACCCGTTTGCCACAAACCTTGCAGCAGCAGGGTGAAACCACTTTTTCCCAGCAAATTCGTACATTGGCGGAAGCATTGCAAGGCCAGCAGGGACAGCGTTTTGCCCAGTTTGTACAGGCACGTTATCCGCTGATTCTGGTCGATGAATTTCAGGACACCAATCAGGATCAGGATGATTTGCTGGCCAAGATCTGGCGTGATGCCAACCGGGTGCAGTCCGGCTGCATGATTATGGTCGGTGATCCGAAACAGGCAATTTACGGTTTCCGTGGCGGCGATATGCTCACCTATAACAAGGCACATGCCGATGTGTTGCATAAACAGGGCCGCGAATATACCCTGATGCAGAACCATCGGTCAGTCAAACCACTCGTAGAAGTGGTTGATGCGCTGTTCCAGCGGCAAATGGATTTTGGCGAACAGGTGCAGTACACCTTGATTCAGGCCGGTAGTCGCCCGCATCCAGATCTGGTCGATATGGGCAGGATCAACCCGCAGCCTTTACGATGGATTCAGCTAGGTGAATCGGACCTGGAGGCAGACCAGGTGGCCTGGAAAATCCGTGCATTGCTGAATCAGTCTGCCCAGCAGCAACTGTACTTTCAGCAGCAAGAGCATCAGCAAAGCCTGAGCGCAGATGATATTGCCGTGTTGGGATTTGGGCATTTTGCTCTGGAACAGGTGAAGCAGCGTCTGCAGCGTATGGGCATTCCCTCCTATAAAGAATCCAAACAGAGCGTGTTTGCCAGTACCATCGCTCAGGATGTCGCGGCCGTATTGACGGCGATTATGGATCCTTTCAATGAGGCCAAGGTCAAGCGGGCTTTACTAACCCGTCTGCTGGGCTTCAATCTGAAAAAACTGATTGATTTGCAAAGCCAGAGTGAAGGCCTCAGTCGCTATATTGCGGATCTGGATATAATTCGGGAAATGTGGTTTGAGAAAGGCTTTTTGACCGCCTGGAATTATGCACTGAACCTGTTTCAGGTCTGGACCAATCTGGTGGCCAGTCAAAGTCTGGACAATGAGCGGGTGGTGGTCAATCTGCGCCATCTGACCGAGATGCTGAGCCAGCAGAGTGAATATTATCAGGGGGCGCAAAAACTCTATCACTGGTATTTGCGCCAGCTTCAGTCACCTTCAGGCAAGGACAGCGAAAAAGAACGCAAGCTGTCTGGGGATCATGGGGTGCAGCTGATGACCATTCATGCCTCCAAAGGGCTGGAATTTAAAGTGGTGTTTTTATTGGGAGCAGATGCTGCTTTTGATGTGAATAAAGGCAATCTGAATTTTTCCCTGTCTGCGCCTGAACAGGACAACATCCTGGAACAATCCCGGGTGATTGCAGTGAATCACAAGAATTTACATGAGCAGGCGATTCTGCAGAATGCAGCGCGTAATGCTGCCGAAAACCACCGACTCTGGTATGTGGCGCTGACCCGTGCCAGTCACCGGGTATATGCCATGCTGCAGGACCAGAACGCACAGTCTGATTCCGGGCTGGCCTTCTGGCGTGGTCAGGGAGATCAACTGTTTCAACATGCTTTAAGTCTGGTCGAGCCGCCTCTGTCTCAGGAGCCACCGCGCCTGGTCGAGCAGTCGAACCATCATCAGGTCGACATGCGGGCGCAACCTTTGCCAGAGCGGCAGTTTTATCCGCGAACCAAAACCAGTTTTACGGCTTTGTCACAGCATCAGCTACATGGACATATCTTGCAGGACGATCTGGTCACGGCTTATGAACAGCCCGACAGTGCTGCCGATGAAATTCATTTTACCGGTCTGGAAGAACAGCCAGCAGCTGTGCCTTTAGACTGGATTAGGCTGAATTTTCCTAAAGGCACCGTAGCCGGAACATTCTTGCACAGCATTTTTGAACATATTGATTTTCAGGACAGCAGTTACTGGAATCTGGAAATCCGGCGCCGTTTTAAAAATACCGCACCGCAAATCTGGCAGGAAATGAAAGAAAAATTTGAACAGGCTTTTCATATACGTAGTGTACTGGAACAGGCTTTTTCCCTGCATTATCAGGCCGCTGTGGTGAATCTGCGAACCTTGTTTCAGGCCACAGCTCAGGCAGATTTCAAAGCCGAGGAATTGCGTCATAGTATGCAGCGCGTATTGTCCAGCCTGAACTATAAGTTATTGACCGGAATTCGCCTGCATGACCAAAGTGAAGTTTATCGCCAGCAATGGCAGCAGCTGTTTCACTCGGCACAACAGCTCGAGCGTTCAGCTCTGCTGGAATTTTTAGGTCAGTTTCGAGTGTATTTCGATGGGCTGGAGGATGACTCCTTTATCCAGTTTTTTGAACAGGAAGTGGCTCAGCTCACACGCCCTGCAAGTACTGAATCACTGAATGTGGACAATATTTTCCAGACTGCATTTGATGGCTTGCTGGACGAGATCACAGAAGATATTTTGCTGAACCTGATGCATGACTGGGTACATGACATTCTGGCCACTCCGATTCAGGCAGATTTTGCCTTGGCACAGCTGGAGGCTAAACAGTATCTTTCAGAATTCCCTTTTTATCTGTCCTTGACCGATGCCCCTTTGCAGATTCGGCAAATCCATCAGCTTTTTCTCGAACATGACATGATCATGAGCGATTTTAATGAGGCCAAGTCGGCACGTTATCTGACCGGTTCCATCGATCTGGTGTATTTCGATGGCCAGCGCTACCATATTGCCGATTATAAAAGTAACTTCCTCGGACCTGATCAGCAGCACTATAGTGCTGAAGCCATTCAGCAGAATATGAGCCAGTCCAGTTACTGGTTGCAGGCCGCTTTGTATCTGGTGGCGCTGCATCGGTACCTGAGTGCCAATATGCAGACTTATTCGATTCAGCAGCACTTGGGCGGCGCGACCTATCTGTATTTACGTGGGATGAAGGGACAGGTCCAGCAAGGAGCCTATCATTGGCAACCGGACTCTGAATTTATAGAAAAACTGGATCAAATACTGGGCTATTTTGAGCAGAAAAAATCAGCATGATTTTGCGATTTTATAAGATATATAGAGATTAAACATGAAATTATCCTGTGGATAACTTTGAGGATAACTGTGTGGAAAATGAGCAGAATCACGTGTCGCAGCAAGACTCCAATTTAATGGCCTGGATTGACTATTTGTGTCAGCCGCCGTTTAGTACGGCTACATTTGATCCGGCAGCAAAATTCTTGATTCAGCAACTGCTTGAGGCGATACAGGCAGGGGATAGCTGTATCGAAGTTGATCCTCAGCAGGTTGCCTTATTGCATAATCTGGTTCTAGACCGCCGTCAGCAGGGTGCAGGAATTGCACCATTTATTTTTGTAGATCAGCATTTATATCTGTACCGCTATTGGCAACTGGAACAGGCAGTAGCCTCACATATTGCTCGGATTAAAGCCCAACCGGTTGCCGCTATTGATTTATCCGAACGTGATCGCAATTTATTGTCAGATCCACAGCAAAAATTGGCACTGGAAATGGTTGCGCGGCAGGCGCTGAATATTATTAGCGGCGGTCCGGGTACCGGTAAAACCTATACCTTGGCGCATATGATTGCGGTCCTGCATGAAGCCTTGCCAAATATCCGGATTGCCATGGCAGCACCTACCGGAAAGGCCGCACAGCGCATGAAAGAAGCACTGCAAAAAGCCTTGCACAGTGAAGCGTTACAACAGTTTGAGCTAGAACAATTAAAACAGTTACAACCGGTCACCCTGCATCGCTTATTGGGTCTGGGCACTCGCGGACAGCCACGCTTTCATGCCAAGCAGCCTCTGCCTTATGATGTGATCGTGGTCGACGAAGCCTCGATGCTGGATTTAAACCTGTCACAGATGTTACTGGCCTCCGTACCGTCTCATGCACGGCTGATTTTACTCGGTGATGCAGATCAGCTGGCCTCTGTGGATGTGGGAACGGTATTGGCAGATTTACAGCAAGTAGCGACTCTGGAAGATAACCGGGTCAATTTAATCACCACGCGGCGTTTTGCGCCTGGAGCCAGGATTGGCGCAATGGCGGAGTTTATCCAGCAGAATCATCAGCCTTCTCACGTCTTGCAGAAATTTGAGCAGCAGATTGTGGCAGCCAGTGAGTTACAGGCGATCGATTTGGATCAGGTGAAGATCGACCAGTTGCAGTTACAATACCTGCTCGCTGGTGCCGAACAGACCGCGCATAATTTGAATCAGTATTATGACCAGCTGATGTATGGTTATCAGGCTTATGTACAGGCCATAAAAACAGAACGAAACTCAGCTGATTTTGAACACTATGTGCAACAGGTGGTCAAAACTTTTGATGATTACCGTATTTTAACGGCAATCCGTTCTGGTGATCTGGGGCTGCTCAAGATCAATCTACAGATTGAGCAACGTTTTCTAGCAGCCCAAGGTCAGTTGAAACAGGGCGACTGGTATGTCGGACGACCCGTCATGATGAGCTATAACGACTATCAGTTGGGCCTGGCCAATGGTGATATTGGTATCTGTTTTTTACGTGAGCAGTCTGGTCAACGTCAGTTTGAAGTGTATTTCCCGAGTCTGGAAAAATGGGTATTAGCCACCCGTTTACCTAAAAGTATTGAAACCGCTTTTGCGCTGACCATTCACAAATCTCAAGGTTCAGAATTTTCCCATACGGCCGTGGTGCTGGATCAATATGCAAAAAATTTATTGAGCAAAGAGTTGATTTATACTGCAATTACTCGAGCCAAAAAAGTGGTCAGTTTACTGGTGGATTGTGATGCTTTTACACAGGCACTTTGTGTCAGAACTACCCGGAAAAGTGGTTTGGGCCAAAAAATCATTGAACAATCTAGTAATTTAATTGGCAAAAATAATCAAATCTTGTAGGTAAAAGCTTACAAGGATTCAGGAAATTGACGCATAGAGCTTTTGCTCAGTTTTTGAGAAGATTGGTTCTACAAAATAACTCAACACGGAAAGTTGAGCATAATCGCATAATGATAATAATAATGTCGGTAGACAGCGAACTTACAGTGAAGTAAGTGAAAGAGGAAACTTACAGCCGCTAAGCCTTGTAGTTTTGGGAGAGACTACAAGGCTTTTTTATATCCTGATTTTTTTATAGGAAGCTTGCTGGATTTTTATCCTAATTTCTTAGCAAAAATTTTCAGCGCTAGCCAGTAAACTTAAGTAAATAGCGTTAAATAAAACGAGAGCTGTGTAACATTATGCAAATTTTTACTCTGTGATGTACGAAATGGCTTACAGCAAAATGAGGCAAATACCTCTAGTTGTCTGGTGGGAATATGGCAAAATCTACCACACAAGGAAGATGATTTTTCAACAGGATGTTTGAAAATAATAATAAGCGTAAAACGCCATAATAATACAATAAATAATAATGATAAGAGAAAGAACTACAGCGCCAAAAAGCCCGAGTTTACTCGGGCTTTTTTTTATCCATTTTTTATGGAGAGCAGCGGAAGATTCAAGCGAGCTAAAGGGTTTGTTGGCTTTTCAAATGAATTTCTATATTTAATTCATCCTGGATTTATTTCATGAAAATAATGCAAAACCTGAATCTTTGAGGGACAAGAGTCATCGAATCTGAACTGCATCAATGAGCGACCAAAACCATGCAAAAATTTGGATCTATTTTTGCAATTTGATGCGTTTTCCCTTAAAATATGCAACTTGCTGTAGTGATGCACGGCAGTCAAGGTTTTGAATTCTCATCACTTTGATTTTTATCAAAATATATAAGCATCTCGGAGAAATCGAATGGCTTTAACTAACGCAGATCGCGCAGAGATCATGGCTAAATTCGCTCGCGCTGAAAACGACACTGGTTCACCAGAAGTTCAAGTAGCTCTTTTAACTGCTCAAATCAATGATTTACAAGGTCACTTCAAAGAGCATAAACACGACCATCATAGCCGTCGCGGTCTTATCCGTATGGTTAACCAACGTCGTAAACTACTTGACTACCTTAACGGTAAAGACCACGGTCGTTATGTAGCATTGATCGGTGCTTTAGGTTTACGTCGTTAATTCGATTTAAACTTTATTTTCGGGTGTATTGCATGCTTTGTGCTGTATTACTGAAAACTAAAGTCGGCTTAGCTTTGCGCTAAGCCAGTGGAAGGGGCGAATGTTTCGCTCCTTCTTTGTGTTTAAAAATAGTATTTAATCTGGTGAGGTCGGCTTCTAAGCTTTGTCATTTACTCGTCCATATGGTCATGAATGCCAAACCTTAGGGGTCTCCACTAGAATAATTGTTCACAAGAACTAGGAAAAAATAAAACATGTCAATGTTTAATATTATTCGTAAAGAATTCCAATTCGGTCAGCACAACGTTATCTTGGAAACAGGTCGTGTTGCCCGTCAGGCAAACACTGTTGTGATCACCATGGGCGGCGTACAAGTACTTGTCGCTGTTGTGGCACAGCCTAAAGCAAAAGCAGGTCAAGATTTCTTCCCATTAACTGTTAACTACCAAGAAAAGCAATATGCTGCTGGTCGTATCCCGGGTGGTTATGGCAAGCGTGAAGGCCGTCAGTCTGAAGCTGAAACTTTGATTTCACGTCTGATTGACCGTCCAATTCGTCCGTTGTTCCCAGAAGGTTACTTCAACGAAATTCAAGTAACAGCTACTGTGATTTCTTCTGATAAAACCATGGATGCTGACATTGCTGCAATGTTAGGTACATCTGCTGCATTGTCTATCGCTGGTACGCCTTTCCGTGGTCCGATTGGTGGTGCGCGCGTTGGTTTAATCAACGGTGAATACATCCTGAACCCAAACCTTGAACAACTCAAAGAGTCTGATCTTGATCTTGTTGTTGCGGGTACTGAAACTGCAGTATTGATGGTTGAATCTGAAGCGAAAGAGCTTTCAGAAGACCAAATGCTGGGCGCTGTTTTGTTCGGTCATGACGAAATGCAAATTGCGATCCAAGCGATCAAAGAATTTGCTGCAGCTGCAGGCGCGGTTGAATCAACTTGGGTTGCTCCAGTTAAAAATGAAGAACTTCTTGGTAAATTGAAAGAAGCATTCGAAGCGAAAATCTCTGAAGCGTACACGATTGCAGTTAAGCAAGACCGTTATGCGGCACTTGACGCGCTTTATGCAGAAGCAGTTGCACAGTTCGTTCCTGAAAATGACGAAACGGGCATTGCAGAAGAAGTAAATGAGCTGTTCGAAGACCTTAAATATCGTACTGTACGTGACAACATCCTGTCTGGTAAGCCACGTATCGATGGTCGTGATACTAAAACTGTTCGTGCAATCGACGTACAAGTAGGTGTTCTAGATCGTGCACACGGTTCTGCATTGTTCACACGTGGTGAAACTCAGGCCTTGGTCACAACGACTTTGGGTAATACACGTGATGCGTTGATGGTGGATACCCTTGCAGGTACCAAAACTGACAACTTCATGTTGCATTACAACTTCCCTGCATACTCTGTAGGTGAAACGGGTCGTGAATCTGGTCCTAAACGTCGTGAGATTGGTCACGGTCGTCTGGCACGTCGTGGTGTTCAAGCTGTACTTCCTGCTGCTGATCGCTTCCCGTACGTGATCCGTATCGTATCTGACATCACTGAATCTAACGGTTCGTCTTCAATGGCGTCTGTATGTGGTGCATCACTTTCTCTTATGGATGCTGGTGTTCCACTTAAAGCACCAGTTGCAGGTATTGCGATGGGTCTAGTGAAAGAAGGCGAGCGTTTCGCAGTTCTTTCTGACATCTTGGGTGATGAAGATCACTTGGGCGACATGGACTTTAAAGTAGCTGGTTCTGCAAACGGTATTACTGCGCTACAAATGGACATCAAGATCGAAGGTATCACTGAAGAGATCATGGAATCTGCATTGAACCAGGCTTATGCGGGTCGTATGCACATCTTGAATGAGATGAACCAGGTGATTTCACGTGCGCGTCCTGAAATTTCGATGCACGCACCAACATTCCAGGTGATCAATATCAACCCGGATAAAATCCGTGATGTGATCGGTAAAGGTGGCGCGACCATTCGTGCGATTACTGAAGAAACTAAAGCGGCGATCGATATCGAAGATAACGGTACAGTTCGCGTATTTGGTGAAACTAAAGCGGCAGCGCAAGCTGCAGTGGCCAAGATCCAGGCACTTACTGCTGAAATCGAGCCAGGTACAATCTACGTAGGTAAAGTGATCCGTATCGTTGAATTCGGTGCGTTCGTGAATATCCTGCCAGGTACTGATGGCTTGCTTCACATCTCTCAAATCTCAAACGAACGCATTGCGAACGTGGCAGATGTATTGAAAGAAGGTCAAGAAGTGAAAGTACAGGTTGCGGATGTTGATAACCGTGGCCGTATCAAATTAACGATGAAAGACATCGAACAAGTTTAATCGTTAAAATATTCACATGGGAAAACTCATGTGAATAACAATAAAAAAGCCCTGAGCTTGGTCAAAATGTTTACTTTGGCTGGCTCAGGGCTTTTTTATGCCTTCAATAAGATTCTGCTACGCAAATAAAGACTGATTGGATTGCTTAAGTCTGCGGCTCGGCTCATAATTTTAAGACGGATAGATGGGGAAGGCCTACTAGCTCTATCCTGCAACAACAAAAAGCAGAATTGTGAATAGAGAATTGTCTTAATGCAGGTTTATTATTTTTACCAACATCCGACCGAACATCATATTTTTGTACAAAAAGAGCCTATTGCTCAAGCCGAACCTGAATTTATCTGGATCGACTATACCCGGGCAGATGTGGTTAATCGGGCTGAGACTTGGCAAAAAGAAATAGAACAGCAGACCCATTTATACCTAAACGAATTGCATGTAAACGATATTCTTAATTTAGAACATCCTTGTGTATTTGATAGCATGGATGACTATGAGCTGCTTATTTTTCGCAAGCTGATTACCCCGGATGATGACATCGAGAGCGGTGAGCAGGCGCTGGAACAGCATGAAAAAGTGTTTGGTCTGGCGACTACTCCGATTAGTTTTATCATGACTCCTCAAGTGCTGATTACAGTACGTGAGCAAGGCAATAAAGCAATAAAAAATTATATTTCCCGTATTGAAACCCATGTGATCCGTTCCACTCAGGAACAAAATAAGTCACGAAAACTCCCGATGACCCCGCTGGATTTATCGTTACGTTTACTGAATAGCATGGTGGATGGTTATTTGGATTTACGTGTGCCTTTAACCCGACGGGTTGAATTCTGGCAACAGGAGTTATTACAGGGGCATCGCCGCTTTACCAAATGGAACCAGTTATTGCAAGAAAGCATGTCTTTTCAACAAGTGGAAAATCTCTGTGAAGAGCAAATTGATACCTTGCAAGAACTGCGAGATGAAATTATCGATAATTATCCGCACTTGAAAGGCAAGAAGAAGTCGGAACGACAGGATATTATGCTGGTCCGAATGAATGACCTGGTCAGCCATGTAGAGCGCATCCAAAAACACACTGTTCGTTTGCGTGCCTCGATTCAGGCGGCGATCGACCTGCATTTTTCAGCCATTGCCAATCAGACCAATGAAAATATGCGCATCTTGGCGATAATTACCGCTATTTTTGCACCGCTGACCTTATTGACCGGGATTTACGGGATGAACTTTGAATTTATTCCGGGGGCGAAATCTCCTGTCGGGTTCTGGAGTATGTTGATGATCATGTTCATTAGCACGGTATTGCTGGTGTATTATTTCTATCGCAGACATCTGGTCGGTCGAGGGGAGCGCAGTGTGATTGATCTACTGGCACAACAGCATAAGAATCAACACGTGAATCTGTTCTGGTTCCTTGACTATGAGCCGATTAAGCAATCAGTGAAAGAGACCATGAAAGAAGTTGAAAAGCTGACCAAATTAAAATAGAGCTACCTTTATCAATCGATATTTATAAAAGTTGTCCTATTTTTCAAGCACACGTAGATCAGTGGACTTCAATTTTAGATTAGCTCTGTAGAAATCAACACTCTGTTCTGCTGATCACTCAACTTGAGCTGTTCGAGTCAGTATTTTATAGATTTCATCTTTTAATTTCAGTTTTTTACGCTTGATCGCCTCAATATCATTGTTGATATGATTGACTGGATCAAGTTCAAGCTGGCTGATTTCTTTGTCCAGCTCATTATGTTCCTCGAATAACTTGGCAAAATAGGGATTTTCCTCGCGAAGTTGCACAATCAAGTCGCGGTATTCGGGAAACATGTATTTGAGTTTCTTATTGCAATCTTTGGTTTTCATAGGGATTCTTATACTCTAATCATAAAATTAAATATAAATATGTTCTGATCTGCACTGGAAAATGCAGATCGACAGAACATGAAAAGGATTTACTTGAAGTGCAAATGTTTGACCTCGCGGCGTAACTCCTGCACTTCATCAATGAGGTCCAGCATCATGGCAACGGCGCTAAATGAGGCATCAAAATCGCGTTGCAGGCGATAGGCGCGTTGTGCACGCGAGATATCTTCACCGAGGAAAGTGCTGGTCGGGGGTGTAGAACGATTGGGTAAAATTCCATGTTCAATTAACTGCATGACCCATTCCGGGCTTTGTCCACACGCTTCTGCAAAGTGGATCAAGTCAAATGAACGATCGTCCATAATTTCTGAGGGGGTATAACCGTGGGAAAAACTTTCTTGGTACTGAATCGTAGTCATGGGTCTACTCCTTAAACAGCCAAGTGTGCAAAATCCGTAGAAAGGGAAGGTACTAAAATAGAACGCTTTCCAATCCTTGGACATGCAGACTCAGAGTGATGACTCAAATGATCATGAGTGAAGAGTCGGGATGCACTGGTAGTTGATGAATCAGTCGGTCTGACCGGATCTTTATCAGCAGCATGCGAGGCAAAGAAGGTTAAAGCTGAAGTTGTTTTTATAATTTTATGTGTTATCGACAAAGCGTATTCAATCACTTTCCTATGTTGAATAGAGGGCGCCATATCAGGGCTGCAAAGCAGACCAGAGGACAGAATTGAACAAGGCTGAAGATTGATCATCATAAGTGGATAAAAAATAACCGTCTTCGATCCATTATTATGACTTTGCCTGCTCCAAAACAGTTTTTATTTGTACCTTATTGTTTCAAATCATGACAAAGAAAAAAGCCCCTGATATAGGGGCTTTGAAAATCTTTCTGAAATTAATATTTTACCCAAGTAACACTGCGACCAATTACCGATACCCCCACATAACCACGCAAGGTCAGACGTTTACCATTAGCACTTAAGCGTGCTTTACCTTTGTAAACTTTGCCACTGATCGGATTAAGCACTTTGCCATCATGGTATTCACGTGGCTTTTTCGGATCTGCCTTAAAATCCCAGATAAACGGCAGGCCTAGAAAAGGCTTGTTCTTAAGCTGACCTGGACATTTATGACAAATTCCCATTTTTTCTGCGCCAGGCAAGCTGCGTGTTTCGACAATTACTCCTTCATAACTGCCATCTGCTTTCTTGCGAATTTCCACATCCGCACGAGAATAACCCGATTGATCATTGATGGTTTTCCATTTACCCAATAACGGATCTTCATAGGCAAAGGCCAGGCTAGAGACTGCGGCCAAACTTATCCCCATTAGTAGAGTATTCAATAATTTTCTCATAACATACCTGTTAAATTGATGATGTATTCATTTTAGAATTATTGCTCTAATTTATTTTAAAAGCATAATTAAATCAAGAGTATGAACTGTGCGGTCTTTCTCATAATTTTTTGAAAATGATGAATATTCAGGTTTTGTTAGTGTGAATAATCTTATAATTTAAAAGGGATTCTTAGATTGGATTTACAGGAGAGTTTGATTCAGGAGGTAGACAGGTTTTCTACTGTAGGGGAATACGCTTTGTTGAGCTCAGTCACCTAGATTTTAAAACATAAAAAAAGCATTCCTGGGAATGCTTTTAAACTTAAGGATTCGAACTGCTTAGCTCAGGTGTTTACCAAATAGGCCCAAGGCTTCTTCAGCAGTAAAAGTATATTGGCTATTACAGAACTGACAGTCCATCTCGATCGGATTCTGGAATTCCAGCGTTTCACGGATCGACTCTATTCCGATTTGCTGTAAAGCGACTGCACAACGCTCTTTAGAGCAGGTACAACCAAACTTCAACACTTCCGTATCTGGCAGACGCACTTCTTCTTCGTTATATAAACGGTACAGAATATCAGTGGCTTGCAAACCGACTAACTCTTCAGTTTTTAGAGTCTCTGTGAGCATGGTCAGACGTGGCCATAGATCTTCATCTACCCGGCGTTGTTCTTCTTCACTATTACGTGGTAATAACTGAATCAGTAAACCACCTGCACGCTGATGGTCACTTGCCAGTACAATACGCGTCGGAATCTGTGCAGACAGGTCATAATACTGCATCAGACAGCCCGCCAGATTTTCTTTATCAAGGGGTACAATCCCCTGATAACGCTCACCAAATTCTGGTTCGATATTGATGAATAGAACCGGAGAGGTGAGTGATTTCAACACTGTACTACTGTCTTCACCGACCAGAAAGTGCGGATCTTCTTCATAGTCAGCCAGAGCGCGAACTTCACCCAAATGGTTACATTCAGCCATAGCCCATTTAAATGTGCCCGATGCCTGAATTTGCAGGCTGATACGCCCTTTAATCTTCAATGTGCTGGCCAGCAGTGCAGTGGCACTAAGCATTTCACCTAGCAGGATTTTAACTGCAGGCGCATAGTCACGTTGCGCTAAAATGGTTTGTAAAGCTTCTTCAAGATGCACCACTTCACCACGAACAGGGCTATCTTCAATAAAAAAGCGTTGGCGTAAATCAGACATAAAATTCTCCATAACCCTGCTTTAATGGTGTCATTATTGTAAAACACAAGTTAGGACAGTTCATCTCTTAACGTATCAATTCCTGCGCCGTTTGTATCCTGTTGCTGCGGTGTAGCCTGTTTTTGCACTTTATGGCGTTGATCCTGGGTAAACAGATGCTCCAGTTCAGCCAAACTGCTGCGCTGATTTTCATAATTTGGATGTTCATCCGGATCCAGATGATATTGACTATTGAGCAACTTTTCATCCTGTTCATGGAAGTTTTGAATCTGTTGCAGGCTTTCTTCCGGGTCAGGATTGAGCTGGGTTAATAAGGCTTGACTGAGTTCCAAGGCGGAAAGATAAGTTTCACGCCAGATATGTTTCACGCCCAAATCCTGCAATAAATGCACATGATGTCGATCACGGGCGCGGACCCATAAACAGGTTTCAGGATAATTCAGCCGCAGATGCCGCACGATCAGCATCGAGTCTTCAATATCATCAATGGCGACAATGACCTGTTGCGCCGTGGCAACCCCTGCCTGCATCAAGGCTGCCGGTTCTGTCGCATCTGCCTGATAGAAAGGGATGTCGTACTGCGCCAGAAGCTCAGTGGCTGGCACAGTGCTGTCCATGACACTAAAGGCGTGTTGCTGTTGCAGTAGAATCCGGGCGATGATTTGTCCGAAGCGACCAAAGCCAATCAGCAGGATTGGTGTATGGGCTTGAGGATTAATATCAGTTTCAAAAGTCGCTGCCAGATGATTGTGGCGATCCAGACGCGGTAAGATCTGACTGTGCAATAACCAATAAAATGCGGGGGTCAGCAGCAAGGAAAAACTCACCATCCACAGCAAGGGAGAGAGCAGATCAGCCGCAATAATCTGGTCGGAAACCGCAATCACCAGTGCCAGTAAAGCAAATTCGCCACCTTGTGCCAGACTGGCTGCTAACAAGGTGCTATTGCGCCAGCTATTTTGATGATAACGCGCCAATGCCAGGTTGATTGCAAACTTGCCCAAGATTAAAATGAGGGTGCCACCGAGAATCATCCAAGGGAAATTGAGCAGATCAGCTAAGTGCAGTGACATGCCTAGACTGATAAATGCCAAGCCCATCAACAGGCCCTGAAAAGGCCGAATCGTACTTTCTACCGCAGGCCTGAAATCTGAATCTGCCAATAAAATGCCGGCAAATAAGGCACCGAGAAATAGATTCAGTCCGAGGGTATTCATCAGCACCAATAATGCCAAGGTCACCGCAATCGCTACAATCGCATGCAGTTCGTGACTGCCACTTTTAGCAATCCAGCGATACAACGGCTGCATCAGGTAACGATTACACAGAAACAGACCACTCAACGTTGCGATGATCGCAGCAAAATAGGCCACGCCATGTTCAGTGGAGCGAATCCCGGCAAATAATGGAATGGCTGCAATCACCAGAATGGCCAACAGAGCATGAATCAGCAGAATCGAATAGGCTTGCTGACCATAGCTGGTGGCGAACTGTTCCTGATGATTGAGATGTTGAATCACCAAAGTCAGGGCGGACAAACTGCCGGCGAGTCCAATTACAATGCTGGCGAGTAGGCTTTGCTGAAGGAAAACCCAGGCCATGAGCGTGAAAATCAGGGTGCTGATTAGTACCTGTAAAGCAGCCATCATCCACAGGGAGGGATTAATCTGCACAATGCGTTGTGGTCTGAGTTGCAGGCCGATCCAGAACATCAGTGCCATCAGGCTGACTTGCATGAAACTACTCATGACTTCGGGTGTCTGAATCAGGTGCAAAAGGCTTGGACTTAAGATGATCCCTGTTAACAGATAGCCCAGCACACTTGGCAATCTGAGCCTTTTACTCAGTGGCACTATCAACAGTGCAATAACCAGAACCAGTGTTATTTGTAACAGTATCGACATTTTCCTGCCCTAAATTTATTCTTGATCCAGACTTGCAGTTTCGTATTCCAGATCGATCCTCAGGCGCAATATCTTTTAGCTCAGTTCCTGAGGGTCGATGTCCAGCGTGAGCTTCATGCTAGAAGGTTTGTCCTGCAGCATGTTTTGCCACCAGCTACGCACATAGTAATGCAAACGTGGACGATCCGCTGACAATAGCACCATATGCGACTGATAGCGTCCGGCCTTACGTTCCATTGGCGCAGGAATTGGTCCCCAGATGTCCAGCGCCAGATCAGGATATTGCCTGAGGAGTGCTGCATGTTTCTGTAAGAATTCGGTATTTTGTGCCTGATCCTTGGATTCACAGCGAATCAGGATGGCATAACGGTAGGGCGGCATTCTGGCCATCTGCCGTTCTTTTAAGGTCTGCTGGGCAAATACGCGATAATTTTCATTCACTAAGGTGTTCAGCAGGGCATGATCAGGTCTGAGGGTCTGCAGATAAACATCGCCTTTATGTTCACCACGTCCGGCACGGCCAGCCACTTGCACGATCAGTTGCGCAGTCCGTTCAGTAGCACGGAAGTCCACACTCAGCAGACCGGAATCAATATCCAGAATCGCCACCAGCGTCACATAAGGAAAATGATGCCCCTTGGCCAGCATCTGGGTGCCGAGTAGAATCGCCGGTTCGCTTTTCTGAATCTTGTCATAGATTTTTTGCCAGCTGCCGACCCGACTGGTGGAATCGCGATCGACCCGAATCACCTCAAAATCCGGAAATAGCTCATTTAAATGTTCTTCGACTTTGCCGGTGCCCATACCCAGTGTAACCAGTTCCTGATGCTGACATTGCGGGCAGTGTTCCGGCATACGGTGAATAGTACCGCAGTGATGGCAATGCAGATGCTGATAAGGCTGACGGTGTACAGTGAAGTTGGCATCACAGTGCGGACATTGCGCCTGCCAGCCACAGCTGCCACAAAGCAGGACGGGGGCATAGCCACGGCGGTTTAAAAAAATCAGTACCTGTTCTTTTTTCTCCAGGCGCTTTTTGATGTCCTGAATCAATTGCAGGCTAATCCCATGCTTTTTTTGCGCAACTTTTAAATCCAGAATATGGATTTTGGGCATCAAGGCCGTACCGGCACGCTGGTTCAGCTCCAGTGCCTGCATCTTGCCATGTTCAACCAGCGCATAACTGTCAATACTTGGTGTGGCTGAACCTAAGATTACCGGACATTGCTGTAAATGGCCGCGGTACAGGGCGACATCACGGGCATGATAGCGGAAGCCTTCCTGCTGTTTAAAGGACAGGTCATGTTCTTCATCTAGAATGATCAGGCCCAGATTCGGCATTGGCGTATAAATGGCGGAACGTGTCCCAAGCACAATCGAGGCTTTGCCAGTTTCTGCCGACTGCCAGGCCTGTAGCCGTTTGGAATCATTCAAACCGGAGTGCAGCAACGCAATATGGCAATGAAAACGGGACTGAAAACGGCTGATGGTTTGCGGCGTCAGGCCGATTTCCGGCACCAGCACCAGCACCTGTTTGCCCTGTTTCAGTACCTGTTCCATGATCTGCAAATACACTTCAGTTTTACCGCTGCCGGTCAGACCATCCAGTAAAAAAGCTTGATATTGATTGCGATATTTTAATACCTGTTCGACTGCATGTTTTTGTTCAGGATTGGCAGTAAGCGGCATTTGTGCCAGCTGCATCGGCTGCGGATTGAAATCTTGTGGCTCCAGCACACAGGCGCAAATCTCTTTTTTCTCCAGCGCTTTTAAGGTCGCGGTTTCAATCCCGGCCATGTTCAGCACATTTTCAGTGGTCCCGACCGGATGCAGTTTTAAAATCCGGTAAGCTTCCTGCTGCTTGTCCGAACGGCGTACTTTGGCCTCGGCATCAGGGTCCAGTAATTTCCAGGTACGGGCCAGCAGGTTATAAGGCTTACCCTGACGCAACAGAGTCGGCAGGGCACTGTGGACGACTTCACCGATCGGAAACTGGTAATACTGCGCTGACCATGTCAACAAACTTAAAACTTTGGCATCTATAATGGCGCGTTCATCGAGCAGTTCGGTTACTGCCTTAAGCTTAAAGCGTGGGTCGAGAGGAGTGTCTGCAGGCAGTTTTTCGATAATCACCCCGACCAGATTCTGACGTCCAAATGACACCATTACACGTGCGCCAATCTGCGCCTGTTTAAATTGTTCTGCACTCATCGTGTAATCAAAACAATCAAATACATGCACAGGTACAGCAACGCGTACGCGATAAATTGGACTTAAATCGGTGTGGGAATTTTGCATATCTTGGGGTGGAGATCCTGAAGAAATTTCGTCGTGCTTAAAGTTCGATTATGTTAGAGTGAGTAGATAATTTATATCAAAGAATATGAATGATTTCGGTGGTCTGACGCAACAGCGTTGAGCAAAATTTTGGAAAATTAGAGCATTACAATGCCTGCATATCAGTTTATTGCGCTTGATGCTTCAGGAAAGCAGCAAAAAGGCGTGCTGGAGGGGGATTCTGCACGTCAGATCCGGCAACAATTACGGGATAAAGCACTTATTCCTGTCTCTGTTGATCCTGTTGAAAAAAAAGACCAGCAGCATCGTCGAAAATGGTTTGAAAAAAGTATTACCGCCTATGATCTGGCTCTCATGACCCGGCAGCTGTCCGTGCTAGTCGCCGCCGCGATTCCATTGGAAGAAGCCATCCGTGCTGTTGGCAAGCAAAGCGAAAAAGTACATGTACAAAACCTGCTGATGTCAGTGCGCTCAAAAGTGCTGGAAGGGCATAGTCTGGCGCAGGGCCTGCAGCAATCCGGACGTTTTCCTGAACTGTATATTGCCACAATTGCTGCCGGTGAACGTTCCGGACATCTGGACCTGATTCTGGATCAGTTGGCTGACTATACCGAAAACCGGTTTGCCATGCAGAAAAAAATTCAAGGTGCAATGATCTATCCGATTATTCTGATGCTGATGTCCTTTGCGATTGTGATGGGGCTGATGACCTATGTGGTGCCGGATATCGTCAAGACTTTTGATCAGAGTAAAGACGCCTTACCGTGGATTACCGTGGCCTTGATGAAAGCCAGTGATTTTATCCGCATTGCTTGGCCATTTTTATTGATTGGTGGTGCTTTGGGGATTTTCCTGTTGGTCCGGTTTTTAAGAACCACCGCCGGGCATTATGCCTTTGACCGTCTGACCTTAAAATTACCTTTATTCGGCAAATTGTCACGCGGGATTAATGCCGCACGTTTTGCCAGTACCTTATCCATTTTGACCCAGTCTGGCGTGCCGCTGGTCGATGCACTGCGCATTGGTGCTGCAGTCAGTAACAACTGGGTGATCCGTGATGCTGTCAATCTGGCAGCGGAAAAAGTCACTGAAGGTGGCAACCTGGCGACCCAACTGGAACGCAGTGGTTATTTCCCGCCGATGATGGTACAAATGATCAAAAGTGGTGAAGCGTCTGGTGAACTGGACCGCATGTTGGAACGTGCTTCACAGATGCAGGATCGCGAAGTGACCACCCTGATTTCAACTTTACTGGCCTTGCTGGAACCTTTAATGCTGGTATTGATGGCCAGTATTGTTTTGGTGATTGTGATTGCAGTGATGCTGCCAATTGTGAATATGAATAATATGATTTAAACAGAAGCCAGTTAGAATTTTGCTGTGATCAAGATTCAAGTGGAAATTCTGAATGATGCAAATAAATGAGAGAGATTGAATGAAAAGGAATCAATTAAATAAACAGACGGGCTTTACCTTAATCGAAGTCATGGTGGTGATTGTTATTCTCGGTGTGCTTGCTGCGCTGATTGTTCCGAATGTGATGGGACGCGGTGAAAAAGCCAAAGTAGATACCACCGTGATCAAGTTGCAGAGCATTGCAGGTTCACTGGATCAATACAAGCTGGACAATGGCAAGTATCCAAGTATGCAGGAAGGCGGTCTGGATGCACTGGTGAATCAGCCAGCGACTGCAAAAAACTGGGTGCCAGGCGGTTATGTCAAGGGCGGTTTTCCAAAAGACAGCTGGGATAATGAACTGCAATATGTGATTCCGGGCACCGATGGCCGCAGCTTCGATCTGTATTCATTTGGTGCAGATGGTCAATCGGGTGGTGAAGGAACAGATGCCGATATTTATTATCAGCCTTAATTGAGAATCGTTATAAATTTTCGATAGATAGAATATATCACTTCACTGAATAGGCTATTTCAATACGAAGTGAAGTGATAATAACTATTAATTATTAAATATAATGTAAGTTAATGATATTTATAATAATGAAATAATAAAAACGATATGCGAGTTATAATAAGAATTATTCCCATATTTATCTATTACAATTCTCGTAAAATATGAATAAACATACACTTTCTATTTATTTAAAAAAGCTCATAATGATCTGAATGGTACTTGACTCGCCAACGGAGAAGCACATGAAAGCATTAATCTTAGGAGATGAAATCAATCAATTTCATTGGTCGATGCTGAAATCTGTTCTTCTGGTTTTAAGCATGCTGCCGATCAGTCAGGGAATCGTCCATTTATGGCAAAGCACCGAAGGCAGCAGCCAGATTATGGTGGCCTTTTTTGCTATCAGCTTGATGAGCAGTTTATTGGCACTGTGTTTCTGGTCAGCATTAAACGCGAGTGTAATTCGCATTCAGGCCGAGCAAAGCTCAGCATTTGAGCAGACACTGGTTAACCTGTATCGTCATGTGCCGATGCTGTCTCTTGCCAGCATGTTGTGTTATTTGGCTATACAATTTTAAGCTTGAAAGAGATGAAAAAACCGAGGCTATGACCTCGGTTTTTTATTGCCTTGAATGTTCCTCCCTTTCGTAAAGGGAGCTTAGGAGGGATTGATAAGATGCTATATTCAGGAATCCCCTAAGTCCCCCTTTGTAAAAGGGGTACTTGAAAAAATTACCGTCTAGATTTAAAGCTGACATCCACTTTACGTGGACGGAAGCGCCAGCCCACTAGCAAGAGTAGAACCGAGAAGATCAGGACCGGCCAGTCGCTGAGTTTCATATATAGCGTTTCACCCTGCATGGCTGGAAGTTCGCCACGTAATACTGCTTCCTGATCCATCGGGGCTTTTTTCACAATGTGACCATTGTGGTCAATAAAGGCGGTCACACCGGTATTGGTCGCCCGAATAAACCAGCGGCCATTTTCTTTAGCACGCATTTGCACCATCTGCAGATGCTGTAATGGTCCTGCCGTGCCGGTAAACCAGGCATCATTAGACACGGTCACCAGAAAATCACTTTGACTGGCATTGCGACGGGTCAAATTCGGATAAGCCACTTCATAGCAAATCGCAGAACCCAAAGGATGATTTTTTACATTCAATGGTTTTTGATGATCTGCGCCCCGGGTAAAACCACTCATGGATGGATCATTTTGCAGTGCCGGCAGAACCCAACTTAACCAGCCTGAAAGTGGAATATATTCACCAAAAGGAACCAGTCGTTGCTTCTTGTATAGCCCATCGGATTCATCTCCGCTGGCCATAATACTATTGTAATATTTTGGATAACCCGCAGCCTGTGATTCTGCTAAATCCCAATACGGAATGCCGGTCACCCAGGCCGTACCTGATTTTTCAGCCTGTACTTTCATGGCTTCCAGAAAGGCTTCAATATCAGTCTGGAACATGGGAATCGAAGATTCCGGCCAGACGATCAGATCGCGGCCCCATTCAGTTTTACTCAAATTGGCATAAATCAATAAGGTCTTCACCTGATATTCAGTCAGCCATTTCAAGTCTTGCGGAATATTACCCTGAATCAGAGAAACCGTTAAAGGCTTCTGATTTTTTTGCTCAACAAACGTCAGTTGTGCTGCACCCCAGGCACCGAGTAATAAAACTGCCGAAGGAATGGCCCAGAACAGGCGTCTATTTAGAATTTCAACCAGCGCACAGGCCAGAATGATCACCACGAAAGATACGCCAAACACCCCGAATAAGGGCGCATAAGCATCTAGGTAGCGTTCGGTAAAGGCATAGCCGGCGAATAGCCATGGGAATCCGGTAAAGACCCAGGTCTTGGACCATTCAAACAGCACCCACAGCGGGGCAAAGGTTAAAGGAGTTTCCGGGAAAAAGCGGCGATAGACAAACGTTTGAACGGCACTAAACAGACCCATCACCAGTGCCATGATCAGGATCATCACGACACTGAGAAATGCACTGGTATCGCCATAAACATGAATCGAGGTGTACAGCCAGAATGCGCCGACAAACCACAAGCCAATCCCGTAAGCCCAGCCAATGCCAAAGGCCTGTTTTGCGCTACGTCCGCGCAGGCAGGCATAGAGCAGTGCCGGAGACAGAATCGCCAGCCACCAGTAATGATAGGGGGCTAATGCCAAACTGAAAATGGCACCTGCAAATAAGGCAATTAAAACAGGATAGATCAGCGGCAAGGTTTTTTGCTGTTGAGACGAACTCAACAGCTTATCGAAATACGCTCTCATTGGCGCACGGCTCGAATCAGGTGAATCGAGCGCGAATCTGCTTCAAGAATGGTAAATTGCCAGTTTTCCAGTTCAATGGTTTGACCTTCAAGGTCACTCACCAGACCAATTTCCTGTAATAACAAGCCGCCCATGGTTTCCACTTCATCATCAGGGAAAGTCGCATCCAGCATATTATTGAAATACTCAATTGGAGTCAGGGCTTGGACTACCCAGGTATTGGCGGTAGTCGGATCATTGTCCGGAACAATGTAGTATGCTTCTTCATCAGCATTGTCATGTTCATCTTCAATTTCACCGACAATTTCTTCCAGAATATCTTCCAGTGTCACCAGACCTGAGGTCGTACCGTATTCATCAATCACCACCGCAATATGCGTCTGGGTATTCTTTAACATGCGCAGCACCTGATCGGAGCGGGCACTTTCCGGAACAAACAAAGGCTGACGCATAAGCGCGCGAATGTCGACTTTGGCCGTCGGTTCAGTCAGAAAAGGCAATAGATCCTTGGCCAGCAGAATTCCGACTACATTGTCGGTCTGATCGGATGAAAATACCGGAAAACGTGAATGCGCAGACTCGACCAGCACATGCAGGATATCCAGCAGTTGGTCATCTTCCTGTAAGCTGATCATGGACGTGCGAGGCGTCATGACTTCACGAATTTTGGTTGCCGGGAGGTCAAGAACGCCCTCAAGCATGGCAACAGTATCGGGTTCTAAAAATCGACGTGAATCTTGTACTAATTTTAGCAGTTCGTCGCGAGTTTCGGGTGCAGTTCCCAGCCATTTGCGTAAGCCGCGCATACCCCACGACGGGCCTGATTCCTCGTGCATGATTTTTCCTGAAGACTCTTAATATCTAAAAAAACGTGGTTTTATCATACCGCAGAAAATTCGCTTGTCTATTGTAAATATGATGCGCAGTCTTGATCGCGCGAGTCAGCGCTGATTTTGGAGCTGGCCACGTATGTAAAGCAGCAATGTAATCGCAGCTTTATGCTAAAATATGGCGGTCTTTCCATCCTGAGTCTATCGATGTCCCCAACTGAAATTATTCCAAGTCTGCAATTGAATACCCGAGGTTTGCGTTGTCCTGAGCCAGTGATGATGTTGCATCAGGCGATCCGTAAATCCAAGGCAGGTGATGTGGTTGAGGTGTTTGCTACGGATAATTCGACTTCTTGGGATATTCCAAAATTCTGTATGCATCTGGGACATGAGTTGCTATTGCAAGAAGAACGTCTGGATGAAAATGGTAATAAAGAATTTCATTATTTAGTCAAAAAAGGCGGCTAAAAATACCAAGGGCTGATGAGCTCAAAGATTTGTCTTATTTAGAAAATAAAATTTCAAAAATCTGCTTAATTAAATAGATGAATGGACAGGAACTGAAATTCTAAATATTTATCCATAAATAAACCCGCTTAAAAGCGGGTTTATTTTTTATCTGATGATTAGATTACATGTTCGGGTAGTTTGGACCACCACCACCTTCCGGTGTTACCCAGGTGATGTTCTGGGAAGGATCCTTGATGTCACAGGTCTTGCAGTGCACACAGTTGGCTGCATTGATCTGGAAGCGTTTCGAACCGTCATTATTTTTCATGATCTCATAGACACCCGCTGGGCAGTAACGCTGTGCAGGCTCATCCCATTTCGGCAGATTTACTTCCACCGGAATTGAAGCATCGGTGAGTTTCAAATGCGCTGGCTGGTTTTCTTCATGGACCGTATTCGATACAAACACCGAAGACAGACGGTCAAAGGTCAGCTTGCCATCCGGTTTTGGATAGTTCGGCTTAAAGCTTTCAGTTGCCTGGGTTTTTAGCGCAGCATGGTCCTGAACCAGATCATGCAAGGTGAACGGCACTTTAAACACGTTCTGGTCGATAAAGTTAAAGGCACCACCGATCCATTGACCGAATTTGTGCATTGCCGGGCCAAAGTTACGCGAGTTATAGAGCTCTTCTTTTAACCAGCTGTTGTTGAACTTGTCGGTATAAGCAGTCAGTTCTTTGACAAAGAAATCTTCGCCTTCCACTACACGCGCCACCGCCAGATCACCGCCTTTTTCGACACCAGCAGCAATCGCCTCAAATACCGCTTCACCGCAGAGCATGCCGGATTTCATCGCCGTATGAGAACCCTTGATCTTGGCAAAGTTCAGGAAGCCGGCATCATCCCCAATCAATGAGCCGCCCGGGAAAGTGAATTTCGGCAGCGAGTTAAATCCACCTTTGGTCACAGCACGTGCACCATAAGAAATACGCTTGCCACCTTCCAGATACTGCTTGATCAATGGATGAGTTTTCCAGCGCTGCATTTCCATGAATGGATACATGTGCGGGTTGGTATAGGACAGATCCACGATCATGCCCAGGGTCACCTGGTTGTTTTCAGCATGGTAGAGCCACCAGCCACCTGAAGAACCGGTTTCAGAAAGCGGCCAGCCGGCACCGTGCATCACCAGACCCGGTTTGTGCTTGGCAGGATCGATTTCCCAAAGTTCTTTAATCCCGATACCGTAATGTTGCGGATCCGCATCCTTGTCCAGGTTGAATTTCTGGATTAAACGCTTACCGAGATGACCACGGCAGCCTTCAGCAAAGATGGTGTATTTGGCATGCAGTTCATAACCCGGAGTAAAGTTATGCGTTGGTTCGCCATCTTTACCAATACCCATATCACCGGTCTGGATGCCTTTTACCGTGCCATCGGCATGATACAGAATTTCAGAGGCTGCAAAGCCCGGAAAGATCGACACTTCCAGTTCTTCCGCTTTCTGGCCTAACCAGCGCACCACATTGCCCAGTGAAATGACATAGTTGCCATCGTTATGCATGGTTTTAGGCACCATCCAGTGCGGTGCTTCCTGTGATTTTTCATCTGAAAGCAGGAAGAAGGTTTTATCTTCAGTCACCGGGACATTCAGCGGGGCACCCTGTTCTTTCCAGTCGGGGAACAGCTCATTCATGGCACGCGGTTCAAGCACAGCACCAGACAGAATATGTGCACCGACTTCGGAGCCTTTTTCTACGACACAAACGGACAAATCGTTTAAGTTGTTTTCAATTGCAAGTTGACGGATTTTGATCGCAGCAGAAAGACCCGCAGGGCCTGCGCCTACGATGACGACGTCAAACTCCATCGATTCACGTTCGATGTGTTCCATGTAGGACTCCTCATATTACTATTCGGTGGCAACCATAACCGGATGGTTGGGTGCTGCCATAAGTGTTCTTGGTTCCTAGACACAAAAATGCTGGTGTCTTTGATAATCTGGGCTAGTATAGTTTTAAAGCCGGTTTTAGCCAATTGGCTGAAACATATTATTTTTCCGTCATTAAGGTCTTCTTTTATGGATAAGCCAGTACCCAGCACAAATCCGACGAAAAAAGTAACTTATCCCGATGATAAAAATTTAATGGATATCGCACAATACTTAAAAGATGCACAGAGCAGTCACAAAAGGTCAATTCCCCCTTTGGAGCAATGGCAGCCAAAGCATTGTGGCACCATGGATCTGAAGGTTTTAGCCAACGGCGAATGGTGGCACGAAGGTCAATTGATCAAGCGTCAGCCGATGATCGACCTGTTTGCAACGGTCCTATGGAAAGAAAACGATAAATTCTATCTAAAAACACCAGTAGAAATGATTGAAATTGAAGTTGAAGATGAACCTTTATTTGTCAATCAGGTTGATCAGATTGAGATCAATGGAGTGACTTATCTGCAACTGGGCACGACCACGCAAGATCTGATTGTTGTCGATGCTGAACATCCAATCTTTATGCGTGAATATAAAGGTGAACTACGGCCTTATGTGCATATACGTTTTGGGATCAATGCCCTGATCCAGCGCGCTGCATTTTTACATCTAGTGGAGATGGGCGAGCTTGATGAAAATCCGGCAGGCGGAACTGTTTTAAGTTTGAAAAGTGGTGATTTAGACTTGCATTTGAGCACCTGAGGTTTAAGCTTGATCGCTAGAAATTTCAAACAAGCCACCTGCAACGTTATGAGCGCTATTCAACCAATTTCCCAGCTATTAGACCCGATGCCCAATGCCACGGCAGATGCGCCGATTGGTATTTTTGACTCAGGCGTAGGCGGCTTGTCAGTCGCCCTGGAAATTGCCCGCCATTTGCCTAATGAGCGCTTTGTCTATTATGCGGATACTGCGCATGTGCCTTATGGCCCGAGAGATGATCAGGAAATTCGTGCCCTGACGGCTCAGGCGATTGAATGGCTTTATCGTCAAGGTTGTAAAGTTGCGGTGGTGGCTTGTAATACCGCTTCCGCTTTTAGTCTGGATTATTTGCGTGACTATTATGGTGAAAACTTCCCGATTATCGGTTTAGTACCTGCACTTAAACCGGCAGTCCTGAATACCCAGTCGAAAACTGTGGCGGTACTGGCCACGCCCGCGACCTTTCGCGGTAAGCTGATTAAAGATGTGATTTCCCGTTTTGCTGAACCGGCTCAAGTCAAAGTCCTGCCTGTGACCAGTCTGGATCTGGTGCCTTTTGTTGAGGCTGGAAAGCAGATGAGTACAGCCTGTTTGCAAACATTAAAAGAGATTTTACAACCAGTTGTGGATCAAGGCGCTGATTATTTAGTGTTAGGATGTACACATTACCCCTTCCTAAAATCGTCAATTCAGTATATTTTTGGTCAAAAGCTGACATTAATTGACTCAGGATTCGCGGTTGCAAGACAAACGGCCCGAATTTTAATTAAAAATGGGTTATTATTTGAGCAAGAGTCTAAAGAAAGCGTGAAAATTGAATTGGTGGTGAGTGGGCAGAATGCTGAACAGCTCCGACCGATTTTGCAGCACCTGATTCCGGCCGATTTAAAATGGCAGGTCAGTAATATGAGTGCAGTCTAAAACTCATTTTTATAATTTAAGAAGAAAGATATTTTGATTTTGGGGTGGCCATATTGGGTAAAGAAGCATGTGATGATGCATTTTTTATCCAAATGTACAGGAGAAGAGGATAGCCCATGCTGGATAAACGGTACCAAGTGTTCATCTCAACCTCTGGGGCAGAAATGCAACCAGAGCGTATCATTCTGTCTCAAACACTGGTAGGAATGGGGTTTTTCTCGTGGGGACTGGAACAGCGTACACCGCTGAATACTGCATTTGCACGCCGCCAGATTGATGACTGTGATTATGTCGTGATTTTGCTGGGCAGCCAGTATGGGGAGCAGTCGGTATCGGGTGTTGGCTATATGCATCTCGAATATATTTATGCAGTGACCAAGCAAAAACCGATTATTGTGTTTATGCATGATGACCCGGCATCACGTGAAAGTGCATTGCATGATGCCAAACCGGAATTACAGGAAAAATTTAAGGAATTCCGTCAACTGTTACAGCAAGAAGTGGATCAGGTCTTTACTTACCGTAGCCTGCGCGATCTGGAAATGGCAGTGCGTTTTAACATGCCGCAAATGCTGGAGCGCTATCCGGTAACCGGCTGGGTGCGTCCGCAAAATACCCAGGCGCTGCATGACGAGATTGATCAGCTGAAAGCTAAAGTGGCGCAACTGGAACGCGATGGCGGAACTGCAGAAGTCGATCCATTCCTGAGCCTGCCCAAAGTGGCGATGCATGAAATTTTTTCTTTTGAATACCGGATGCATGCTTATCAGGATGGTAATTTTAAAGAAATCAAAGTCCATAAAAAACTGACTTGGGCACAATTGTTGGCGTTATTGGGTTCAACTTTTGTCAATCCGACCCCTGAAGAGTTTTTCTCGAAGCGCATGAATGAATATCTGAATGAAACCGGTCTGCAGGATGCACGGGTGCAGATGCCGCGTGCGCATGCTGTCGCGCGTGCCCAGATGAATATTCGTGCCTTGCATAGTTTAAAAATTCAAATGCGCCAGAATGACTGGATTGTGCCATCCGGTCGTGATGACCGACAGCGCATGCTGTGGCAGATCACGCCAAAAGCGCAAAAGTTGCTGGACAGCAGCTTGCTGGATTTAGATCGCACTTTTCAATATAAGTCAGCGTATTAATCCATAGAGAGAATAAATAAAAAGCTGTTAAAGTACAGGGGTTGATATCCTGACGGACGAACTGAATGTATTCTCCTGCTAAAGCGAAAGTGACGATTATATTGGCAAACTTGGGCACACCAGATGAGCCTACGATTCCAGCGGTACGCCGTTTCCTCAAGCAGTTTTTATCTGATCAGCGTGTGATTGAAATTCCCAAACCGATCTGGCAAATCATTCTGCGCTTATTCATTTTGCCTTTCCGTCCAAAGCGGGTATCACAGGCCTATGCGCAAGTATGGGGACAGGATTCGCCGATGCGTGAAATTCTGTTTGAGCAGGTCGCAGCAGTCAAGACGCATCTCACCCAGCTTTATCCGCAGTTTGAACTGAATGTGGTACCTGCAATGACCTACGGCAATCCGAATATTCAGGATGTCTTGGCACAGGTCTCAGCGCAGCCACAGGAACACATGATTCTATTTCCCTTGTTTCCACAATATTCTGCCACTTCGACCGCACCTCTATACGATGCAGTGGCGAAATGGGTGGTGAAACAGCGCAATTTACCCGGTTTGACAGTGATCCGGGATTATTATCAACATCCTTTATTTATCCAGTCGCTGGCTCAAAGTGTACGTGATTATCAGACAATTCATGGTCAACCAGAGAAATTGTTGATGTCTTTCCACGGCATTCCACAGCCATATGCCGATAAAGGCGATCCTTATGCCGACCGTTGTCGCATCACGGGTAAATTGGTGGCGGAAGTACTAGGTTTAAATGAAGATCAATACGCGATCAGCTTCCAGTCGCGGTTTGGTAAACAGGAGTGGATCAAGCCCTATACCGATGTTTTACTTGAAGATTGGGCGAAGCAGGGGGTGAAATCCATTCAGGTGATGAGTCCTGCATTTTCTGCGGACTGTCTGGAAACGCTTGAAGAGCTGGCAATCGAAAATGCCGAGACTTTTAAAGCAATAGGCGGAGAAAGCTATAGCTATATTCCGGCATTAAATAGCCGTGAAGATCATTTGCGATTGCTCAACAGTCTACTACAGGCTAATCTGGATGCATTGACACAGATACTTGCCCATTAACTTGCCCGAGGTTTTTCACCCCATGTTACAAGTCAAAATTGTTCCAGTTACTGCATTTCAGCAAAACTGTTCCATCGTTTGGGATGCGGACACTAAAGAAGCCATTTTGATTGATGCAGGGGGCGAACCTGAAAAACTGAAAGCTGAAGTTGAAGCGCTGGGTTTAACGGTTAAAGCCTTGTGGCTCACTCATGGCCATCTGGATCATGCGGGTGCGGTGGGTGCATTAAAAAAGGCTTGGAATGTACCGGTGATTGGACCACATAAAGAAGATGCCTTCTGGCTCGACATGATTCAGGAAGTGTCTGCACGTTATGGCTTCCCGATTCCGGAAAAAGTCGAAGTGACCCAGTGGCTGGAAGGTGGTGAAGTACTCAAACTCGGCAATGAAGAGTTCGAAGTGCGTTTTGCTCCAGGCCATACGCCAGGTCACGTGATGTTCTATAACAAAAATTATGCCTTGTTATGGACAGGTGATGTATTGTTCAAAGGCTCGATTGGCCGCACTGATTTCCCGCGTGGCAATCATCAACAGCTCTTAGATTCAATTCAGCGTGAATGTTTCAGCCTGCCAGATGAAACCCAATTTATTTCAGGACATGGACCGGTCAGCACCATTGGTTTTGAAAAGCAGCATAATCCTTTTGTTGCAAGCCAAGCGGGTTAAAAGCGTAAATAAAAGACCAACATAGTTTGGTCTTTTATCTTTATTCTGAAAAGGGATTATTGCGAAGTTGTCGCGTTTGCATGTGTATGAGCCAAGCGGCAAAAGCAAAAAGCACACCCAATACAATAAATAAACTATCTTGTTGGAAAATGCCGACTCCCAACGAAAGAAGTGCGAGTAGACCAACCCCAATTAATATGACTCTTAAAATAGGGTCTGTTGACATTTCAAGTATAGAATTTACCCGATAAAGGTAGCCAAATAAATATACAAGCTAATACAACTGCCCCCTCATAGCTACACTTTAGCTTATCATATCGTGTTGCTATTCCTCTGAACTGCTTTAACCTACAAAATGCATTCTCAACTAAGTGTCTGATTTTATATAAATACCAATCCATATGATCATTATTTGACTGAGTATTTGATTTTCTTGGAATATTCGCTTTAGTTTTTTTCGTAGATATTTGTTCTCTTAATGATTCAGAGTCATATCCTTTGTCTGCACAACATACTTCCGTTTCACTCAAATCAAGTTTTTCAATCATTTTGGGAGCAATCTTGACATCATGTATCGTTCCATCGGAGATAATAATTTCGATTGGATTGCCATCCGCATCAACAGCTAAGTGTATTTTAGAACTATTTCCACCAATGCTTTTAGAAATATCCTGATCTTTTATTCCAGCAGAATGTTGGTGTGCCCGAACATGACTACTATCAATAAAAACCCATTCCATATCAGCACTTGAAGAAATTAATTTAAATATTTTCATTAACTTATCATTTTTACACCAACGATTATATTTTTTAAAGATTGAGTTATACGAACCAAATTCTTTAGGCAAATCACGCCATGGGCAGCCTGTTCTTATTCTATAAAGTATTGCTTCGACAAAATTTCTCAAATTAGATTTGAAATAGATATCAAAATTTCGGAAAATAGAAAGTAACTTAGACCAGTGTTGATCATTCAGCATTGTACGAGGCATAGCGAGAAGTAAATTTAGTTTGGCGATTAAATTTTACTTTCTCGCTATTTTTTTGAACAGTAAATGTCAACAGACCCTAATATAACCCATATTATTGCTCTAAAAATAATGTGAAAATTTAGAGTAGAACAATAATACTAAGGCTTTATGAAAGATGTTAATTCGTGTTGCTTTATCTAAGTAATTTTATAAAATTCATATGATTTATTTACTTAATTTCGACAAGATTGTACTTTCGGACATAAGTCTCGACAGGTAAGACATTTTATTCTTCGCTGTTGTCGGCTTGTGGTGCATCCTGGGTAGGCAAACTATATTCCTCATTGGCCCAGGCACCCAGATCAATCATCTTGCAACGTTCTGAACAAAAAGGACGGTAATCATTATCTTCCCAAGTGGCCAGCTTGCCACAGCGTGGACAGTTTAAAGTGGTAGGCATGGGACGACTCCAAAGAAAAATAAAGGTTCGATTAGGCAAATATAGCCGCACTTGTTAGACTTATGCGGTTTTTATTAGTTTGATCTGATTATGCCGATTCGTCAATTTCAAGCACAGCGTATGCATGCGCCCCGTGATTTTCAAAGCATCAGTCCTGAACCGGTCTGCGTCGAAGTGGGAGCGGGTAAAGGTAAACATGCCTTGTTATTCAGCAAGAACAATCCCGACACTCAACTGATTGCGATTGAACGTACCCGGGAAAAATTTCTGGCGATGCAAAAACAGCATGCTGTTGAAGGGCAAACCAATTTACAGACCGTTCATGCCGATGCTTTACCGTGGATCGTGCATGCACTGTATCCGGAGCAGGTAGAACAATTCTTTATTTTATATCCAAATCCTGAGCCGCATAATCCGGCGCAGCGCTGGGTCAATATGCCATTTTTTGAGTTCCTGCTTTCCCGCCTGAAAACCGGTGGAACGATTACGCTGGCCAGTAATATTCCTGCCTATATCGAAGAAGCAGAAATACAAGTGCGAGAGCTCTGGAAGCTACCTTTTGTCAAAGAAGTGATTGCTGCAGATTCGGCGCGTACCCATTTTGAAATTAAATATCTGGAGCGCGGTGAACTATGCCAGCAACTGATCATCAGCAAGCCTGAAATTTATGTGACACGTTTTGATGATTTCCAGCCTTTGCAAGGGCAGAATGCCACCGTCTCGGAATAATCAGATGAGCAAACGCATTGCTATTGTGGGCGCAGGCCCCGCAGGCTTAATGGCAGCAGAAGTGCTCAGTCAGTTTGATTATGAGCTGCATGTTTATGAGCAAAAACCGTCTGCTGCGCGTAAATTCCTGATGGCAGGCAAAACCGGTCTGAATATTTCCCATGCCGAGCCTGTGCCACAGTTTGTACAACGTTATGATCAGGTGGAGTGGTTGTCTCCCTGGATCAAACGCTGGGATGCGCTCTGGATTCAAGACTGGATGAAACAGCTCGGTATTGAACCTTATATCGGTTCGTCTGGCCGGGTATTTCCCACAGAGATGAAAGCCGCGCCCTTACTGCGTGCCTGGCTCAAACGTTTAGCCAGTGATGGCGTTCAGTTTCATTACCGGCATAAAGTCAGCCAGTTGCAGCAGCAACAGCTTGAGCTGCATGATCTGAAAAATAATGAACATCGCACTGAATATTTTGATGCCATTATTCTGGCTTGTGGTGCAGTGTCCTGGTCAGCATTGGGTAGTGATGGGGCATGGCAAGCCTGGCTGAAACCGGATGAAATTGAGCCATTTCAGGCCAGTAATGCTGGAGTGGAATATCCTTGGTCTCGGTTTATGCAGCCAGTTTTTGGTCAACCTTTAAAGCGTGTCGAGGCATGGGTTGGGCAAGGTGAAAAAACCATTGGCGATATCGTGATCAGTCATTATGGTCTGGAAAGTGGTCTGATCTATAAGCAGGGTCGTGGCTTACGCGAGCAACTAAAACAGGGGCAGCCTATGCAGCTGCATCTGGACCTATTCCCAAATCAAAGCATCGAACAGCTTGCACAAAAATTACAGCCAAGTAAGAAGCAGTCTTTAAGTAATGTCTGGCGTAAAGCCGGATTGGACGGTGCCAAGGCAGCTCTAGTACGGGAGCTGGTGGCCAAAGCATTATGGCAAGACGCTCATGAATTAGCCAAAAAAATTAAACATTTGACTATTCCACTCACAGGTTTCCGCCCGATTGAAGAGGCGATTAGCTGTGCAGGTGGTGTCAAGCGTGAAGTGTTGTCAGAACAGCTACAATTGAAATCTAACCCGCATGTATTTCTTTGCGGAGAAATGCTGGACTGGGATGCACCGACAGGCGGCTATCTGCTGACCGCCTGTTTTGCCACAGGGCGTGCAGCGGGTGAAGGCGTGCATCAGTTTCTGACAGCAGATTAAGTCATTTCTGGCGCTTCTGCTGAGATTCAGGCTCAGCAGAACAGGTCTTGCTCATCCACGCTGTTTTCAAACTGCCAGTTCAGCTTAGATTATTTTTGTATTTGATCTAAGCTGTGTGCCAATCTAGCCTCCTAGACTATTCCTTCACTTGCCGGGAAGCGGGTTCTTTCTTGGCGAGATCTGGATATTGCGAACGCCAGCGTTCCAGCTGTTCTTGGGCGTGTAGATATTTCCCTAGACCTTTGACATTCTCACTGGCTTCATTCACGGGCGCAGCTTGAGTCTTGGGAGTATTGAGTAATTTGTCCTGATGTTCCCAGTACTGATACATCAAGCCCTGAATATAGCGGCCCTGTTCGGTTTTCAGTTCTAAAGCCTTTAACATATTCAATGCTGACTGGACATGATCACGCTGACGTTGCTGGACAAATTCTTCTGTCATATTTTCATCATCGCGCATGCTGTTCAATTCTTTTTCCAGGTCACTACTCATTTCCTGAAAGCGCTGTTCATAATCTGTCAATGCGGCAATATCATGCGGATCATCAGCAGTTTTAGGGAAGTCTTTCAGCGGCTCAGTTTTCAGTTCCTGCATGACTTGATCTGAAGCTGTATTATCTGTTATCGCTTCAGTCGGAGTTTCGGTCGTTTTCTGGTCACATGCCATCAGCAGCATGGCCGCAGCGAACAACAGCGTTCGTGTCATTCCTGGTATTTTATGCATGATCGCCTCCTGTTTTTAATTACTTTTCTTGAACACATAAATATGGGTGACATAAGGAAAATCGATCATTTCCTCTGCGCTTTTGGCTGTATATTGCTGGATGATCTGTTCAAATTGTTGTTTTAACTGTGCTTGTTGCTGTACCGGCATGGCTGCAATAAAACTGGTCGAGAGCAGCCGTTTCGATACCACCTGCTCGACACTGCCATGCTGTTGTTGGGTCATTGTGGTTTCTGCATAAGGCTGAAATAGCGTTTGCTGTGCAAAGACCTTGCGCCAGGCGCCACTATGATAGCGTGGCGTATCGCCTTCCAAGGGGGCAATACAATCGGCCAAGGCCTGAACCCAGTCTGCCCGAGTATCGCGCTGATTCCAGATTAACACCAGATAACCCTGCGGTTTGAGTACCCGGTCTAATTCTTGTAAGGTAGCAGAATCGGCAAACCAGTGAAATGACTGTGCACAAAATACCGCATTCAGGCTATGATCGGGCAAGGGAAGTTGATGGCTAACGCCTTCAAGAGCATGAATGTCCGGATGCGCCTGTTTTAATTGAGCCAGCATTTCCGGGACAGGATCAATTGCGATAATGTGCTTACTGAGCGGGCGTAAATAGGGGATAAACTTGCCGGTGCCGCTGCCCAAATCCAGAAGATGCGCATCTACAGGCAAAGCCAGCGTTTCACTCAGCCATTGGCTGATTTCTGCCGGATAATCGGGACGCACTTGCTGATAGAGCTCAGCCGACGCACTAAAACCCCGTTTTGCTGCAGGATGTAATGATTGTGTCATATTTTGCGCTTTTTAATCTTTTTGATCGATATAAAATAGCATATTCACTTTTTTGACAGCGTTCATTGACTGAATTGTTGTGGAAGGGTTCGATTTACCAGCACGGGAAAGTTATGGACAAGCAGATTGTTTTTGAAGATGAACATATACGCGCGATTTTTATGCCGGGATCTTCTTCAGAACTAATTTTTTCATTTGGCGATTTGATTACCCGTGCCAAGGGCCTCAACATCAATGCAGAAAAGTCACTGGCGAAATTCGAGTTTAATGTGCTTGGCATTATGCCCAAGCATAAATCCTGGTTTCCGCAAGGTTCCATGTGGAACATGTTGCAAGCCATCGCAGATCTGATTGAGCCGTTTCAGCAGCGTATTGCCTATGGCGGTTCGATGGGCGGCTATGCTGCGATCAAGTATTCCCGTGCCTTGGGCGTACAACGGGTGGTGGCGATGGTGCCGCAATACTCGATCGATCCGGAAGATGTACATGATGCCCGTTATAACATGTTCTATCAGCCAGAGCTGAATACAAATATGCGGGTTGCAGCCGAAGATATCGACCCTGCGTGTGAATATATTATTGTCTATGATCCTTACTGTGCCGAAGATCGTGCCCATTATCTGAAATTAGAGGCGCTGATTCCGCATCATCATGTGCTGCATTTACCTTTTACCGGACATGATGCGATCGCAGTTTTGGCCAGTTCCGAATTGCTCTATGACTTTTTGGTGCATGAATATGAGCCAAGCTATTTCTATCAGAAAATGCGCCGGGTCAAGAAAAACAGCAAGTTCTATTATCGCAAGGTGATTGAAAATGTCTTGCCACGACACCGCATGGCTTTGGGACACATTCTGAAAAATAACGATCTGCAACTGGATAACCAGTTTTTTGATGCCAGCCAGAAACAGGTGATTTTGCGGGAACTGTTACGCAATAAACAGGTTGATCAGCATGACCTGCTCAAACTGGGCATTCATGTGAATTTGCCGCAGGAAAATCGTCAGTTGCTGTTGGACCAGTATGGGCATGGTCTGGTATTTAATGTCATCAGCCATAAAATCGAAAGTTATGCAGAAGGTGCAATTGCCCTGAACCATAAATTCCTGATTCCAATTTATGCCAAAGGTAATGGTTTATTGAGTATTAACCTGAATGATGAACGTTATCTGGTGGTGATGAATGACCGGCATATCATGAAGCTGATCAAGGAACAGGATGAACTCAGTCTGGGCATGCACCCGATTTTAATGAAGCGCTATAGTGATTTTTATATGTTTAGCTATAAGCAGCTGAATCTGAGTACCAATGAATATGGTGCTGCTGCTTTTATCGACGATAGTGACAAAAATACGCAGTTTGTGACGCACAGTGAGACAAATTAACTGAAAATTTTAATAAAAAACAATTACTTGACTTGTTATGGGCTTGGCATAATATAGAGATAAGCGGTATAAATAATAAACCAATTATATCGTTCCCGATGGTTGAAACGAAGAAGGGGATCTCTATGATGCAAGCGACTCGGATGATGCAAGTATGTTTTATCTTCGGTTTGGTTCTACCCAATCTGGCGCATGCAGAAACTGTGCATCCTGCAGTGATTATGGTCAGTGCATCCGTCATTTTTATGATTATTCTATCCGTGTATGTGGTGTATCGAATCCGCAAGTCATTACGTAACTATATGGATAAACCGCTGGATTAATTGTTCCAGTGGAAACAGGTTGAAAAGCCTTAATGACTTGTTTTAAATGACACACATAAATTGTCAAACAGGATTGAGGGAACAGCCATGAAAGCCGTTTATTTAGACTATGCTTCTTTAGACCAGCAGGATTTGGACTTTCAGGCACTGCATGCCGCATTTGATCCACTTGTTTTGTATCCGGCGACCTCGGCTGCCGAGATTGTATCCCGTGTAGCTGATGTCGATGTCATCATAACCAATAAAGTCGTGATCGATGCAGCTACCATTCAACAATGCCCTGAGCTTAAACTCATTTTAATCTCTGCAACCGGTACCAATAATGTCGACCTTACGGCGGCCAAAGCACGTGGGATCGTGGTGTGTAACTGTCAGGCCTATGGTACTTCGGCAGTCGCGCAGCATACGATCATGTTGATGCTCAATCTGGCGACTTCATTCTTGTCGTACCAACGTGTATTAGAACAAGGCGAATGGCAAAAAGCCAGCCAGTTCTGTTTGCTGGATGCGCCGATTGTCGAGCTGGCCGGAAAAACACTAGGCATTGTCGGTTATGGCGAATTGGGTCATGCGGTGGCGAAACTGGCCGAAGCCTTTGGCATGAAAGTTCTCATTGCTGTGCTGCCAAACCGTCCGGCGGATGCATCGCGTGTGCCATTTGCCGAGCTGCTTGCTCAAGTCGATTTTCTCAGTCTGCATTGTCCACTCACTGAGGATACCCGACATTTAATCAGTCATGCTGAACTGGATGCAATGAAAAGCAGTGCATTTTTAATTAACTGTGCGCGTGGTGGTATTGTCGATGAAGCTGCTTTGGCTGAGGCTCTGCGTGCATGCAAGATTGCCGGTGCTGCGACGGATGTTCTAACGGTAGAGCCACCGAAACAGGGTAATGTGCTACTCGATCCTACAATTCCGAACCTGATTGTGACACCACATAATGCCTGGGGCAGTGTCGATGCAAGACAACGCATTGTGGATCAGATGGTGGAAAATGTAGAAGCATTTAAACAAGGTCAGCCGATCCGACAGGTCAATTCATAGACCGCGTTGATACAAGGTAATAGTTTTATTTTCTAAAAATAAAAAAGCCCATTACGGGCTTTTTTTATAAATCGGTTACCGCATAACTGGTGGCTGAACCTGAACCAGATTGAGGCTGCATTTTTGGGGTGGTTGTTTGCTGTGGGGCAGCAGAGGGCTCACTTAAAGGCTGCTGAACAATAGCCGCCTGCTGTGAATTGCCACGCCAGACTTCTTTGGTCTGCTGGATTTTCTGACCGGTTTGCTGGGCTGCCTGAGTTGCACCCTGATCTACTTTTTGCAGTGTTTCCGAGGTTGTAGATTTGGTATTGCTCCAGGCCCGGTCTACCCCCGGCTTGATTTTGGCAATGCCTTTTTCCGTTGCTTCACCGACTTTCTCGGCGGTATTAATCACGCCTTCTTGTGCTTTATAGGCAAACACATGCAGCAAGTTCGGATTTTCACCATAGGGTTTAACCGGTTTGGCAGACTGAGTCGTGGTTTGTGCGAATGCTGGAACAGAAAGCATTAAAGCTGTCGTTAAAATAATTGGGGTTTTGATATTCATTATGGATCGACCTCGAATTCGTCTAAGTGCGGTCTGAGTTTGTTTTTCAGTGTAACGGATAATTGGTCAAAAACAATGAATATCCTGTGAAGAGTGCAGAGCTTTCAGGTTGATCTGTGCCGAAATATTGTAATTTTTAAAGAAAGGGCAGTAGAAATTAGCCCAAGTGTCGAATTGATTTTTAGCAAAATAAAAGCCCTGTTCTTAGACTAGAAACAAGGCGATCTTTTTAATCACATTGTGTCAGGGCATCTTTGGCGAAATGTTCGCGTAAGCTGACAAAGTTCTTCTGTACCCCTGCATCGTGCAGGTCAAAGTTTTGTGCAGTGCTAGTACCGTCGCGCTGGAAAGTCGCTGAGCCGGCATCGATTAGAGTCATACCTTTAAATGACCATTGTTCAATGACACGGTTATTGCCAATATCACCGGTGAATTCAATCACGCATTTGTCGAGGAATTTGGTCAGTTTTGCCTTGTTGTTGGTGGTAGCTGGAACAACTTCGAGGTTTTGGACTTCCTGTAAGACGCCAACCTGAAGCTGTGGGATTTTTGGTGCAGATGTACAAGCTGTAACTGCGATACTCGCAAGACCAGTCAGAATGAGTGTTTTAAATTTCATATGATTCTTTCTTGTTGAGTGTTGTTAGGTTGAGTATAGGGAATCGGTTAGAAAATGACTATAGCTCAATGATTAACGATTCCAATCCTGCGTACGAATACGACCAGTTTGATAATAAATTGAGACTAATTCAATAAAATTTTTAAAGTCGGAATTTTCATTTAAAATTCGATTTATTGATTGCCAATCCACTTCTGGTCTCCGGCGAGCAGGAAGCAAAATTTCGCTTTCAGTAGGATTTTCAGGAATTAAAATTATTACACCAATACCATGGAGGGCTGAGAGCATACGAAGTTCTTCTTCAACTTCATTGGTAGAAATTGAGGTCGCAACTAAATATCCTTCATTTGCCCAACTAGAATTACTTACTGCTTGGAAAAAACTACTTCTAATATTTGAGTTATTTAGTTCTTTTTTTACCTCGAATGACCAAAGTCGAACATTTTGTCCAGAACTATGCTTTACACAAGTTTTAACTAGATCATTCCATTTATTATCTAATGCTTGCATTGCCACAATATCTGGATGTAGCCATTGATTACCATTTTGTCCTCTAGTATTTGATGATCTTTTTTCATCAATTCTTAATGTAAGCAAATTGAGTTCTTGGGATAGGTATTCTATCAATACAGGATATAAGTCATATTCTGAAAATATTTTTTCTTGAATCGATGGGGGATTATTGTCTTCTGCATCAATAATTAATGAATTATGGAAGTCAATTCCTTTTACTGGTGAAAGATTTGAAGTTGGTTCATACCAATATTGGCGTGGACTTGGTTTTTCTTGATATTTTACACAAGGATTATTTTGAATTAAGTCTGGGAAAATACTATATAACTCTCGAATAACTTATTGTTTAAAAGCACTTTCATTGTTTTCAAATTTAATATTATTTCTTTTCTCAATATAGTCTTGAGGATATGTAGCAATTAATTTATCAGCAATAAATCTAGCTGTAAATTTTTGGTTAGGATTAGATTTTAAAAATTCTAATGCTTTTTGTGCTTGTGATAATTTCATATTATTGAGAAAAATAAAAAACCCCACTATTTCTAGCAGGGTTTTAATTTTATTTCAAATGTCTGACTTAGTGCTGTAATACCGAAATATCAGCCACTTTCGTAAACAAGCCTCGAAGCTGCGCAAGCATACGTAAACGGTTTGCTTTCAGGTCAGCATCATCAGCCATCACCATGACGCCGTCAAAGAACGCATCCACTGGCGCACGAAGTGCAGCAAGTGCAGACAACGCAGCAGTATAGTCTTTAGCAGCAAATAACGGCTCAACTTGAGGCGCAATTTTAGCAAGTTCAGCGAACAATGCTTTTTCAGCATCTTCAACCAAGTTTGCTTCAACTACAGCACCTTCAGGAGCAGTTTCTTTTGCCAAAATGTTCGCAACACGCTTGTTTGCAGCAGCAAGCGCAGCCGCTTCAGGCAATGCGCGGAAGTGATTGACCGCATTTACACGCTTGTCAAAATCAAGTGGAGATTTTGGCGACAAGGCTTGAACTGCCTGAATCACGTCTACTGCAACGCCTTGGTCTTCGTATTTCGCACGGTAACGACCTTCAAGGAATGCCACAGCATCCGCCAAAGTCTTGTCGTGATCTTTCAATACATCGCCATAAGCAGCAAGTGCAAGTTTGATCAAATCTTCAATTGAAACATCAAGCTCGTTTTCAGTCACAAGACGCAAAATACCAATTGCAGAACGACGTAGTGCAAATGGGTCTTTAGAACCTGTAGGCGCTTGACCAATACCGAAAATACCTGTGAGCGTATCTAAACGATCCGCAAGAGCAATGGTTGTACCAGTTTTGGTTTTCGGTAAAACGTCACCTGCGAATTTAGGTAAGTATTGCTCACCTAAAGACTCAGCCACTTCCGCATTTTCACCTTCAAGACGTGCGTAGTAAGTCCCTGCAATCCCTTGAAGTTCAGGGAATTCACCCACAAGCTCAGAGGTTAAATCGCATTTTGCAAGAAGTGCCGCTTTTTCAGCATCTTCCGCTTTTGCACCTGTAATAGGCGCAAGCGCAACAGCCAATTTTGCAATACGTTCAGACTTGTTCCAAAGCGTACCAAGCTCTGCTTGGAACACCATGTTCGCAAGTTTTTCTTTACGAGACGCAAGCGGTTGCTTTTGATCTTGCAAGAAGAAGAATTCAGCATCAGACAAACGTGGGCGAACCACTTTTTCGTTACCTTCAATAATTTGTGTCGGGTCTTTCGACTCAATGTTTGACACAGTAATGAAGTACGGTTGAAGTTTATTGTCGCTATTCACCAAACAGAAGTATTTTTGGTTGTCCTGCATCGTCGTAATTAATGCTTCTTGAGGAACAGCAAGGAAGCGTTCTTCAAAGCTTGCACGTAGCGCAACAGGCCATTCAACCAATGCAGTCACTTCGTCACGAAGATCACTTGGTACAATTGCGATGGCATTCACTTCATCCGCCAATGCTTTCACTTGTTGGTCGATGATCGCTTGACGCTCTTCAAAAGAAGCCACAACATGCGCTGCTTTTAACTTCGCAAGGTATTCGTCAGCATGCGCTAAAGTGATCGCTTCAGGCGCGTGGAAACGGTGACCATACGTCACGTTACCCGCTTTATGATCTTGAATGGTTGCATCAATCACATCGTTATCTTTTAACAACACCACCCATTTTACGGGACGTACGAATTCAGTACGGCTTGCCGCAGAACGCATACGTTTTGCAATTGGAAGATTGTCCAAAGCATTTTGTAAAATTTGTGGTAGTAAAACGTCAAGGCTTTGACCTTTCACGTCTTTCAAGAAGCATACTTTTTCAACTTTACCCGCTTGGAAAGTCGAAACTTGGTCAACTGTGATGCCTTGACCACGCATAAAGCCTTCAAGGGCTTTAGTCGGGTTGCCTTCAGCATCAAATGCAGCTTGCTTCGCAGGGCCATCAAAACGTTTTTGTGTATCTGCTTGCGCAGCATCAACGTTGACGATTTTAAGTGCAAGACGACGTGGTGCTGCATAGGCTGCGATTGAATCGAAAGCAAGACCAGCATCTTTTAAGCCTTTTACGGTTTCTGCATGTAAGGCATCACGTAATTTTTTCAGGCTTTTTGGTGGAAGTTCTTCACAACCCAATTCGAACAAAACGGTATGTTTAGACATTATTTGCTCTCCTTGTTTGCTTCTTTCGCTTCTGCTTCAACTTGCGCTTTTAATTGTGCCAACACTTCATCACGTAATGCAGGTTCAGCCATTGGGAAACCAAGTTCCGCACGTGCAGCCACATAACTTTGTGCAATTGAACGTGCCAAGGTACGTACACGTAAAATATAACGTTGACGTTCAGTCACAGAAATCGCGCCACGCGCATCCAATAAGTTGAAGCTGTGTGATGCTTTCACGACTTGCTCATATGCAGGAAGTGGAAGTTTCGCTTCAATTAAGCGCGTTGCCTCAGCTTCGTAAAAATCGAACAATTCAAACATTTTTTCAACGTTGGCATATTCGAAGTTATAGGTCGATTGTTCCACTTCATTTTGATGGAATACATCACCATACGTTACCGTACCGAACTGACCTTTGGTCCAAACCAGATCGTAAACCGAATCTACACCTTGCAGATACATCGCAAGACGTTCAAGACCGTAAGTGATTTCACCAGTCACTGGGTAGCATTCAACACCACCGACTTGCTGGAAGTAGGTGAACTGAGTCACTTCCATACCGTTTAACCAAACTTCCCAACCTAAGCCCCAAGCACCCAGTGTTGGAGATTCCCAGTTGTCTTCTACGAAACGAATGTCGTGTACCAGTGGGTCAATACCAATCGCTTTTAATGAATCAAGATAAAGCTGCTGGATGTTGTCCGGGTTTGGCTTAAGCACCACCTGGAATTGGTAATAATGTTGCAAACGGTTCGGGTTTTCACCATAACGGCCATCTTTCGGACGGCGTGACGGTTGAACGTAAGCGGCATTCCAGGTTTCAGGACCCAGCGCACGAAGGAAAGTCGCAGTGTGGAATGTCCCTGCACCCATTTCCATATCATAAGGTTGCAAAATGACGCAGCCTTGCTCCGCCCAGTAAGTTTGTAAGGCAAGAATTAAGCCTTGGAAGGTATCAATATGCGATATGGCGCGACTCATGGTCATCCACTTAAAATTAGAGAAAAATTGTGCTCAATTATAAGGACTTTGCAGGGGAGTGGCAAAGGGTTAATGTGGGGATACTTTTCTGAAAAAAATAAAACAGGCTTAAAGGATACGCGGTATTTAGAGTCTTACTGCATTTTTAGCTTGGCTGGTCGATACGGGCCGAGCTGAAAATCAGGAATAAACCAGATGTATGGCATGCCGTTAACCGGAGAGTCATAAAGTTCAACGGATCTCATACGATTGCTGCTCTAAAATTAGTTTAATATTCACGCAATATAATAATGCTTAAAAATAAGGAACTTCATGACCACTTACCAAATTCAGTGCCATTTAAAATACAAGGTCGTGCAACCGACAGAATTTATTTTTATGCTTCAGGCGGCACATCATTCCGATCAGAAGATTCTCGAAGAACAACTCAGCTTTAATCTGCCGGTGGTATGGCATGAATTTCAGGATGCTCAGCATCAAAATCGTCATATCCGGCTACAGGTCGAACCCTGTGAGACTTTTGAGCTGAATTATACGGCGACAGTAGTCCATCATCCGAGCCTCTCTCTGGAACTTCAGCAGGGTCTGAAAGAAGTGGCCATTCCTGAGCTGCCCGATGAAGTATTGCCTTATTTGCTGGCCAGCCGTTATTGCAATTCGGATTTATTGCTGGAAATGGCGAAACGCTCATTTGGCTGGATGACACCAGGTTATACTCGGGTCAAAGCCATTGAACAGTGGATTTATAACAATATTTTTTATGTGTCTGGCAGTTCTGACCAGTTTACCACTGCCACAGATGTACTGGTGCATCGTGCAGGCGTATGTCGTGACTTCGCCCATTTAGGCATTGCCCTGTGCCGTGCCTTGGGAATTCCGGCACGCATGGTGGTCGGTTATGTGGAAATTGAAAAGTTTTTACCCGATTTTCATGCCATTTTTGAAGCCTATTTAGACGGTGGCTGGGTGCAGTTTGATCCGACCCGTTTGGCTCCGGTCGAAAATCTTATTCGGATCGGTACTGGAGTCGATGCCGGAGATGTGGCATTTTCAACCTATTATGGTGAGGTCGAACTGTTAAAAATCCAGCCCCTGATTCAAACCTGAATGAACGAGTAGGCCATAATAAAAACGATCTAGAAAATATCTAAGCAAAATGGTTTAAAAGGATTTATTCCATTTCAGAAGTAGGCGGAGATAGCACAGCCCCTATAAAAAATCTTGCTGAGTATTTTTAAGCTAAGCGAAATATTGTTTTAAAAAGCCTGCATTCGCGAATGATGAAAAGATGTAAAACACAGATGCCTTTCATCGGGCTTGGTTCTATAATGCCCAAAATCTATAAACAATAAGATTAGGCGCACTGTGTTTCACTCCCATCTCGACTGGCTCAATACCTTAAAACCGAATTTCAAAGTTCTTCCACTCAAAGACCGTTTGCTCTGCGGAGTTGGAGCACTATTGGGTTTGGTGGTTTCATCTTTGTTGAGTTTATGGATTCTGGGGGATTTTGAAGCCTGGTATATTGCCCCGATGGGCGCATCCTCGGTATTACTGTTTGCAGTGCCAGCCAGTCCTCTGGCACAGCCCTGGAATATTCTGGTCGGAAATACCATTGCTGCGGTGATTGGCGTGAGCTGTGCCTTGTTGATTGCCAGTCCGACTGAGGCTTTTAGTGTAGCCGTGGCCTTGGCGATCGTCCTGATGATGACCACAGATTCCCTGCATCCACCGAGTGGCGCCGTAGCGATTACCGCCGTGCTGGGTGGCCAGCCAGTACATGAACTGGGTTATGCCTTTGTATTTTATCCGGTGCTGCTCAATTCAATTCTGCTCATGGTGATTGCGATTGTCTTTAACCGGATGATTGGAAAGGATTATCCGCAGCAAGCCCAACTAAATACCCGCTCCAAAGATCCTACGCCCACCCAGAAAGTCACCATTCAACCGCAGGATATTCAGGAAGTCCTGGATCAGCGTACCGAGCTGCTGGACATCAGTGAATATGACCTGCAAAAAATTATTCTGGAGGCACAAAACCGCGCCAATGCGCGTGCAGTGCATGAATTTAGCTGCCAGGATATTATGACCAAGGATGTGGCAACCCTGCATGAAAATGATGATATTCAGCACGCACTGGACAAGTTCAAACAGATGAACCTGATGAGCCTGCCCGTCGTTAATGCCGATGAACAACTGGTCGGTACACTGGCAATGTATCAGGTGGTGGAATGGTTCAAGCGCGCTGCCGATGTGCGCAGTAGCTGGGAACATCAGGTCAAACATATCATGACCCGTAAGGTGATCACAGTGCAACCTTTACAACCCATTCAGGATCTGGTGCCATATTTTGTCGAGCGTTCCTTCAACTATATTCCGGTGGTGAGCGAGCAGAAATTGGTGGGAATTATCAGCCGGGCAGACATGATTGCCGCACTCAATCAGGAGCTGAATCATTTTAAAATGAAAGCTTAAAACCGGATTAAAACAGAAGTTAACAGGCAGGGCGTGATCAACTCTGGTCAGCTTGCCAGCTGAGAAAACTGTAAAATAGTGCCATCGGCAGGGAAAAACACAGCAGAAACAAAAAATGGGAACTAAAATTTTCACTTGGAGGATGCGAGATATAAGCCAGAATCAGGGTTCCCAGTACGCAGCTCATTAAAATCGTGATGATATTAAACAGCTGATAATGGCATAGCAGCAGGTGAGTCACTAATAGAAAAGGAAAGACCATCACCCAGTAAGTCAGGCAGACAAAAAAGCTAATAAAAAGCGCTGCAAACAGACTCTTGAAAATGGAGAAAACCCCATAACTGACTTCATGAAATAGCGCATAAGGGAATAAAATTACAGCGATGATCAAAGGTGCAAGCGCGAGGTTAAATGTCATTTTCCAGGGAGAATTCTGGATCGGTCGGGATATGAACTGAAATATCTTATCCATAAATGATTTAACGCTTCTATGATTTTTAGACTATATGAAATTTATACTTTTTTATTTTTAGAGCATACACTTTTTACGATCAGCGACAGCTTAAAAATACGTTAAGTGAATGCTAAAAATATATTTAAGCAGATTTTTTTATATCAATCGCAGGATGCAGTTGATCTTGAATCAATCTGAAAGATAAACAGAGAGGCTAAAGCTCAGTCATCATAAAAGATAGGCAAAAAAAGCCACGATAACTTGGGGAAATTACCGTGGCATCAAAATTTCATCCCATTTAACCGGGGTGAAAGAGGAAGCTCTGCGATGAAACTGGTTAAGAACGCTTGTTAAAAATGACTATACAGCTTAATAGCGTTTATCCTGATTCACTGTACGCACAGGATTTTGATAGCCCTGAGGTTGATGAACGCTGTCATGATCAATTCTGTACTGTTTTTTCGGCATGATTAACCACAACACCAGATAAACCAAAATACCCGGGAAGGCGGCACTCATGATTGAAATCACCACAAAAATTAGACGTAATAAATTTGCGTTCCAACCAAAACGTTCAGCAATACCACCCATCACACCTGCAATCATGTTTGAGCGGTTAGAGCGATATAAACCAACATTGGCCATTAAAATCTCCTGATTAAAAATAGGTGTGAATCCTAAAACTAGATCCATACTTAAAGAAATGGAGTTTGCTTAAGCTTTTTAAAGTGCTGATTAAAAATAAAATCGTTAAGTAATGTTAATAAAGATTAAAACCAGATCTAAGAGCTACTAACATAGTGAAAATTCTATTGAACTCTTGTGTAAAGTTCAGCAGCTTTGCTGTGTGCTTTTTGCTCGCCATTTTTCCTATTTAGGTTTATTAAAAATGAAATTGGATGTATCCCGTTGTACATTAAGCAGTTTTTTTAAATGTAGCCTGGTGTTGGGGAGTATGGTGATTTTGCAGGCTTGTGATCAGCAGCAAGTCAAACCTGAACAGGAAAGTCAGGCGACCTCAGAAGAAGGTGTTAAAATTTCCGCTGCCAATACAAAGGCCGATGTAGTGACCGTCAGTGCCAAATCCTTAACTCAGGTCGCAGGGCAGGCGACTCTTCCGGCAGAAGCTGATTTAAACCCGGCAACTGTACCAGAGGATGCCAAGGCGTTTATAGGCCGCTATCATACTGAAATCGACTGTGATGGCCGCTTTGCGCCTTGTACTGAAGGCAAGGCAGAATTTATTTTGACTTTACTACCGGACGGTACGGTGCATCGCAGCATTTTACAGTATGGCAAAGTATTTATTGATAATACCAAAAACAGCACGGCTCACAATATCACCTACCGTAAAGACCGCTGGTTTATCAATCCGGAACGTACCGATGTGGTGGTGAATCTCAAAGAAGGGGCGAGCTTTTACTATAAGATTAAAGATTCAAATCACTTGGTCATGAATCTGGAAAAAATCTATAGTGAAAAGGAAAGAACCAACCGGGAACTATTTGATCGCGGCTATCCGGCACCTTCAAAAGCCTATGAACTGGTCAAAGACACATCCTTTCATATTCAAAAATAATGCCCGATAAAAATCGGCTGATCTGGTCGAAAGCTTAATTCAAATACGATTTAGATTAGACAATAAAGGCGAGTGGTGGGGACGCGTGAGCATAAAATCTAGGCGCAGAAATACACGACCAAAACATCGCAATTTAATTAAAATATCATGAGGGAAATCAGAGAAACATTCTAAGGGAAGAATGGTGGGTCGTCCGCGATTCGAACGCGGGACCAACGGATTAAAAGTCCGCTGCTCTACCAGCTGAGCTAACGACCCTGAGGAATAAAAATGATAATGACCATTTTTATGACGCAAGAGTGTGGTGTACTTTTACGTGATCCTTTCGGAAGATGGTGGGTCGTCCGCGATTCGAACGCGGGACCAACGGATTAAAAGTCCGCTGCTCTACCAGCTGAGCTAACGACCCATCAAGGAATATCAAATAAGTGGTGGGTCGTCCGCGATTCGAACGCGGGACCAACGGATTAAAAGTCCGCTGCTCTACCAGCTGAGCTAACGACCCTGAACCATCATTCAAACCAGGTTTGAATGTGCAGTGCAAGTCAAGCTAAATAGCTTAAAGCACCACTTTGTTTGATGGAGCGTATTGTAGCAAGATCTCATTTCAGCGCAAGCAAAAAATAACAAAGTTGCCCATGTTTGATTATAAATACAACAATTATGCTTTATCTAAACAAAAAATAGGCAACTTCAGTACTTAGAAGCGATATTGATAGGCCTGAATATTGGCAAAAATCTCTGCGGTGAGCTCGAAATATGCCGTTGCACCTGGCAATAACACCAGCAGGCGTTCATCGGTTTTACTCGGATCAAATGCTTGCTCTTTCAATTTATTTTTCTGATATTTAAAGGTGCCTGTGGTTTCAACTTGCTGTTGTACGCGTAAAAATACTGGTACTGCATAAGCTGGTAAGCATTTTTTAAAGCAAGCGGCCATGGCTGCTAAATCTGCATCATCCAATTTTACATCGGGTTGCAGGGTAATCGCGGCCATACCGGCACGACCATTGGTATTGGGAATTTCTACGCCATACACCACCGCTTCAACGATTTTGTCATACTCGGTCAGCATGTTTTCCACTTCAGTTGTAGAAACATTTTCCCCTTTCCAGCGGAAAGTATCACCCAGACGATCGACAAACTGCGCATGACGGAAGCCGATATTACGCATCAGATCCCCGGTATTGAAGTAAGCATCACCTTTGGTAAATACATTCTGCATGATGACTGACTTGTTTTTTTCGAGGTCGGTATAGCCATCAAAAGGTGAACGACGGGTGATTTTACCAATCAGTAAACCAGTCTCGCCCTTTTTCACCCGTTTACAACGGCCTTTAAGGTCTCGTACCGGCTCATTTTTATCTTTATCAAAGGCAATAATGGCATACGGTGTGGGTGAGAAACCGACGGTATTGTCAAAATTGAAAATATTGCTAAAACCGACATTGCCTTCACTGGAGGCATATAGTTCCAGCACTTCCTGAATGCCAAAACGGAATTTAAATTTATCCCAGATATTTGGGCGCATCCCATTTCCAATCATCTTGGTCACGCGGTGGCCTTTTTCCAGTTCAGATGAGGGAGCATCCATCAGATAGCGGCACAGCTCACCGACATAACCAATCGCAGAGGCATCAAATTTTTGTACATCCTTCCAGAAAGAGGAGGTCGAAAATTTACGCCGAATCGCCAGGGTGCTGCTACCTGCAATGACACCGCACCAGCACACCACCATGCCTGTGGCATGATAAAGCGGCAGGGTACAGTACATCACATCATCTTGATTGAGGTTTAGCACATGCCCATAGGTGCCATAAGCGAGCGTCCAGCGGCCATTGGTAAAGATCACCGCTTTAGGTAGGCCCGTCGTGCCCGAGGTGTAAATATAGAACAGCCCGTCTTTGCCCTGCACCGAATGGGTGGTTGATGGATTGACTTTGGGAGCAAGATCGGTTTTTTCAGCCAGGTTGATAAAGCCTTCAGGCGCCTGACCCGGATCGGCTTGAGTATTTTGATCCGCAAACCAGTGTAAGCGGTCACTGCTAATATTCAGGTCATTACGAATCTCGTTAACTGCATGACGGCACTCTTCGCCGACAATCAGGGCAATCGGTTTGACCAGGTTGATACTATGCGTCAGCACCTTGCCGACTTGAGAGGTATTCACTAAAGCGGTCGTCACACCCAGTTTGGCCAGACCAATTACACTGGCAATCAGTTCAGGACGGTTCTCGACCATCACGGCAACGACATCACCTTTCTTGGCACCCAAGGATAGATAGAAATGGGCAATCTGGTTGGCCCAGGCATTGAGAGCAGCATAGCTATAGCTTTGCTCTTCAAAACGCAAGGCAATGCCTTCCGGGTTACGCTTGGTGGCTTTTTCAAAAGCCAGACCCAGGCCGGCCGGTGTGTTCGGAGTACGTAAATATGCCTGTCTTAGACCAGTGAGCAAATTGGGCACTTTGGTCAAGAAAGCCGGGATTTTGGCAGCGACATCTGCAATCCCAATCAGATCGTGTGGTTTCATTTGGGTCATGAGAATCCTATTTATTTTTCGTATCCGATACGTTCAATTTATATACAGTAGACGAGCTAGCCATCTTTTAGCGTTAAAACACTAGTGCAATCAACCTATTCTGACTAAATCTAGCAAAAAAAACCTAGTCACCGAAATGACTAGGTTTTTTTATATGACTGCAATTGAGCAAATTATGATTCAGTTGCAGTATTGGCTTTTTTCGGTGGACGACCACGTGGACGACGTGGACGAGCAGCCTGTTTCTCCGCTTTTTCAGCTTCGCTGGCTTCAGTGTCTTCTGTTGTTACTTCGGCCTGATCTTGGGCTTCTGTAACAGGAGCTTGTGATTCAGCATTTGCTTCAACTGGCGCAGCATCTTCAGGTTGAGCTTCAGTCACTGGAGTCTCTTCTGCAGGAGCTGCATCTACTGGTGCCGTCGTTTCAGTGGCTTGTTCAGCTGGCTGAGCATTTACGGTTTCTTCAATAGCTACTTCAGTGGCTACTGGAGTTTCAGTTGCTGCTGCTTCAGCTGACTCTGCTTGCGCTTCTGCTGCTACAGGTGCTTCTGGCGCAGTTTCAACTGCCGGAGCTGTTTCTACTTTAGCCTGTTGCTTGGCTTGTTGTAGGGCCTGTTCTGCAGCCTGTTTAGCTAGACGGCGACGCTCACGTGGATCGTTTGCGACACGTTTGTCCGACACCGGTTTTGGTGGAGTCAGGTCCAGAACTGGAGCAGGCTCTGCTTCAACCTTGGCTACGGTTACTTGAACATCACGGGTAACCGGTTTTTTCTCTGCGGCAGGCGATGCTGCAGCCACCAGACTCGCGTTGTACTCTTTTGTGAACTTCTCTAGAGCACGGTTGAAGGTTGGCAATAAACCAAACTGTTCAATCAGTACGGAGCAGTCTTCACCATAAACATGGCGAATCAGGCTACCAATGGTGAACTGACCCAATGTTGGTACTTGTGACGGAGTCAACTTCTGAACTGTGGCCTGTTGAGGCTGGCCTTCACGCTGCTGACGGCGACGCTGACGCGGATCGTTGCTGGCACGTGGTTTTTCAGCACTTGATTCTTCAGTTGGCACAACTTCTTCAACAGGGGCTGTCAGTGCAGCTTCCACTACATTTTCAGCCGCGGCTTCTTCAACTGGCGCATCTGCCAGTGCAGTAACTTCAACCGCTGGCGTTGCAACTGCAGCATTGTCATTCAATGCCACGATTTCGCTTTTTGCCTGGTCAATATTCACGACCATAGCGGTTGGCATCACGACTTGACGTGGTGCATCAACCAATTCAACACGAAGCTGCTTGTCGTTGACTGCTGGAGCTTCAACGACTGCAGGTGCTGCTTGTTGAGCCTGCTCATTCAGCACGCTTGGATCGCGGTGGCGATTTGGACGTTCCTGACGTGGCTGGTTACGGCGGTCACGACGTGGCATTGCCTGTTGTGGCTGTTGTTCATTGTTTTGAACATCATTTTGCTGAGATGGCTCGTTGTGATGCTGACGGCGAGAATTACGCTTGTTTTCACGTGCTTCATGACGTTGCTCTTGACGAGATACCTGAACCACTTCTTCATGCACCTGATGTTGCTGAGGAGCGGAAGCTTCAGACTGAACCTGCTCACGCGGTTCTTTGTGCTTCGGATTACGTGGTTTTTTGTTGTTATGACGCGGTGCTCTTTCATCACGTTCAGCCGGTTTTTCAGCATCACGTTCCTGTTTTTGCGCTACAGTCGATGGTGCCAGGTAAGCATTGCTGCTTGCCGGAGCAGCAGGTTGAGATACTTGCTGTGGAGCAGGTTGTGCCACCGGTGCAGACAATTGACCGAACTGACCACGGCTCACCGCACCGCCATTGATCATTTGTTCAATTGCTGCAGCTGCATTGTTGGCAGTACGCGATTGATCAACAGTCGCAGCCTGTTTTTGAACAAAGAGGTTTTCTAACCAGGCACATGGGCTAGATGCAGGAGCAGCAACTTGTGCTTGGGCAGGAGCTTGTTGCGCAACAGGTACTTGCTGTGCATTTTGGTTTTGCTGGTTACGGCGTTTATTGTTTCTGCCGTTGTTTTGCTGTTGAGCAGGCGCTGGTGCAGCAGCATGCGTATGTTGTTCTTCTTCTAAATGCCATTCAGATGACTCATAGCCCAACTCTTTTTCACTTGAACGAGTTGCTTCAGTACGTTCATAGCTGGTTGGTGCAAAGCCTTCGGCATTATAAGTGATTTCATAATGCGGTGTTTCCAGATGCGGATGCGGCAGCACAGTGACACGTACATTTGAAGTCTGTTCTAAATAGACCAAGGTGTGACGTTTTTCATTCAATAAGAAGGCAGCAATTTCGACTGGAACTTCGACTTGAACTTCACCATGACGTTCACGTAACGCGATCTCTTCCACTTTACGCATAATCGAAAGTGATAAAGAACGAAGATCACGAACCATGCCGGTACCATGGCAGCGTGGGCAAACGTAGCCAGTCGCTTCTTCAAGAGAAGGACGCAGACGTTGACGGCTCATTTCCATCAAACCAAAACGTGACAATTGACCGAACTGGATACGGGCACGGTCACTTTGCGTCGCTTCACGCAGCTTCGCTTCCACCATACGCTGGTTGCGGTCTTTAGTCATGTCGATGAAGTCGATCACCACCAGACCACCGATATCACGTAAACGTAATTGACGCGCGATTTCTTCTGCCGCTTCAATATTGGTATTTAACGCGGTGTCTTCAACGTCGCTACCGCGAGTCGATTTTGCTGAGTTAATGTCAATTGACACTAAAGCTTCAGTTTGGTCGATCACGATCGAACCGCCAGAAGGCAATTTTACTTCACGTTCATAAGCGGTTTGAATTTGACTTTCAATCGCGAAATGCGCGAATAAAGGTTCATTTAAGGTATAAGTTTTCAGTTTTTCTAACTGACGTGGCATTACCGCTTTTACGAAGTTATAGGCTTCGTTATAGGCTTGTTCTGAGTCAATCAGGATTTCAGCAACATCATCACGCAGGTAGTCACGAATGGCACGTGTTACCACGCCCGCTTCCTGATGTACCAACATTGGCGATGGACCTGAACTTGCCGTGCTCTGGATTTGTGCCCAAAGGTCGAGCAAGTGTTGAAGGTCTAATTGAAGTTCTTCTTGTGAACGACCGATCCCGGCAGTACGCACAATCACACTCATACCACGTGGCACGTTCAGTGTTGCCAGCATTTCTTTCAGTTCTTCACGCACTGAACCAGAAATCTGACGGCTGATACCACCACCTTTCGGGTTGTTTGGCATCAAGACCAAATAACGGCCAGCAAGTGAGATAAAAGTAGACAAGGCAGCGCCTTTATTACCACGCTCTTCTTTTTCCACCTGAACCAGAAGCTCGGTGCCTTCAGTGATCAGTTCACGGATATTCGAAGTTTGGCGAGGATCGGCTTTGTAATATGAATTTGCGATTTCACGCATTGACAGGAAGCCTTGGCGACCTGCACCGTATTCAACGAATACAGCTTCTAAAGAAGGCTCAACGCGAGTCACGTGACCTTTATAGATATTGGATTTTTTTTGTTCACGGGTACGATTTTCTAAATCAAAATCGTAAAGACGCTGACCAGTGACAAGTGCAACGCGAATTTCTTCGGCATGTGTTGCATTAATCAACATACGTTTCATGGGTGTAACACCTTATAGTGATACACAGCAAAAAATCGCTATACACGTAGCGAACATCACACATCACGGATCAATGGCTCAAATCTGCAATGAATTTCATTGTGGTTTGAGTCTTTTATGACCGAGCTCTATTTAATATAGATGGGCTTCGGTTTTTGATTCACGTATTGATGATGGCAATACGGCTTCAATCTTTAAACGGATTAAAGTCACCTGAACGCTTCACTGGCGGACGAGCGGTGCATTGGATGTGTGTAACTTTCACTGTCACATTGCTCGAAGATCATCCCTTCTTTATAGAAAGTGTCTTGATACGGAATTGTCGTCGTATCTTTACAAACTGTGCAGATCCAATGCATCAACGCTGTAGCCTGAAGTCGTCTTCAGGTTGCGACTAATCTGATGTGTATCAGTTTACGTTTAAAAACCAACAAAGTTGGCGACATATTTTTTAAGACAAACTGATTTATGTACCTGAGGTACAATTAAACGCAACAGTTTGCTTTGTTTGCCGATATAATAAGCCTTCGGCGTGGCATAATTCTTTGGGGACCTTCCCGTATCATGTGAGTCTTTAATTGAACAATCAAGTTCAGAAAAATCTGAAATGATTCAACTTTTACTCACAAACGATGGTTTCCGTGCGCTGACTATATCAAACCTTGCATCATCTGCCTATGGGCTAAGCTTATGTTTCTTGTGTAAAGCATAACCTAAGTGATCAGTTTTTAATCAATTTTAGTATTTTTTGGGTCATAGTAACTGTATGAATTCTACGCAACAATGGCAAAACGTCACTTGGTTTGAAGTGGATGAACATCAAGATGGACAACGCATCGATAATTTCTTGTTTAGTCGTCTGAAAGGTGTGCCAAAAAGCCGTATCTATCGTCTGATTCGTGAAGGCCAGGTTCGCGTTAATAAAAAACGCATTAAAGCAGAAACCAAACTTGCAATCGGTGACCAGATTCGCGTTGCGCCGATTCGCTATGAACAAAAAGATGAATCTGCAGCACCGGTTTCCGACAAAGTGGCACAAGGCTTATTGGCCCGTGTGATTTATGAAGATGAAGGTCTGATGGTCGTGAATAAGCCATCCGGGATTGCCGTGCATGGCGGTAGCGGTGTGGCCTATGGTCTGATTGAAGGCTTACGTGCAGCAACCGGTAAAAAGTATCTGGAATTGATTCACCGGATTGACCGTGATACTTCCGGTCTGGTGATGATTTCCAAAAAGCGTAGCGTGTTGAAAACATTACAAGATATGTTGCGTGAACATAAAATCAAAAAAACCTATGCCGCTGTGGTAAAAGGGCAGGTCAGTCTGGATAAACAGCTGATTGATGCACCTTTACATCGTTACGAGCTGGCCAATGGTGAACGTCGCGTCTGCGTGTCACCGAAAGAAGGCAAAGAGTCTAAAACCCAGTGGAACGTGCAAGAGCGTTTTATGCATGCCACGCTGGTGTATGCATCTCCGCTTTCTGGTCGTACCCATCAGATTCGTGTACACGGGTTGAGTATTGGTCATCCGCTTGTAGGCGATGAAAAGTATGGTCATGAAACAGAATATCGTGGGCCAAAACCACGCCGTTTGTGTTTACATGCAATGCGTCTGGAGATTCCGGGCTATCCAGCAATTGAAGCACCATTGCCGGAAGATATGCAGAGTCTGGTGGCGCAGTTAAGAGCGCAGAAAGCGGATAAACCGGCTGCTCAGTAAGGACTTATTTTTTTCTTTTAATAAATTCAATCCACCCTCATCCTCCTTTGAAAAAGGAGGGAATTCCCCTCTTTCTTAAAGCATAGGTATCTACACATCTATGAGATACCTAATGCCATTGTGGCTATCTCATTGAGTTCATCTATTGAATATTCCGAGAGCAGTTGAAGAGTGTTCAGTAAAATCGAAAGCCCTGCCAATAAGGCAGGTGCACTTTCCAACCTACCTCTTTTCTGCTGCCGACCTGAAAGACGGGTGAGAAATACACGAATTTTCTGATGGTGTTCATCTTCAGAACGCTGGATTCGCCAAGTTAAAACACAAGCCATACAGCTAATCAGTAACCGCCTTAAAATGGCTTCAGGTCTGGTCTGAAGCCATGCTTCAATATCATGACCTGCCTGCTTGAGCAGCTTGAAATAGCATTCAATTGTCCAGCGCCAGTAATACCAGGTCGTCATCTCTACCGTAGTAATCTCTGATGGAACATTGCTGATTAGTGACCATCTTGCGACGGTCTTATCCTGATCATCTTTCACTACGGCAACAATTAATCTGGCTTCAATCGCACTCCCTGGCTGGGGAGCAACCCGTTGGCCTGAATCGTCATTTCTCTTCGGTTTTGCTGCACGTGTTATCCGGATAGCAGTTTCTCCCACATGCAACATATGCCGGTTTCCTTTATAGGCAATCGGCTGGACCTGCTGCGTTTCTACTCGTTCTGCGGCTTCTGCAACTTTGCATGTTTTGCCCTGATGCTCAATTCGATGGCCTTCTTTCGCCCGAATCAGCCATTTAAAACCCTGGCTGCTCATTTCCCTTAGGTGGGCAATGGAGTCACCTTCACGATCAATGATATGAACACATGTTTTCTCAATGGGATATTGTTCAATCACTTTGATTTGTTCGGTAAGTGAATCTAGATGAGATTTGCGCCCAGCAGAGTGTTGACTGAATGTGGAATAGCAGCCTGAGGCATCTGATAGTGTCTGCGCCAGTGGCGCAATAGGTAGTCCCGAGGCTGCATCAACCAGCAGACTGCTTTGCAATTCATAGCCTGAATCATATTGATGGGTTCTTTGCAGGCGCTGAATTTTATGATGGTGTTTCACATACTGTAGCTGAGACCAGTCATGAACAATCAATGCATATTGATGCGGTGATGCCTTGATCTGTTCACATGCAAGATGTTCAATTGGCTGGTTTAACTGACTAAAAGAGATTTTGTCATTATTCAGGAATCGCCAGACCGCTTGTGTGGTTGCGAAACTCGACTTTTGGGCAGAAGCCAGGTCTTTGATTGCCGGAGCAAGTGAAGCAAGAGGGTTCATATTGAGCTTTACAAGGCTGTTATAGCGCTTGACAAGACGCTGATCCAGGCCAGAGATGTTAAATTGAAGAGCATGCTCTTCAATTTAACGCAAAGTTCAGGAATTGTGTAGATACCTATGTTCTTAAAGAGGGGCTAGGGAGAGGTGTTAAAGCTACTTAACCCTGAATCAAATCTAGGAAATCTTTATGAACACACCTGCAAAATTGGTCATTTTTGATTGGGATGGCACTTTATTTGATTCAGTTGGTCAAATCGTGGCGAGTTTGCAGTTTGCCGCACAGCAATTTCAGCAGCCTTTAACGAATGCAGATGCCAAAAGCATTATTGGCCTAGGTTTGCCTGAAGTCGCGCAGCGTTTATTCCCGGCAGTACCAGAATTACATACGGATATTTTGCAGGCTTATTCCGACCATTATGTTGCCAACTCGTCAGGAGATTCCTGGTTTGAAGGCGTAGCGCACATGCTCGCAGATTTACAGCAGCAAGGCGTAAAGCTGGCTGTTGCTACAGGTAAAAGTCGTAAAGGTCTGGATCGTGTATTGAAACAGACGAACAGTGAGGAGCTGTTTGTGACTACGCGCGCAGCCAGCGAAACCCATTCTAAACCTCATCCATTAATGTTAGAAGAAATTCTGGCGGAAACCGGTGTGCAGGCTGAACATGCCATCATGGTCGGTGATACGTCTTATGATCTGGAAATGGCGCAAAATATTGCCATGCCAAGTGTTGGCGTAAGTTATGGCGTACATGCGCCTGAACTTTTGGCTCAATTTAATCCAGTCTGTATCGTGGATGATGTGGCTGCTTTGCATAGTGCATTGTTGGCTAAAGTCCAATGGAAACCAGCAGTTTAATCCAGTATCTTGGTTGCAGTGCAAGGAATGTATTTCCCCGGTTTAAATTGGCTGGGGAATGCGGCAGATTTAAGCGCTGGTTCTTATCTTTTAGTCTAAAGTCGTAATTGTACTGATTTTATTCGGTCATATTACGGCAGTTATTTTGCTAAATAGAGATGTGTTTTAAATAATAAGATTTTGTTTTATTTCGTTTTTTATAAATTATTCTTATAGATAATAGCTATAGCAAAAAATAAAATAACTATTGGCACAAACGCCGGATTTTTCCCATCCTAAAACTGTTTATTCCTATGCTCGCTCTGAGAAAGGCAGTCCATGCGGATGATCAGCCTGATCATGTCCCTATTTTCTGTCCCTCTTAGATCCCGGCATAAGCCTAATTTTTGCAGTTTAAGGAAACATTGATGTCGAATTCTGCTGTTGTTGAATCAGTTGCACAAGCACTTCGTAGCGCTGAATTATCACAAACTGCGATTGCACCGATTCGCCCGGAACTTGGCGGTGAAAGTGCTGACGTAGATATCGCCTATGCCGTTCAGGAAGTGAATACCGAGCGTGCTTTGTCTGAAGGTCGCCGTCTGGTGGGTCGTAAAATCGGTTTGACGTCTAAAGTCGTTCAAGCGCAACTGGGTGTAGATCAGCCGGATTTCGGTATGTTATTTGCCGATATGGCTTATGGCGATGGTGAAGCAATTCCAGCCGGCCTTCTGATTCAGCCGAAAGTTGAAGCAGAAATCGCATTGGTGATTAACCAGGATTTAACCAAAGAAAAACACACGTATGCAGACATTATCAGCGCAACTGATTATGCACTGCCTGCAATTGAAGTGGTCGATAGCCGTATCGAAAACTGGAAAATTAGCCTGATTGATACTGTGGCGGATAACGCATCTTCTGCTGCATTTGTCTTGGGTTCTCAGCCGGTTAAGTTAGAAAAACTTGATCTTGTGAACTGCAAGATGGTGATGACGCGCGGTGAGGAAGTCGTTTCTCAAGGCGTGGGTAAAGCATGTCTTGCAAACCCATTGAATGCTGCTGTTTGGCTTGCAGATGAAATGGTGCGTCGTGGCCGTCCGCTTTTAAAAGGCGACATCATCTTGACGGGTGCTTTAGGTCCAATGGTTGTGGCGCAACCAGGTGATGAATTCAAGGTTGAAATTGAAGGCTTCGGTTCAGTAACCGCTGCATTCGCTGCTGAATAATCAAGATTCCAAGAGAGTACATTCATGAAAAAGATTAAATGTGCAATGATCGGTCCAGGGAATATTGGTACTGATTTGCTTTATAAATTACAACGTAGCGAATGGTTAGAGCCTGTTTGGATGGTGGGGATTGACCCGACTTCTGAAGGTTTGGCGCGTGCTGCGAAAATGGGTTTAAAAACCACAGCTGAAGGTGTCGATGGTCTGCTTCCTCATGTGATTGCTGATGACATCAAAATTGCATTCGATGCAACTTCTGCCTATGTCCATGCTGAAAACAGCCGCAAGCTGAATGAACTTGGCGTGTTGATGATCGACTTAACGCCTGCTGCGATTGGTCCATTTTGTGTACCACCAGTCAACCTTGAAGCATTGCTACAAGCGGGCGAAGTACCAAACGTGAACATGGTGACATGTGGCGGTCAGGCAACGATTCCGATGGTGGCTGCGGTTTCTCGCGTTCAACCTGTTGAATACGGCGAAATCATTGCAACTGTATCGACTAAGTCGGTTGGTCCGGGAACGCGTAAAAACATTGATGAATTCACACGTACCACTGCGGGTGCAATCGAGAAAGTCGGCGGCGCGAAACAAGGTAAAGCGATCATTATCATTAATCCGGCTGAGCCACCTTTAATGATGCGTGACACAGTACATTGCTTGGTTGAAGGTGAGCCGGATCAGGCAGCGATTACTGAATCTGTACATGCCATGATCAAGGAAGTTCAAAAATACGTACCAGGTTACAAGCTGGTAAATGGTCCGGTATTTGATGGCAACCGCGTATCAATTTACTTGGAAGTTGAAGGTCTGGGTGACTTCCTGCCGAAATACGCAGGCAACCTGGATATTATGACTGCAGCAGCTGCACGTACTGCAGAAATGTTCGCAGAACACGTGTTCAACACCGCTGAAGCTTAAAGGAATACCAAAATGTCTAAGATTATTGTTCATGATATGACTTTACGTGATGGTATGCACCCGCAGCGCCATCAAACGACTGTTGAGCAAATGATTGCAATTTCAACAGCACTTGATGATGCCGGCGTACCTTTAATTGAAGTAACGCACGGTGACGGCCTTGGCGGTTCATCAGTGAACTACGGTTTTGCTGCTGCAACGGATGAAGAATATTTATCCGCTGTTGTGCCACGTATGAAAAATGCAAAAATTTCTGCATTGCTTTTACCTGGTATCGGTACGGTTGACCATTTGAAAATGGCACATGAAATTGGTGTCTCTACCATTCGTGTGGCGACGCATTGTACTGAAGCGGATTGTTCTGAGCAGCACATCACCGCTGCACGTAAACTAGAAATGGACACCGTCGGTTTCTTAATGTTGGCGCATATGGCATCTCCTGAAAAATTGCTTGAAGAAGCAAACAAGATGGTGTCTTACGGTGCAAACTGTATCTATGTGACAGATTCAGCAGGTTATATGCTTCCTCAAGACGTTATTGATCGCGTAGGTCACTTACGTCAACACTTGGACCCAAGCATTGAGCTTGGTTTCCACGGTCACCACAACTTAGGTATGGGTGTATCGAATACTGTTGCTGCGGTTCAGGCAGGTGCAGTACGTGTTGACTTGGCATCTGCAGGTTTGGGTGCTGGCGCAGGTAATACGCCACTTGAACTGTTTATCGCTGTGGCAAACCGTATGGGTATGGACACTGGCGTTGACTTGTTCAAAGTACAAGATGTTGCTGAAGATCTAGTGATTCCAATGATGCACAACCCAATTCGTGCAGACCGTGATGCGGCTACTTTAGGTTATGCGGGTGTTTACTCTTCATTCCTGTTGTTTGCTAAACGCGCTGAAGCGAAATATGGCGTATCTGCACGTGAAATCCTGATGGAACTGGGTCGCCGTGGTACGGTAGGTGGTCAGGAAGACATGATTGAAGACCTGGCATTAACCATGTCTAAAGCGCGCGAGTTACAAGCTTAATTTTTAATGCATTCGTATTAAAATAAGGCTAATAAAAAAGCATCCGATTTGGATGCTTTTTTATTATTAAGTAGATTTAATAATATATTAAAACTCTGATCTCAGATATTTTAGTTATAGTGCTATGTGAAGATTATTTCAGTTTAATTTTTTCCTTAAACATAAAAACGATAAATAAAAAATATTATCTTAAAGTTTTTAAAAAAATTGCGCTTATTAATAAAGGAAACAGAAATTTGAATTAAATATCTGGTCAAATTTTTATTTTCATTAATCGGTTTAAAATCTAAGAGATTGAGTGCTTAAATCTGGGCCCGGAATATGCAGAGCTAAAAGAGCAAAAGTTTAATACTGTGGTCGGATTTTTTATTTAAACCGACTTGCGCATGATGGCTGCATGGATTTTATCAGCTGAATGGGGGAACTCATCATGCGTCGTCACAATTTATGGATTGCAATGCTTGCTGCGACAGCAACTTTAGGGACAACTGCAACGAATGCAGACTTTATTGACGACAGCAATGTTCAACTCAAATTTAAAAACTTTTATCTAGACCGTCAGTATCAAGATGACTATTCATCACGTAACTGGGGTTCTTGGTCACAAGGGGTGACTCTGGATGCCAAGTCCGGTTATCACGATATCGGTGGTGGTGTGCAGGTTGGTGCTGATGTACTGGTGCAACATGCAGTCAAACTCAACGGCCATGATAAAAATCCGGACTGGGTTTTACCGCACGATGGCAAAGAATCAAAAGATCATTTCGGTAAAGTCGGCGCGACCTTAAAAGCCAAAGTTTCACAAACTGAGCTGAAAGTCGGCGAGTTATTGCCTGTATCTCCAGTCTTGGTATTCGATCCATCCCGTCAGTTATTAACGACTTATAGTGGCGCTTGGTTAGAGTCTAAAGACCTTAAGGATACCAAGTTAACTCTGGCGTATATTGATGGTATTAACAACCGTTATGACAACCAGTTCCGTGACTTAACTAAATTTGCTCCACCAAGTTTCTATGATACGGGTGCTGAAGCTGATGGCATGTGGATTGCGGGTGTAGACCACCAGCTTACTAAAGAAGTAGGGGCGAGCTACTGGTATGCCGATGTTCAAGACATTTACCAACAGCATTATCTGGGTGTGAATTACAAAACTGCGCTCGGTGAAAAAACCAAATTAGATAGCCACATTCGTTACTTCGATAACTCGGAGTCAGGTGACAAGCTGTATGGTGAGATCGATAACCAGGCATTATCTGTCGCTGCAAAAGTGAATCATGGTGCACATAGCGTAGGTGTGGGTTACCAGCAAATGTTTGGTGATAGTGCATTCCCGACATTGGGTGGCTGGGTGCCACAGCCTTATCTGGCGAACTGGGGGGTAGCGACCTTTACCGCACCAGAAGAAAAGTCATGGAGTGTTTCTTATGGCTATGACTTCTCTGAAATGGGTGCAAAAGGCCTAAACGCAACAGCAGTATATTTCAAAGGTTATGATCAGAAAGGTACTGGGGCGTATCAAGGTCAGAACTTCAATACGGATGAAGTGAATGCCATCGTGAACTACACTGTGCCAGAAGGTAAATTAAAAGGTTTGGGTGTACAGGCGATGTATATTGATGTGAATTTTGCCAATCCAGCAAAACCAGACCTGCAAGAATACCGTGTCGCCACCACTTATACCCATAAATTCTAATACCCGTATATTTTAAAAGCAGTCAGTCTTCTGGCTGCTTTTTGGTTTAAGCGTTCCATTGTTGCATTAAAGGCTTAGATTGAGTAGGGTTTTATTTTAAATTGATATATAAAACAAATACTTAAATTATATCTATTTTGTAGGGTGCAATCGTAATTTTGTATCAGTTTGCTGCGGCTGAGCGGTTAATATAAGGGTGTACACAAGTCATTTTAATGAGTCAACTTGACGTCGAATTCTTGAAAATAGAGGGACACGCAAGCGAAAGACTGTAAGAGGAAGCAATATGAGCACTGTTCAAATCCCTGACTATCAAACAGATCCATTCTTTGGCTTAGAAGATAAATGGATTGAAACCGCTGAAGGCGAGTTGACCCATTACCACGAAATTGGTGAAGGTACGCCTATTCTATTTTTACACGGTTCAGGTACGGGTGTATCGGCTGCGGCAAACTGGTGGTTAAACCTGCCACAAATTGGTGAGCAGGCGCGTTGTATCGCGATTGATACCATTGGTTATGGCCAGACTGTAGTTGCACCGGGTACTGAATATGGTATCCGTGCCTGGGTAGATCATGCGATCCGTACGCTAGACGCTTTGGGTATCGAAAAAACCTGGTTGGTCGGTAACTCTCTGGGTGGCTGGTTAGCATTCCAGATGGCATTGGATTATCCAGATCGTATTTTGGGTATCGTGTCTATGGGTACGGGCGGTGCGAAACAGACAGCTGCACTTAAAGCTCACGCAAACCCAGTTCTTACAGAAGAAGGAATCAAGAAAACCCTTTCTATGTTTGTCGTAAACAAAGACCTGATTACTGATGAACTGGTAAAAGTACGTTTTGCTTCTGCTGCAAATGACTATGCATCAAATCGTTTAATGGATGTGGTTGGCGCACGTGACCGTGACCGTTTCGAATTCCCATTAGACTTCGAAAAAATGAAAGACATTACTGTGCCTGTACTATTGATTCATGGTACGCAAGACGTGGTGATTCCGGTTTCTCGTACTTGGGACATCCTGAACATCGTGCCAAATGCTGATGCACATATCTTCAGCCAATGCGGTCACTGGTCTCAAGTTGAAAAAGCAGATGAGTTCAACACTGTGATCAAAAACTACCTGGCTGTTCATGGCGTAAAATAAGTTTGATACAGTTTTAAAAAAGGATGGCTTTGGTCATCCTTTTTTATATCGGAAATATTTAAGGTAGCGCACCTAAGTGAGTTTGATTCTCATTTATTTGAATAAATATAAAAATCTAATAATTTTTATAGGCTTGAGCTATTTAAACTGAGAAAAATCCGAATGAAACTTTATTAGACTTAAGTGGTAAATGCAGTACATTTAGAGCTAAAAATACACAATTTGGGTCAAGGGCAAGTGAAAAATTTAAGCGCCAGAAATAGATTCTTTATTATAAAATAGAATTAAAAATGGATTCTTAAGCATAAAATAATAAAACAAAAAAAGCACATGCCTATCATAAGTTGAATGGCATATGCCTAATGCAGGGAAGAAATAGGATTAATTTTGTTCGCTACGGTTAATATCCAGATAGAACACACGGGTCAAAAGCTCAAGAAATTTGCTCACGACATAGGATTTGTTGTTTTTATGGTAGCTGACATACAGGTCTAAATAGGGCAACTCCACGTCCAGCGGACGAATCACGGTATTATCCATGGTTAGTGGTGCAATATAGCCAGGCAAAATGGTACAGCCTAGGCCCATTCCGATCGAGTTGATATTAAATAAAATATTATCGGCCTTTTGCACGATATTGAGTTCAATGCCGTTGGCTTTGGCAAAGTCCAGAATAGCCTGGTTCAGGGTCAAGGACTGCTCTGCTGATGGAATAATAAAATCAATACCATTCAATGCTTTAACAGGAATTCTTTCGTATTTTGCTAAGGGATGATCTTTAGGCAGGAGAAAAATCAGCGGTTCACGAATCACGAACTGGCTTTCAATTTCATCACTATTGAAATTATGACGGGTAAATGTCAGATCTAGATCACCTTTTTTTAACAAACGCATTTGCTCATTGTTGTTCAGGCTGAGCAGTTCAATTTTTAAATCCGAGTTCTGTACACGTAGATTTGGCAAGATATACGGGAAGATTTTCATCTCGGCCACCGGTACAAAACCGATGCGGAGCATTTGCTGCTTGGCCTGTGACACCTGACGTGCCATGGCAACGGCTTTGTCCGCCTGTGCCAGGGTGAGACGAGCCTGTTCCAGGAATACGGCGCCTTCTTCGGTCAGCTCTACTTTACGTTTGGTTCGGTTGAGTAGCTTTACCCCGACATCTTCTTCCAGGTCTTTGATTTGCTGGCTAAGTGAGGGTTGAGCCGTATAAAGTTTAAGTGCTGCCTTACTAAAATTGAGCTCTTCAGCAACGGTGATAAAGTAGCGAAGGTGTCGTAATTCCATGTCATCAACCCAAAGAGTAATCCAAAAAATGTCTTACTATAATTTCCTCAAAGTATAATCTATAAACAACTATGTCGTGAAGATTATTTTCCCATTCATAAACTAAATGCTCTGGCGGAATTAATAGATGTTTTAATATAAAAATTCACGTGCTTAATAATTGCTTTAAGCTCTTAATTGAAACAAAAAAAATATTTCCCGAAAAACGCTGTCAAATCCATCATCGTTGAAAAGTTGAGTCTATTACTTTGTGCCAAAGATAGGTCACAGGAGAGCTTTTCATGAGTGGAAAAATTGATGTGCGCGAAATCGATGCTTTAGTCGATGCACAAAATGGACGTATTACGCCATCTATTTATACAGATCCTGACATTTACGAATTAGAACTCGAACGTGTTTTCGGTCGTACTTGGTTATTCCTTTGCCATGAAAGCCAAATTCCTAAGGCTGGTGATTTCTTCAACACCTACATGGGCGAAGATCCAATCATTGTGGCACGTCAAAAAGATGGCTCAATCAAAGCATTTTTAAACCAGTGCCGTCACCGTTCTATGCGTGTAAGCTTCGCTGACTGTGGTAATACCCGTGCATTTACTTGCCCGTACCACGGCTGGTCATACTGCATTGACGGTTCTTTAAAAGATATCCCGCTTGAAGATCGTGCTTACCCACATGGTGCATGTAAAGAGCAATGGGGTCTGGTTGAAGTGAATCGTGTGAAGTCTTACAAAGGCTTGGTATTCGCTTGTTGGGATGAAACCACACCTGATCTTGAAGAATACATGGGCGATATCGCTTGGTACTTAGATGGCGTTGTTGACCGTCGTCCAGGTGGTACAGAAATTATCGGTGGTGTCCACAAGTGGGAAATCGAGTGTAACTGGAAATTTGCGGCTGAACAGTTCGCATCTGACCAATACCACGCCTTGTTCTCTCACGCTTCTGCGATCCAAGTATTGGGCGCGAAACCAGACGACGAATCTTCTAAGAAATTAGGTGCTGCACAAACGGCTCGTCCAGTTTGGGAAACTGCCAAAGACGCGATCCAGTACGGTTCACGTGGTCATGGTTCAGGCTTCTTCTTCACAGAGAAACCAGACGCAAACGTATGGGTTGACGGTGAAGTTGCCAACTACTTCCGTGAAACTTACGACGAAGTTAAAGAGCGCCTAGGCGAGACTCGTGCACTGCGTCTTGCAGGTCACAACACCATGTTCCCAACTTTGTCTTGGTTGAACGGTACTGCAACACTTCGCGTATGGCATCCACGTGGTCCAAACAAAACCGAAGTATGGGCATTCTGTATTGCGGATGCTGAAGCATCTCAAGAAGTGAAAGAAGCATTTGAACGTTCTGCAACGCGTGCCTTTGGTCCAGCCGGTTTCCTCGAGCAAGATGACTCTGAGAACTGGATTGAAATTCAAAAAGTTTTACGTGGTTACAAAGCGCGTCAAAATAAACTCATTATGGAAATGGGTAAAGGCAACGAAAAAGTACGTGAAGATGGTATCCCGGGTATCACCAACTACATTTTCTCTGAAACTGCAGCACGTGGTATGTACCGCCGCTGGGCAGATTTATTGATCCATGAAAAATGGGAAGACGTGGAAAAAGCAGCTGACGAATATGAGAAGGAGCTTATGAAATGAGTCAAATCAGCTTAGAACTTCATCACCAAATTAGTCAGTTCCTGTATCGCGAAGCAAAATTGCTAGACGATTGGAAATTCCGCGAATGGTTGGATACGTTAGCTGAAGATATTTCTTACACGCTACGTACCACACCAAACGCACAAACCCGTGACCGTCGTCGTTCAGTTGAACCACCTACCACTTGGGTGTTCAACGATTCAAAAGACCTTTTAGAGCGTCGTGTAGCGCGTCTGGAAACCGGTATGGCTTGGGCTGAAGAGCCTCCGTCACGTACCACCCACATGGTGAGCAACGTGATCGTAGAGCCAACTGAAGTTGAAGGCAAATACGACGTGTACGTAACCTATTTGCTATATCGTACGCAAAAAGAGAAAGACATTGTCATTTACTGCGGTAAACGCCATGACAAGATCCGTAAAGTTGAAGGTGGCCTCGGCTTCCAGATCTTCAACCGTAAGATCACGCTTGATCAAGCGACATATAGCTCACATAACTTGAGTGTGTTCTTCTAATGAATAAGATTTTTGTTTGCCAAGTTGACGAATTAGACGAAGGCGAAGCGTTAAAAGTAGATTGTGGCGTAAACGGTATCGAAGCGCTGGCTGTATTTAACAATGGCGGTGAATTCTTCGCTATGAACGATAAATGCAGTCATGGTAATGCTTCTATGTCTGAAGGTTATCTTGAAGATGACGGTACTGTGGAATGTCCATTGCATTCAGCACGTTTCTGTTTAAAAACAGGTGAAGCATTGTGTCTACCTGCAACTGATCCAATCAAAACATTCCCAGTGATTGTTGAAGATGGTCAATTGTTTGTAGAGATGGCAGGAGAGTAAGCATGGGTTGGCTACAGGGCGAAGTTGCACTTATTACTGGTGGTGGTTCAGGCTTAGGCTGGGCTTTGGTCGAGCGTTTTATTGAGGAAGGTGCACAAGTTGCGGTTCTTCAACGTTCAAAAGCTAAAGTAGATGCATTAAATGAACACTTCGGTGGAAAAGTTCTTGCGATCGAAGGTGATGTAGCCAGCTATGCAGATAACGTTCGTGCAGTTCAAGCCACTGTGGAACGTTTCGGTAAACTCGATTGTTTCGTTGGTAATGCCGGTATTTGGGATCACTATGCCGATATCGTCAATACCTCTGGTGAGCAGCTGGAAAAAGCCTTTGACGAGATTATGGGCATTAATACCAAATCTCTGATCCTCGGTGCGAAGGCTGCACTGGATGCATTGATCGCTTCTGAAGGTTCTATCATATTTACTTTGTCTAATTCGGCACTGTACTCCGCTGGCGGAGGCCCTGTATATACTGCATCTAAGCATGCAGGTGTCGGGATTATGAAAGAACTGGCTTACGAGCTTGCGCCTAAAGTACGAGTGAACGCTGTTGCACCGTCAGGTATGAATGTGAATATCAAAGGCGCGGCATCGCTCGGTCAGGAAAATGTGGGCCTGCTCGATGCACGTGATCCTGAGAAAATTGCACGTGGCATGCCACTGAATTTCTTGCCTGAACCGGAAGATATGACCGGCTCATACGTGCTGTTGGCATCTCGTCAAAACAACCGTCCTTTGACTGGTGTTCTGATCAATGCAGAATGCGGTCTGGGTATTCGTGGCCTACGTCAGCCACGTGCAGGTTTTTTTGACGAATAAACATCTAGTCTCATTCAAATGGACTTACCGGCAGCCTCTTCTCTCAGGGCTGCTTTCCTTCTAGGAGTCTCTCATGGCCGTTAAACTTATTTGTGCATCGCACAGTCCTTTAATGGAATTTGCTTCACCTCAAGATCAATCAAAAGAGCAAAAAGTTCGTGCTGCTTTTGAAAAACTCTCTGCCGAAGTAAAAGCTTACGACCCAACCCTGATCATCACTTTTGGTCCAGATCATTTTAATGGTTTCTTCTATGACCTGATGCCAAGTTTCTGCGTTGGTATTCGTGCCAAAGCTGCAGGTGACTGGGATTATGGTAAAGATAATGACCATATTGATGTACCTGAAGACAAGGCATTAGATCTGGTTCGACGTGTACTGGATGAAGGCGTAGATGTTGCCTACTCATACCGTATGCAGGCTGACCATGGCGTGACTCAGCCCTTACATTTCCTGTGTGAAGGTAAACTTGATCGTTACCCAACGATTCCAATTTTTATTAATGGCGCTGCTGCACCGATGCCAACCACCAAGCGTACCATCGCTTTGGGCCGTGCTGTGGGTCAATACATCAAATCTTTAAATCTTGAAAATGAGCGTGTGCTTGTTTTAGGTACCGGTGGTCTGTCACATGATCCACCTACACCACAAATGGGTGCAGTACCACCAGAAGTAGAAGAGTTCCTGATTGCAGGCCGTTATCCAACACCTGAAGCACGTCATGCACGTCAATCCAAGATTATTGCAGTGGGTCAAAAGCTGGCAGCAGGGGATACGTCAGTTGCCGTGCCTTTGAATGCTGAATGGGATATTGCCCTGCTAGAAACCTTCAAGCATGCTGATTTTGCAACATTAGAAGCGATGACTGAAGCTGAAATCCGCCATGATGGTGGTCGTGGTGGTCAGGAAGTCCGTTCTTGGATGGCTGCCTTCGCTGCCTTAAGCGAAATGGGTGAGTATGAAATGACCACACATTGCTATGAAGACATCAGCGAATGGATTGCCGGCTTCGGTATCGTATCTGCAGAGTTAAAAGGTTAAGAAAATGAGCAACGTAAACAACATCGTGATCGTGGGTGCTGGCCAGGCAGGTGCGAGCGCAATTTTAGAACTTCGTGGCAACAAGTATGAAGGCAAAATTACCTTAATTGGTGATGAAAGCCATCTTCCTTATGAGCGTCCACCGTTGTCTAAAGATGTGATTCTAAAACCTGAAGAAACCAAGATCGAAATCCTGTCGGAACAGAAACTGGCAGATTTAGGCGTAGAAACGATTCGCGGCAATGGCGTAGCGAAAATTAATGCCGAAGCGAAAACGGTTGAACTCCTGAACGGTGATGTTGTTGCTTACGACAAGCTCTTGCTTGCAACAGGTGGTGCCGCGCGCCGTTTGCCTAATTTCGATGCTTTGGGCAAACACGTCTATACCCTGCGTAACTTGGAAGATTCACAGGCACTGGTGCCTGTACTTCAAGCCGGTCGCCGTATCATCCTGATCGGTGGTGGCGTGATTGGTCTTGAGTTGGCATCATCTGCACGTTACAAAGACTGTCAGGTGACTGTGATCGAAATGGGTCCGATGGTTATGGGTCGTTGTTCACCACAAATCCTGAGCGAATTCCTGCTAGAGCAGCATCGTCAAAACCAGGTCGATGTGCGTCTTGAAACCAAGATTACAGATTGCCGTTTAGATGGTGAAGAAGTCGTGGTAACGCTGGAAGGCGGTGAAGAACTGCGTGCTGATGCTGTAGTTTACGGAATCGGAATCGTGCCAAATGCACAGCTTGCGCTAGATGTAGGTCTGGATGTTGATGTTGCGATCAAAGTGAATGAACACTGCCAAACCTCGAATGCTGATATTTATGCAGCGGGCGATGTTGCGACCCAGTTACGTGACTGTGGCAATCACCGCCGTGTGGAAACCTGGGAAAATGCCAACCTTCAGGCAGGCATCTTCGCGCGTCACGTGATGGGTGTGGAACATCCGAAAGCCAATCCGGCCTGGTTCTGGACGGATCAGCTGAATATCAACTTCCAGTTTGTCGGCGATATGGCCGCAGCTGAATGGCATATCCGTGGTGAAATGGATGCAGCCAAAGGTGCAGACAATTCATTCGTGATGTACGGTGTGACTGATGGTCAGATCGTTGGCGGGATTACCGTGAATGCAGCCAAAGAAATGCGTCATTTGAAAAAAATGATCAGCAAAAATACGGCGTTTGATGTTGAAAAACATTTAGATATCGCGCAAGACTTACGCAAAATTGCTTAAGTCGTATTGAGATATCTTGGGACAGACCTATGTTTTGCATAGGTCTGTTTTTTATGCACGAAACTTGATGAATTTATCAAAAATTAAAACTTCATCTCAGCATGAATTCGCTATACGCTATTTTTGAAGTTGCTGATCCAGAACTTCTTGGCCTCGTTTAGGAGACTTATGAGTTCTTCATCTTCATTGCCGGTCACGGCAAGTATTTACGCTTTATTGGTGCTGATCTGGGCGGCAACGCCACTGGCGATTGTCTGGAGCGTGGCCGAGATTCACCCGATGTGGGTGCTGATCATTCGCTATTTTGGTGCCTCGATTATTGCGTTGTTCCTGCTGAAGATCATGCGCGACCCGCTGCCTTTTGACCGCACTTCAATGAAAAGTTATCTGGCAGGCAGTTTGAATTTAATCGGTGCGCAGCTGTTTATTTATCTGGCGGCCAATTATCTGACCTCAGGTTTGATGGCGCTAATTTTTGGTTTTTCACCGCTGATCGCCGGTTTAATCGGTCATGTGATTTTAAAAACCCATAAACTGATCTGGCTGCAATGGCTCGGCATGGCAGTGGCCGTCGCCGGTTTATGTTTTGTTTTTGCCGACTCGGCAGACAGCAAGATTAATCCTTGGGGTGTGGTACTGATGCTGATCAGTATGGTGTCTTATATCAGCTCAATCTTCTGGGTTAAACAGATCAGTGCACCCTTGAGTCCGATGTCGCAGGCGACGGGTTCATTGCTGGTCTCCGCAGCGAGTTCAGTCATTTTGGTACCCTTTATCTGGCAACATATGCCGACTCAGTTGCCTAGCACACAGGCAATGATTGGTTTTGTATTTACCATGATCATGTCCTCGATTGTGGCAATGCTGTGTTATTTCTGGCTGATTCGCCGTCTAAATGCTTCGACTGTCTCATTGAGTAATGTGATGACGCCGGTGATTGCTCTGGTATTGGGAGCAACCTTAAATCATGAAATTATCAGCAGTCATGCTTTTGCGGGAATTGCTGTGGTGATGTTCGGGATCATCATGTATTTCTGGAAAGAGTGGCGCGAACAGTATTTTTCCAAGCATTAAAACTGTAAAAACCAAAAGGGCGAAAGCCCTTTTATTATTTGAGTAGAGAGTAAAGTGATTCAACAACGTGGGAGATCACGACTAAGCAACAATTTGTAAAACAACTTTCAAAAATAAATGATTAAGATTTTGATACATAAATCATTCAAGCTTGCACAAGCTTATTTAGGACAGTGTCAGGATGTCTGAATCCAATAAAATCGTAGTTTATGCAGCTCTATTTGGTAATCTGGCGATTGCGCTGGTTAAATTTGTTGCGTCCTATATAACCAATAGCTCTGCCATGTTCAGTGAAGCAATTCATTCGGTAGTGGATACCTTGAATGAAATTTTACTGCTGTATGGGATGAAAAAATCAGAAAAACCGGCAAATGCCAAACATCCTTTTGGTTATGGGCGTGAACTGTATTTTTGGGCTTTTATTGTGGCATTGATGGTTTTTGCCTTGGGTGCGATCGTGTCCATCTATCAAGGGATACAGCATATTCTTCAGCCTGAAGTCATGCGGGATCCATTGATCAATTATATTGTGCTGGGTCTGGCGATTCTTTTTGAAGGATTTTCATGGTCAGTGGCTTTAAAAACCTTTCGTAAACAAAAGGGAAATCTGGGATATTTTGAAGCATTTCGACACAGTAAAGATCCAACGACCTTTACCGTGTTATTTGAAGATACTGCCGCCCTGGTCGGTTTGGTGATTGCTCTGGTTGGTATTTTTCTGGCGCATCAACTGAATATTCCTGAATTGGACGGTGCCGCATCGATTTTAATTGGTATCGTGCTGGCAGTATCTGCCTGGTTTCTGGCACGTGAAACCAAAGGTTTGTTACTGGGTGAAACGGCAGATCCAAAACTGCGTGAAGATGTATTAAACATTGCTCAACAGGATGCGGCAGTTTTCAGTGCCAATGGGGTATTGACTGAGCAGATGGGCGCTCAGCAAGTCATTGCATCATTGAGTCTGGAATTTAAAGATGATTTAACTTCTGATGACATTGAAGCCTGTGTCAACCGGATCGAAGCGCAGATTAAACAGCTGCACCCGGAAATTATTGCTTTATTTGTGAAACCCCAAACCAAGGCCGTATGGCTGGAACGAACTCAAGGTCGTGTATAAAGATCTAAAAAACGCTTGAGGTTGGTATTTTGATCTCAACTTGCCTTTCTCGCACAATTGATGTGATGATACTGAGGTATGGCGAATTTCATCATAAAATCATCAATGGGCAGACATGCTTTTGTCAGCATGGGCTTATAAATATTGAGTATCATTTTGTATTTTTAGACAGAAGGACAAGAGCAATATTTTTCTAGATAATCCCAGACTTCAGCCAGCCATAAGGCCGATGAAATGCCATTTTTTTTGCTAAAAATAACAAAAACATACATGATTTTCTGTGACGGATTTCATACTATGTTGCAGTGTGCCTGTTTTTAGTTTGTATGCTCATTAAAAGATGCACCGCTTGACCATTTCAAGAGGTTGTTGTCTTGCATATAGCGAATAATAAATAGTGGATGTTTATGCAAGATCTTCTCAAAACTAAAAAATTCCAGTTAATCACGGAATCCAGTTGGAAACATCTCTGGTCTAAGCCAGTGTTTGAGTATCTGCATTCAGATCATTTCGACGGAAAACAGTTTCGTAATCTTGAGCATGCTTCTCTATCGCGCGGTCGCTTTGATTTATACAAATGGCTCATTACCCGAAAATCCAAGACCTGGAATGTCAATCTTGACGAAGAGCGTGCCGAGTTTTTTTCTCGTCCGCGCGCATTGCCACAGCAGCGTCCAGATGCAGCTCTGGATGACTGGCAAGTCTGGTTTATTGGTCACGCCACCACATTAATACAGATCGGCCCCTATAATTTCCTGACCGACCCGGTCTGGTCGGAATATGCCAGTCCTTCGGCTTCCACGGGTCCGCAGCGGGTCATTCCGGCTGGCATTGCTCTGGATGAGTTACCCCAGATTGATGCTGTACTACTCAGCCATAACCATTATGATCATATGGATCTGGCCAGTCTGGAATGGCTGCACAACACTTTTGAGATGCCGATTTATACCGGTCTGGGTAATGCCTGGTATTTGCCAGAACATTACACCGTGCATGAAATGGACTGGTGGGAAAATGCCTTTTTTGAAGAGATCCGGATTGTGTATACGCCGGCTCAACATGCCTCAGGGCGCGGTATGCGCGATCAGAACTGTGCACTTTGGGGAGGCTTTTCTTTATTATATGGCAAGGAACATTGTTTCTTTGCCGGAGATAGTGGCTACGCCTCACATTTTAAAGAAATTCGTAAACGTCTGGGTGCACCGCGAATTGCCTTACTTCCGATAGGAGCGTATGAGCCACGTGAACTGATGCGTGCGATCCATATGAATCCGGAAGATGCCTTTCATGCCCATCATGACTTGCAGGCCAAATGCTCACTGGCGATTCATTACCGTACTTTTCAGCTCACAGATGAAGACCGGGATGCACCGGAACATGAGTTGCATGAGATCATCAAGCATTCTTCCAAGTTAATTAATCCGTTTTATTGCATACGGGAAGGCAAGCGGATTATTGTTTAAGCACTTCCTATTAAATGAGTTGAATGGCCAGTACAGACAGCTTCTTCCAGAAAATGGCGTTTATTTTCGCTGGATGGAATCAGGCAATACTCGGTTTTACCAAATAGCCTGTAACGATTTAAAGCAACCACACGATATAGAAAGTCGCGGATAAAGCGCGGAACCAAATAACCTGCGCTCATTAAATTAAAGGGAAAACCGAGATGCTGCAGCACCTTCAGCAAGGCAGTCGATTCGGTATAGAGAGTGCCATCTTGAATGACGAGCATGGTGGTGTAATGCTCGGTTTGCATCTGATAATGTTCGAGCAGTGCCGTACCTAAAGGCGATTGGGCGGAAACCAGTTTAAACTGAATCTTTTTATCGTATTTAATCAAAAACCGTGCCCAGCCATTGCAGATCACGCAAACAGCATCAAATAAAACAATGTCGTGTTGTTGAATGATGTCTTCAATATTCGGATGCATTATTGTATTTCTTTTTGTGCCAGCTTGTTTCTATAGTGCTTGATGCTGCAATAAAAAACCACCCGAAGGTGGTTTCTATACATGTCTAAACTGGCTTAGAGAAAGCTAGGCAAACCTTTGGCTGGATCGCTTTCACGTGCTGCTTGGGCATCTGCTACGGTCATGCCGAGGGCTTGTGCTACGCCTTCGCCGTAGGCTGGATCACAGCTATAACAGTTGCGGATGTGACGGTATTTGATGAAATCTAGTGCATCACCCATTGCTCCGGCCGTGTTATTAAACAGAGCCTGTTTCTGCTGGTCATTCATCAGATTGAACAGGGCACGGGGTTGGCTGAAGTAATCATTGTCATCTTCACGGAAATCCCAGAAATCGGCATCACCGGTAATTTTTAGTGGCGGTTCTCTGAATTCCGGCTGTTCCTGCCACTGGCTGAAACTATTCGGCTCGTAATGTGGCAATGAACCATAGTTGCCATCCATGCGGCCTTGACCATCACGGCGGTTCGAATGAACAGGACAACGTGCAGCATTGACCGGAACCTGTGAATGATTCACGCCAACACGGTAACGCGCTGCATCGGCATAGTTCACCAGACGAGCCTGTAACATACGGTCTGGTGAATAGCTGATGCCCGGTACAAGGTTGCTTGGTGCAAAGGCAGCCTGTTCCACATCCTGGAAATAGTTTTCCGGATTGCGGTTCAGTTCGAATTCACCGACTTCAATCAGTGGATAATCGCCCTTTGGCCAGACTTTGGTTAGGTCAAATGGATGATAAGGCACTGTTTCGGCTTCCAGTTCTGGCATGACCTGAACGTACATTTTCCATTTTGGATAGTCACCACGTTCGATGGCATCAAACAGGTCGGTCTGGCTGCTTTCACGGTCTTTGGCAATCAAGTCTGCAGCTTCAGCATCGGTCAGGTTTTGAATACCTTGCTGGGTACGCATATGGAATTTCACCCAGAAGCGTTCATTCTTGGCATTGATAAAGCTGAAAGTATGGCTGCCAAAACCATGCATATGACGGTAACCGGTCGGGATCCCACGATCCGACATGACAATAGTCACTTGATGCAAGGCTTCAGGCAGTAATGCCCAGAAATCCCAATTATTGGTGGCACTGCGCTTGTTGGTTTTCGGATCACGTTTGACTGCTTTATTCAGGTCAGGGAACTTGCGGGCATCCCGCAGAAAAAATACCGGGGTGTTATTGCCGACCAGATCCCAGTTGCCTTCTTCGGTATAGAATTTCAGTGCAAAACCGCGAATATCACGTTCAGCATCGGCCGCACCACGTTCACCCGCCACCGTTGAGAAACGCGCAAACATTTCGGTTTTTTTGCCGACTTCAGAGAAAATTTTAGCGCGGCTATATTGCGTAATATCATTGGTCACGGTAAAGGTACCGAAAGCACCTGAACCTTTGGCATGCATACGACGCTCTGGAATCACTTCACGGACAAAGTTGGCCAGTTTTTCATTCAGCCATAAATCCTGGGCAAGTAAAGGTCCACGCGCACCTGCCGTCATACTGTTCTGGTTGTCGACCACAGGTGCACCAGCTTCAGTGGTCAGGTGGGTGACAGGGCATTTTTTTAAATCTTGGCTCATCTTTCCTCTCCAAGTTTTGAATATCTTGTGTCGTTTATCTAGTATTCATAAGATATTGAGATATATGCTAATCAGATCAGGTTTCACTATATTTACAATATCTTTAAATAAAGGGTGTTACAGCACAAAACGGAATTCAGGATATAATTGAGTGAGATCACTCAAAAAATATTTTTAAAGTTAATAAAGTTTAAAATATTGAAAATTAAATGGTTACTCTTAAAAAAGTAACGGGTTTTCCACTCTCTGACAATATCAAATTCTATATATTTTGAATAACTCGAATAATGAATGGGATTAAACGAAAATAACAATATCTAAGTCCATAATATGTTTTTATCAAAGGATAAAAATAATAAGTGAAAAGTGTTATTTAAAATACATTTTATAACTGATTTACTTTAAATAGTTTTTTAATTGAGTTTTGTTTGGCTGAAGAAACCCATAAAAATAATGAATGAAATAAGGGTGTTTTCTGGCTATAGCTCCCATTTTTGCATACAGAAAATCCTAGCTAAATGGACTTTATTTTTAAAAAAGCATTGGCAGATATGCTTGAAAATTAGTCAGTCGGCCCTATAATTATTTCACTCCTTCTTCCAAATCATATAGAGAGCAAGATGGCCAAGAAAAAAACAGCCGAGCAGGTGGTAATCCACAATTTTGTGGCAAAACACATGTATGAAGTCAACAAAAGCCAGGTCTTTGTAGACCGAAAGAAAAATGCAAAACGTGGCTACAGCAAGCACAGACAAGGGCGATATTCCATGGAAGATCGCCCTTTTTTAATGGCCGCTTAAGGTCGGTAAGGTGGCTGGGGACGACGCGGTGACTGTTTAGGATTGGTTTTAACTGGAGAGAGCGGGGCGACAGGCCGGTTATTACGAGTTTGCGAATATTGATTCGGATGCCGGGATGGCGTTGTCGATTCATCCGCAATTAAGTCATTAAAGAATTTATTGAGTCTGCTTTGCACTGGCGCGTTGTGGTGAGGGGAGTGAGGCTGTGGTCTGGCCTGCTGAAAACTGGCAAATTGATCTTTTTGCTGGTGATAGAGTCTGGCGGCAATGACGGAGGGGTCATCTCTGCCTAAACGCCGCCGTTGCGATGCCGAAATTTCAATGCCCAATAATGGAGTCATTTTAGGCCGATCGGCATAGCTCGTTGCTCGATTGCTGGCAGGGCGTATATAAGATGAACCGGAATTATGAGCTTCTTTGCGGGCAGCCAAAGCTGGTGCAAGAATGACCACATAAAACACCGCAACAATCATGAACAGGATGACCAGAAATTCCATAACCACCTCTACCACTGTCGAGGGACTGGAAAAAGTCCCGTATTAGGCACTCACCATACGTGATGCTGATTTCACCATATCCCCTAAACCATGGGTTCTGAAATAATATTCTAGCCAGCTTTTTACCATGAGTGGATTGTCCATTTTTAACACATGTTGCAGCAATTCCTGTGCATCACTCATCGGAACATGACAAATGGTTTTACGTACCCGCAAAATATTACTTGAACTCATCGACAGGGTATTAAAGCCCATGGCCATGAGTAAAACGGCAGACAGTGGATCACCCGCCATTTCACCGCAGATACTGACCGGTTTTTCATTGCGATGACAGTCCTGAACCAGACGGGTCAAGGCACGCATTACTGCAGGGTGCAGGTGTGAATAGACATTGGCCACCCGTGGATTATTACGGTCGACGGCCAACAGATATTGGGTCAGATCGTTGGAGCCGACCGAGAAGAAATCGACCAGTTCGGAAAATTCATCAATCTGATATAGTACGCTGGGAACTTCCACCATAATACCGAGTTTAGGCTTGTTTACCTTGACCTGTTCTTCTTCCTGAATCGCCGCATGATCACGTTCCAGCAGATAGAGCGCTTCCTCGACCTCGCTGACACTGGTCACCATCGGCAGCAGAATATGCAGGTTATTCAGTCCGATACTGGCTTTGAGCATGGCGCGAATCTGTGAAGAAAAAATTTCCGGATGATCCAGGGTAAAACGAATGCCACGCCAGCCGAGTGCCGAATTTTCTTCTTCAATCGAGAAATACGGCAGGTCTTTGTCTGCACCAATGTCCAGCGTTCGCATCACCACCGGTTTATTGGCAAAATGACTGAGTTGCTGACGATAAATCGCACGTTGTTCTTCCTCGCCCGGGAAGCGGTCACGCAGCATAAACGGAATTTCAGAACGGTATAAACCGACACCTTTGGCACCGCGCTGCACGCCACGCACCACATCAATCATCAGGCCGGTGTTGACGTACAGTTTTACGGCGATGCCATCCGGGGTAATTGCATCTTTGGTTTCGTACTGACGCAAATCTTTGGCAATCTGTTCTTCTTCTTTTTGAATTTCTTTATAGCGACTGCGCAGGCGACGTGGCGGATTAATAAAGACCCGACCCTGATGCGCATCGACAATCATCTCCACATCATCGAGGGTATTGATTGGCAGTTCGGTTACACCGACTACGGTGGGAATGCCAAGGGCACGCGCCACGATCACCATATGCGAGTTCATGGCGCCTTCGGTAGTGACAATCGCGGCAATTTTATCTACGGGCAGTTCAACCAGTGCAGCCGTCGATATTTCCTCACCAATCAGAATACTTTCATCGGTCAATTCACGGTGACTGGCATCGGCTTCCTGTAAACGTGCCAGAATGCGGCGACCCAGATCTTTTAAGTCCGCCACTCGCTCACGTAAATAATCATCTTCCATCTGGGAAAATTGTGCCACATGATTGTCAATGACAATTCGCACGGCGCCTTGTGCCCAGTGACCTTCACGAATAAAGGCCTTGATTTCTGAAGGCAGGGCATTTTCATCCAGCATACGCAAAAACACGCTAAACAGTGCGCGTTCCTCGGCCATCAACGCATCCTGCATTTTGTCATCTAGCGACTGAATTTCTTCGCGGACTGAATTCAGGGCGTTATCTAATAGCTCCAGTTCTTCGCTAATGTCATCCGCTTCACGGTCAGGGACTGCGGCAAGATCTGCTGGCGGATAGAGAATCACTGCACGACCTAAGGCAATACCACCGGAGCCAGAAACTCCCTGAAAGGTTTTATAGGCGGGCAGGTTGCTTGGCTTACGGAATACATCGATATTGCCGACGGCATGGGCATGGGCGATGACGCCAGAAAGCTGCGCACAGAGTGTCACCAGAAAGGATTCAGCAGCTTCAGAAAAGTCCTGTGATTCTTTGTTCTGAACCACCAGCACACCCATCACCTTACGGCGATACATCACTGGCACACCGAGGAAGGAGTTATAAATTTCCTCACCGGTTTCAGGTAAAAACAGGAAGCGCTCGTGTTTAGGGGCATTGTCCAGATTGACAATTTCCTCACGCTGTCCAACCAGGCCCACCAGACCTTCGCCGGTCTGCAAAGACACATGGCCGACAGATTCTGCATTCAGGCCTTTAGACGCCATGAGCAGATAACGCTGATTGCGTTCATCGAGGAGGTAGATCGAGCAGACATCAACCTGCATGGCCTCGGCCACATGCTTGACCATAATGTCGAGTGATTCATGCAAACTGGTGGACGCATTGATCTCCTGAACAATACGTCTCAAGGTGTCCAGTTGCATATTCGACATAAGGTCTGCTCCGTCTATTCAGAATTTCAGTAATGAAGTTTATTTATAACAATAGCCGCGTAAAAAATCTGCATTATTTATGCGATTTTTTAAGGTTTTTGCTGGGGCAGTTGCTGACACAACTCCACCAAGGCTTTGCGGTAAACATCACGTTTGAAATTCACGACTTGACCGAGTGGGTACCAATAACTGACCCATTGCCATTGATCAAATTCGGGCGGATCAGACAGATTCAATTGAATATGCTGAACGGGGGCCGTGAGTTTGAGTAAAAACCACTTTTGTTTTTGACCGATACAGACCGGATCAGAGTCCGTACGAATGTATCGATGCGGCAAACGATAGCGCAACCAGCCTTTGGTTTGCGCGACTATCTGGACGTGTTCGGGCAATAAGCCAACTTCTTCTCTCAGCTCACGATAGAGTGCCTGCTCAGGGGTTTCTCCATATTGGATCCCGCCTTGTGGAAATTGCCATGCATTATGACCAATGCGTTTTGCCCATAAAACTTGTCCAGCATCGTTTGCCAAAATGATCCCGACATTCGGTCGGAAACCTTCAGAGTCGATCATTTGGCTACCTAAAAATTGTTTAATTTATGCCTTTGCCATCGGGGAGCATTATTTCGTTATCCAACTCGAAAAAAGCAAAGTTTAAAAATGTTAAAATTGCTATGATCTTAACGAATTTCTATCGACTAGCGGAGATAGATTTACAATTTTTTTCTTAAATTTCAGTTTTAACGAGTATTTTCATGAAATTGGCGCTATTTGATCTCGATCACACCTTGTTAAACACGGATTCGGATCATTCTTGGGGAGAGTTTTTGGTCAGTGAGGGCCTGGTCGATCCAGTTCAGCATCGCGCCATGAATGACAAGTTCTATGACGATTATAAAAAAGGTGAGCTGGATCCTTATGCCTATAATGAATTTGTGTTCCAGTTTCTAACCCAACATGACAATGATTATTTGATTGAATTACATCAACTGTTCATGCAAAAAGTCATTCGTCCACAAATGCGTCCTGAAGGTTTTAAAGCCATTGGGCGCCACCATGAAGCAGGGCATACCTTAGTGGGGATTACCGCGACTTCAGACTTTATTACCGCCCCCATTTTTCGTGAATTCGGAATTACTGAAATTATTGCCACCAATGCTGAAGTCATTGATGGTAAATATACTGGTAAAGTCATCAATACAGCGTGCTATCAGCAAGGCAAGCTGGTGCGTCTGGAACAATGGCTGGAGGGTCGCAATGTAACCGAGTCTTGGGCCTATTCAGATTCGATTAATGACCGTTTCTTGCTGGAATATGCGGATCATGCGATTGCAGTGAATCCGGATGATCGCTTGGAAACTCTAGCCCAAGAACAAGGCTGGGAAATACAGGACTGGTCGATCTAATCACTCCGAACTCATTGATGTGATTATTAAGTACAACTTCGGTTGTGCTTTTTATTTGCCTCATTTGAATATTAATGTTTTTTCACAGTCCGGCTGAATCAGACATGCTATGCTCAAAAAACAGGACATGATAACAATAGTAGATTCTGAGGTATGAGATATGACTCACGTTCGACCGCGTATGACACATCTGTTCCAGCAGCTTGGCTTGGATGCCAGTGCAGAAGGTATTGAAACATTTATTCACGAGCATCAATTGCATAAAGATCTGACTTTACTGGATGCGCCGTATTGGTCAGAGGCACAACGTCAATTTTTAAGCGAGAAAATAGCCTCTGATGGCGAATGGGCGATTGTGGTAGATCAACTCAATGAATCCTTACATGAAAATTCAACCAGTGAAGGATAAGATATAAAGCCAATCGTATGATTGGCTTTTTTTAGGCCATCACCTTACCTTTAGCGAACACGTTTCCAGATCGTGACTTGTGACAGCGTGTGTTGATACTTTCTGGCCGTTTCCCGAATCACAAAAGGCACATCTTGGGGTTCGGCCACCAATTCAAAGTGCTGGGTTAAAATGTTGGAAATACCAGTCAAGGTCGTGATGTTTTCCCCATCCTGCTGAAAACCGCCCAGCCATTCACTACGTGCCGTATGTTCTTCCAGCCACGTATAAGGCGAACTCAGCATTAAAATGCCGCCTATATTCATACGCTCATGAATCTGCGCCAAAAAATCTCTCGGATGATGCAGCCGGTCAATCAGGTTCGCTGCCAGAATAAAATCATAGCCACTAAAATGTGCTTTCAGGTTGCAGGCATCGGCCTGAAAAAATTCCGTTTTCGACGCAACCTGATCCAAAGCGACATCTTCAAGTGAACAGCTTTTTTCTTCGCTTAATTCACCTTCTAGTGGCAGCTGATAACGTACCCTATGGCCTTGAGCCAAATAAACTGCTTGCTGGATAAAGCGTGCCGAAAAGTCCAAACCGGTTACCTGATCAAAAGAGCGTGCCAGTTCAAAGCTGGCGCGGCCGGTAGCACAGCCAATATCTAAGGCACGATGGCACGGCGTTTGCTGAAAATAGGGTTGTGCCAGATCGACCAGTGTTTTGGCAAAATTAGCGATACCAAAATATTCGATACCATACTGGAATTCCAGATATTGGGAGACCAGCTGGTCGCTTTCATAATGCGAAGGGAAATGTTGCAATGCTTGATCAGAAGCGACGTAGCGAAAACCAGCGTGCTGAAAGAAATGCCGTCTGAAGGCGTAGCGGGAACTATATAAAGCTTCATTGCCCGCCGAAATCCAGGAGCCACCTTTCATCAGGTTATGGCGACCGTCAAAGGTCGGTGTACTGAAATCATCATAAAATGGATGCACCTGAAAACCCTGAAATGGATAGATCGGGGTTTCAGTCCACTGCCAGACATTGCCTTGAATATCGTAAAAATCACCCTGCTTGAAATGATCCACCGGACAGGAGCTGGTGCCGTATTTCAACTCGATATTGGCCTGTTCAGGACTTTGTAAATCTGGATCCAGGTCTGAAACGGCATACAGGCGATACCATTCATCTTCAGTCGGCAAGCGAATGGTTTTTCCCAGCTGTTGCGATTTCCACTGACAAAAAGCCTTGGCTTCATGATAATTCACTTCTACCGGCCAGTCCCAAGGCATCGGCACTTCTTCCAGCATCAATCGCAGTGACCAGCCTAATTCAGTTTTGCGCCAGAAACAGGGATGAGCAGCTTGTGAAAATTGCAGCCAGCCTAGACCTTCTTCACTCCAGTAGTGTTCGGTCTGATAGCCATCAGCTTCGACAAAGGCCAGAAATTCCTGATTCGATACCAGATATTTGGAGGCTGCAAAAGCTGCAACCTCGGCTTCATGCCGGCCGTATTCATTGTCCCAGCCATAAAATGGATGGTTAAAATCTTTCTGTAAAAGCACCTTGCCGTCAGGTACCTCCAGCAAGTGATTATCCGGAGCCATGCCAGTAATGATATTGGCGCGCCACTGCGGATGCTGGCGTACATGTTCCAGAGCATGCTGGCGGATCAGCACGGAAGAAGTTTCCAGATGAATCCGTTCATGCTCAATGCCCATGATGATGGTCCACCAGGGGTTTTGCCAGTTTAAGGGCAGAGTCAGCGGAGCATGTTCAAGGATGTTCAGGATCAGGGCACGCACTTGATGCCTATAATCACGGACTTCCTGCACGGTAGGCCAGTCATAGTGCACTTCATCCAGATCGTCCCAACTCATCTCGTCCACACCAATCGCGAAGATACTTTCAAAATGCGGATTCAGGCGTTCGCTAATTAGCTTGCTGAGCAGCAGTTTATTGACAAAAAAAGTGGCGGTATGCGCAAAATAAAAAATTAGCGGATGACGTAAAGTAATGGGCTTGATGAAAAAAGCATCTTCATGCTTGAGACATTCAAACAGTTGCTCATAGGTGTCAAAGGTATTCAGGAAATATTCGCGCAGGCCGTGTCGGGCAGTCTGTTCATCGGCAAAATCAAGTGCCGGCGTGGGCAGCAGCATCGGTTTGGCCGAAAGCCATAGGCTGCTTGTATTGGTTTTATCTTGAGAGTGGGATTTTAGGGGAGAATCGAGCTGCATCCGTCAGGCTCCATCGAATAATTTTAAGCATTCCTTTGCATTGCAAAGAAATGGAATTGTCTTAAAAATACTCGAAAGATATCGCCAGATGGGGTGTATTTAAGTAACAAAATGCTGCACCGTTTTGGATACAGCATGTTCAGAAACAGCTTAAATAGACAGGGAGGCGCCTTGCATGAGCTGAACTAAAGCCTGTGCTGCTTTGGACTGTGTTCGACCAGGATGCCAGACCATGCCCAAGCGACGATTCATTTCCAGATTGATATCCAGCTGGTGCAAGTCATGATTGACCAGAGTCTTTGGCAGCACAGACCAGCCTAAGCCAATCGATACCAGCATCCGGATCGATTCCAGCGGATTGTTACTCATGCTGACTTTCGGTTTAATACCCTGTTTTTCAAACTCAGCCAAGGTGATCTGCGAGGTATAGGTCTGTGATGAGGGCAATAGACTCGGGTAGTCGAGCAAATCTTCCAGACACAGATTTTTTTGCTGCGTCAGCGGATGAAACGGTGCCACCACAAAGACCAGAGGATCATTCCAGATAGTCACGTAATTTAGACGCGCATCACCACGGGGCGGCAAGGTTAAAAATGCTAGCTCCAGATCGCCGGCAATCACCTGTTCATGTGCTTGCTCGGAATCAACAAAATGCACATCCAGGGTCACGTCCGGATATTCCTGGACATAACGGCGCAAATGACTCGGCAGATGATGCAGGCCAATATGATGACTGGTACCAATTTTCAGTTTGCCCTGTACCTGACCCTGTTCATGGCTCAAAGTATAATGAATATCCCCGAGTTCATTCAGCCAGTTTTTCACTTTAGGCAACAGGGAGTGCGCCGCATGGGTGGCCTGTACGCCACGTCCGGCAGATTCAAACAGCTTGACCCCAAAGTATTCTTCGAGACTATGAATACGTTTGGTAACAGCAGGCTGGGTAATGAAGAGCTGATCTGCGGCCAGAGAAATCGAACCGGTTTCCATGACTTTCACGAAGGCTTCAAAGGCTGCGAGATTCATCTTAATCACCTATAAAGAATTTTTATGTGTAAATCTATTATTGTTATATTTTAAGAATAAATCAAAGTAAAATTAGCTCATTGATGTTGCAGTGTTGAATTACTATATATTTTCAAAGCTTTGGCATTTTAAAAACTAAAAAAGACCACCTATGCAGGCAGTCTTTCATCAGGAACCTCGACAGAAGATTCTTAGACGGTAATGTCCTCATTCTGCTGTTGATTATTACCCTCCCAGATTTTTTCATGAAAGAAGAAAGCCACTGCTTGTACCGTTGGCTCTAATAAACTTAAGGCAATGGCCATCGTCAAACTGCCGGTTACCAAGTATCCCACAATCATCGCCACAGTAATGTGCATAATGTAGTAGCTGAAGGTCTTTTTGAACATGCGTTGGTTGTTGTCTACAAAGCGTTGAATATGTGCCATGTCGAAGTTCCTCAAAATCATCATCTCTGCCGATGAAGAAATAATAATAATTCTCATTTAATTTGTAAAAACGAATATTTTTTATAAATTAATCGGAAAACTAGATTTATAAAAATAAAACTAAAGCATGATTTGATTCAGCTTTTAAAAGATTCCAAAAAGTTTTTTAACTGATAAAAATGATAAATTAGATTTATGTGATTGCAGCGATATAATCAAAATCAGAGAAAGAATTTACCCAGTCCAGTGGAGTACATCGACATGGCAGGCGCAACCCAAACAGCAAAAACATTATATGATAAATTGTGGGACGACCATTTAGTAACGCAACGTGATGATGGTTCTGCCTTACTGTACATCGATCGTCACTTATTACATGAAGTGACTTCTCCACAGGCCTTTGAAGGTTTGCAATTGGCCGGGCGCAAGCCATGGCGTTTAAGCGCGAATATTGCCACACCGGATCATAACGTACCGACCTCGAAAAAAGAGCGTGAACAGGGTGTTGCCGGAATTGAAGATGAAACCTCGCGCATCCAGGTACAAACTTTGGATGATAACTGCAAGACCTTTAATATTGTTGAATTTGATATTAATGATATCCGTCAGGGCATCGCGCATGTGGTCGGGCCGGAGCAAGGCTTGACCTTGCCGGGCATGACTGTGGTCTGTGGTGATTCGCATACAGCAACCCATGGTGCTTTTGGCTGCTTGGCGCACGGTATCGGTACATCAGAAGTTGAACATGTATTGGCGACCCAATGTCTGGTTCAAAAGAAGATGAGAAACATGTTAGTGCGCGTTGACGGCAAATTAGGTCAAGGTGTGACACCAAAAGATGTAGTCTTGGCGATTATTGGCAAGATTGGTACCGCAGGTGGTACAGGCCACGCGATTGAATTTGGTGGGCAGGTGTTCCGTGACATGTCAATCGAAGGTCGTATGACCGTGTGTAATATGGCGATTGAAGCCGGTGCACGCGTGGGTATGGTCGCTGTCGATGACAAGACTATTGAATATGTTAAAGGCCGTCCTTATGCGCCGACTGCAGAACAGTGGGATCAAGCGGTTACATATTGGAATACCTTACATTCGGATGAAGATGCACATTTTGATACAGTAGTCGTGTTGCAAGGTGAAGAGATCGAGCCGCAAGTGTCTTGGGGGACCTCTCCTGAGATGGTTATTCCAGTGTCTCAGGCAGTACCGACTTTGGAACAAGCCAAAGACGAGGTACAACGCAATGACTGGAACCGTGCTTATCAATATATGGGCTTAAATGCCGGTCAGGCCTTGGCTGAGATTCAGCTGGATCGCGTATTTATCGGTTCATGTACCAATTCGCGTATTGAAGATATTCGTGCTGCAGCCGAAGTGATCAAAGGTCGTAAAGTTGCCGCCTCAATTAAACAGGCGATGGTAGTTCCAGGTTCTGGTCTGGTCAAAGCTCAGGCAGAAGCGGAAGGCTTGGACAAGGTATTTGTCGAAGCGGGCTTCGAATGGCGTGAACCAGGCTGTTCAATGTGCTTGGCCATGAATGCCGACAAATTACAGCCGGGCGAGCATTGTGCCTCGACCTCGAACCGTAACTTTGAAGGTCGTCAGGGCAATGGCGGTCGTACCCATCTGGTGAGTCCAGCCATGGCAGCTGCTGCTGCGATAGCCGGTCACTTTGTTGATGTTCGTTCATTCTAGTTTAAGCCCTCATCCTGACCTTCTCCATGAGCCAAATGGCGCAAGAGAAGGGGTTCCCTCTCCTGAGTGAGTTTTAAGCACTGCTTTAAAACGAAGCGCAAGTGAGGGCTAGGGAGAGGTTACGGATTCATTGGGAAATAAATATGAAAGCTTATACCGTTGAACAAGGTATCGTTGCACCTTTAGACCGTGCCAATGTCGATACCGATTTAATTATTCCAAAACAGTTTTTGAAATCGATCAAACGTACCGGTTTCGGTGACAATTTATTTGATGAATTGCGTTACTTGGATGAAGGTTATCCAGGTCAGGACAATTCAGTTCGTCCGATCAATCCGGACTTTGTCTTGAACCAGCCACGTTATCAGGGTGCGTCTATTTTAATTTCACGTGCCAACTTTGGATGTGGTTCTAGCCGTGAACATGCGCCGTGGGCTTTGAGTGAATACGGTTTCCGTACTGTTATTGCGCCAAGCTTTGCCGATATTTTCTTTAATAACTGTTTTAAAAACGGTATGTTGCCCGTGATTTTGGCTGAAGATATTGTTGAGCAGTTATTTAAGGAATGTGCGGCAGATGAAGGTTATCAATTAACCATTGACTTGCAGGCACAAGAAGTTCGCACCCCTGCAGGTGAAAGCTTTAAGTTTGAAGTTGATCCATTTCGCAAGCATTGCCTGTTAAATGGTCTGGATGATATTGGCTTAACTTTGCAGGTGGCGGATGATATTCGTGCCTATGAAGAAAAAACCAAACAATCGCGTCCTTGGGTATTTGCCGAAATTCATGGATAAATCAGTAAAAATTGTCATGGCATCACTGCGATGCCCTTGCTAATATCGGAAGATTATTGAGTTTTTTGATTGGGTAAGACAGACATTATGGCGAATTATTGGAAACAGTGGCTTGCTTTAAGTTCAGTATCGGTGCTGTTGACTGCATGTCAAAGCATCGACACGATGAAACTCAAACATGCCAAAGAAAATACTGAGAGCAAAAGCAATGCCCTGATCTACTGTACAGGGACGCCAGATTGTCAGTTCGAACGCTTCAATCAGACCATTATTGTCAACGCCGACAATGGCCGCATCAGTGATGAGGCGCTGAAGCAGAAACTGGTGCGCTTGCAGGCCAAAAATTTAAATCAGGCCAATTCGATTTATTTATCTGTGCCGGCAGGACAGCATGAACTGGTCGTGCGTTTTTATCCGATCAGTAAGGATAAAGCGGAAACTTTACATGTATTCCATCGTTTTCAGGCCAATAACCGCTATAGCTTAAAAATGTTTCGTGACCGTAGTGCGCGTAGCAGCAGTTTATTAAATTCTTCGGCGCCGGATCCGCTTTGCGTAGATCTGGTACAAGAGCAAAAAACCATTCGTCGTTTTTGCAAACCCTATAATGCAGTCACCGGGATTGCAGAGTTTGTAGAAAAGAAAATTTAACCTCTGTCAGGTCTGAATCTGACGTTTTAAACGGAAAATCTCATGTCTAAACAAATTTTGATTTTAGCTGGTGACGGCATCGGCCCTGAAATTGTAAAAGCCGCAGAGCAAGTACTCACACGCGTAAATGAAAAATTTAATCTTGATTTGACATGGGAACAGGGCTTACTCGGTGGTGCAGCCATTGATGCTCATAGTTCACCGTATCCTGAAGTGACTTCTGAACAGGCCAAAAAAGCCGATGCGATTCTACTCGGTGCCGTGGGTGGTCCAAAATGGGATACGATTGAGCGTTCAATCCGTCCAGAACGTGGTTTATTGAAATTGCGTAGCGAACTGAACCTGTTTGCTAACTTGCGCCCAGCGATTCTTTATCCGCAACTGGCTGATGCTTCAAGCTTAAAACCTGAAATCGTGGCGGGTCTGGATATTCTGATTGTGCGTGAATTAACGGGTGGTATTTACTTCGGTCAGCCACGTGGTATCCGTGAACTGGAAAATGGTGAGAAGCAAGGCTACAACACCGACGTTTATTCAGAGTCTGAAATCAAGCGTATCGCCAAAGTCGCTTTTGAAATGGCCAACTTGCGCGGTGGTAAAGTGTGTTCAGTGGATAAAGCTAACGTGCTTGAAGTAACTGAGCTGTGGAAACAGACAGTGACTGCGCTGAAAGATGCCGAATATCCTGAAATTAATTTATCGCACATGTATGTCGACAATGCTGCGATGCAGCTGGTGCGTGCGCCAAAGCAGTTTGACGTGATTGTCACCTCGAATCTGTTCGGTGATATCCTGTCTGATGAAGCTGCGATGTTGACCGGTTCAATCGGCATGTTGCCATCGGCATCTCTGGATGAAAATGGCAAGGGCATGTATGAGCCTTGTCATGGTTCTGCACCAGATATCGCCGGTCAAAACCTGGCAAATCCATTAGCGACGATTCTTTCGGTGGCGATGATGTTGCGTTATACCTTCCGTGAAGAAGCGGCTGCTAAAGCGATTGAAGATGCAGTAGGTCAGGTCTTGGATCAAGGCTTGCGTACGGCAGATATCATGTCTGAAGGCATGCAAAAAGTCGGTACGGTTGAAATGGGTCAAGCAGTCGTTGCTGCATTGAACTAAGCCTGTTTTGATTCAAAAAAACGCAGCCTTGAGCTGCGTTTTTTTATAATAGAAATTTCAAAGCTTAAACCCCTTAACAGGTTCGGCCTGTGGTGCGTACCGCGGTGGCAATATTATCTTTGAGTAAGAAGGTGATTTTACATTGCAATTTGACGTCATAGCCGCCGGCAGGGCTTACTGACACTGGAATCGGTACAGTGCCTGTCCCTGTGGCAGGAAACTGCGCTACAGGCAAAGGAATGGTAATGGGGCGTTGTACCACATAGCTTAATTGTTTTGCGCTGCGTTCAGGCTCACTGATCTGCTGGTAACCTAAACGTTTTAGATCCAGAGTTTGATCGATCAGTTGGCTGCTCTGCCCAATGAACTGTTGTAAATAGGCATCACGCTGCGCAGTTGTTGATGAGGTGGTGCTGCATGCATTAAGCAAACTGAATGCTGTACAGCATACTAAAATCAGTGTGAACTTCATGAGCTGTCCTCACACCAAATAAAATGAGTGTAAGCGCATTCCATGCAAAAATACTGTTGTGATTTGATACACGGTAGAAGTTTAGCGTGGTGAGGTTGATCCCTGATTTAATCCGATACAGGCTTTGAACTCGATGAGTACAGCTCAGCAAGCTCTACCGGTAAAGCGAATCGCCTGAACAATTTCATCTTTCAAGTCAAACCAGATTTGGCATTTCATCTCAATGTTATAACCACCATTTGAGGGCATCGGCATTGGTGCGCCGATCGGAATGCTCTGACTAATATTCGGCGTTCCCATTGGAATATTCATATCCCGAAAAATAGTGTAGCTGAGAAATTCTGTGGTTTGAATCGGTTGCTGGGAGGTCTTGAATCCAATGGCACGAAGATCAAGCTGGCTACGAACCTGTGCGGCAGTTTGACCTACATAAGGTTGTAGAGACTGATGCAGATGCTGATTGCCGCCGGTAGCGCATGCAACGAGAAACAAGCTGGAAAGTAGGGATAAGCATTTCATATTCATTGTTTTTATACATGTTATTTTTAATTCAATGAATAGTCGTGAATTTATAAGGCTGTGTCAAATTATTTTATTGATTGATAAATAATTCAAGTAATAAAAAAGCCACTAAAAGTGGCTTTTGCTTACGCTAAAACTTAGCGTGCACGATATGTGATACGACCTTTAGTCAAATCATAAGGTGTCATTTCAACCTTCACACTGTCGCCAGTTAAAATACGGATATAGTGTTTACGCATTTTACCAGAGATGTGGGCAATCACTTCGTGACCGTTCTCTAAACGTACACGGAACATAGTATTAGGAAGCGTCTCGGTGACAACGCCTTCGAACTCGATGAGTTCCTCTTTATTGGCCATAGCCTACCTGAATGAATAAATTGGAAAGGCGCAAATTATAGTCAATTTTTTTGCAAAATACAAGACGAAACGGGCGTTAGACTGATCATCTGCCAGTAAAATAGGCGAACTGTCACGATAATTTTTTTAACTAAAAAGACACCTGTTTCTGTTGTCAGTTTGGTCAATCACAGTTAATCTAAAATTAATCTTTTTAAGTATAAATGAAGTACATACAAGGAAGGCTTTTGAGTGAGTCAGCTAACGGATGCATCAGTCGTATTGCGTTTAGGCTATCAGGCGATTCGTCGTGCGGGGTTGCCGACAGAAGAACTTTTGACCAAAGCAGGAGTGGCTTTAAATCAGGTAGAGGCCAATGACCGTACGCCGCTGAGTGCCCAGTATGCCTTTTGGGTGGCGGCAGAGGAAGTCAGCAAGGATCCGGATATTGGATTGCATCTGGGTGAGCACCTGCCACTTTATCGTGGTCAGGTCATTGAACACCTGTTTGTTTCATCTGAAAATTTTGGTGAGGGACTGAAACGTGCTTTGGCTTATCAGCGACTGATCAGTGATGCCTTTGCTGCCAAATTAGTGATTGAAGATGATCGCTGCTATTTAACCAATGGTGAACAGCCTTTTACTGAGAGTCTGGTCAATCGTCATTTTACTGAATGTGCTATGTCAGGTGTACTGCGTTTCTTTAAATTTATTACCGAAGGGCATTTTGAGCCGATTTATATCGATTTTAATTTTTATAAAGGGGCACCTGATGATGAATACTTCCGGGTTTATGAGTGTCCGGTCAGTCTAGGTCAGAAAGAAACCCGTTTGTATTTCGATCCGACTATCCTGGAATATCCGCTGTGGCAGGCTGAACCTGAGCTGTTGCAGCTGCATGAGCAACTGGCGATTGAAAAGCTACAGGAACTGGCAAGATATGATCTGGTCGGTGAAGTACGTCGTGCAATCGGCTCTACTTTGGAGAGTGGCGAAACCACGCTAGAAACTGTGGCAGCCCAGCTGAACATCACGCCACGCCGTTTGAGAACACAACTGAGTGAGGCACATACCAGCTTTCAGCAGATTCTCTCGGATTATCGCTGTCGTCTGGCCAAGCGTTTGCTGGCGAGTACCAATGAGAGCGTCGAGCGGATTGTCTATCTGACCGGTTTTTCCGAGCCAAGTACCTTCTATCGTGCCTTTAAACGCTGGACCAATGAAACGCCAGTGGAATATCGGAAGCGGAAGCAGCGTTAAAAATCCCTCCTAACCTCTCTTTAAAAAAGGGAGGAATTCCCCCACTGCTGTCCCACAATTTTTACAAGAGGAAGCTCATTTAAGCTTCCTCTTGTTTGATGGGGACTTTATCGGGTGAAAATAACGCTTTTAAGGTTTTTATTTCAAATAAATTCACTTGAATTATTCTGAGTAAGCGCTGAACTGTCCAGCCTTTTTTCCCTAAATGTTGAGCGAAACTTACCAGTAAATAGGCGATCATCGCAATCCAGATTTGCGTCTGAATGGCGTTCTTGCTTCGGCCTAAAAAGGCTTTTAATTTCAGGTTCTGTTTAATCGCTTTAAAGAACAATTCAACTTTCCAGCGGTCTTTGTAAATCGCTGCAATGGTAGAGGCAGCTAGATGAAAGTTATTGCTGAGAAAGCTAAAGTGCTTGCCACTTTGCTGATCTCTATATTCAATTCTTCTTAATACGGGGGCTTTTCTTTTTAGGGCATGTGCGCTATTTAGCTGAATGGTTTCATCTTTTAGAATGCCTTTGGATTCAAGCACTGGATGTTGCTGGATCACCTGATACACCGATTTAGGTCTAAAACGTGTCACAAAGCTAACGTTTTGAGCGCTTAGATTCGCATACCATTGATAATCGACATAGCCTTTATCAAAGACCACAATGCTGCCAGCGGGAAACTGGAATTTTCGGCCTTGTAACATGTCATTTTCTTTACCATTTTCAACTGCAATAAACTCAGGAATATCATTGCTGTGATTCAATCCTATGCTGAGTTTCATGCTGGCTTTTGAGTCGTGAACTTTGGCCCATTCACATAAGGAAAGCGACAGGTCAATATGACTGGCATCCAGGGAATATAATGGATTCTTAAAGCGAAATTTATGGGCTACTTTTGAGTGTTCATAGTATTTAAGCAACTTGTAAAAGAGCTGTTGATACAAGGCAGCAGGCTGCTGCTCATTGATTCGTGCCAGTGTACTTCGGGGAATAGACTTTGCTCCGAAATGACTCAGTTTGTCCTGTTGGCACTCCAGATTGGATTGAATATCTCTCAGACTTTGCCTGCAGGAAAGTTGAGACATCAAGATGGCAATAAACTGATCCCATCTTGAAGCCGCTCTAAATTTCTGTCCAACATGGTGTACTTTAGCAAGTTGCTCAAAATCCTGTCGCACGACGGGTTTAATAAGCTGATGAAATACGGTATTCTGATGTGACAAAACCTGAATCCTGGTCGTTAAAGTGTTTGTTTGCACTCATATTTTAACGATTTGGACTCAGGTTTTTTATTTAAATCAAACTATGGAACAGCAGTGGGAATTCCCCTCCTTTTAGGCATAGGTATCTACACATCTATGAGATACCTAATGCCATTGTGGCTATCTCATTGAGTTCATCTATTGAATATTCCGAGAGCAGTTGAAGAGTGTTCAGTAAAATCGAAAGCCCTGCCAATAAGGCAGGTGCACTTTCCAACCTACCTCTTTTCTGCTGCCGACCTGAAAGACGGGTGAGAAATACACGAATTTTCTGATGGTGTTCATCTTCAGAACGCTGGATTCGCCAAGTTAAAACACAAGCCATACAGCTAATCAGTAACCGCCTTAAAATGGCTTCAGGTCTGGTCTGAAGCCATGCTTCAATATCATGACCTGCCTGCTTGAGCAGCTTGAAATAGCATTCAATTGTCCAGCGCCAGTAATACCAGGTCGTCATCTCTACCGTAGTAATCTCTGATGGAACATTGCTGATTAGTGACCATCTTGCGACGGTCTTATCCTGATCATCTTTCACTACGGCAACAATTAATCTGGCTTCAATCGCACTCCCTGGCTGGGGAGCAACCCGTTGGCCTGAATCGTCATTTCTCTTCGGTTTTGCTGCACGTGTTATCCGGATAGCAGTTTCTCCCACATGCAACATATGCCGGTTTCCTTTATAGGCAATCGGCTGGACCTGCTGCGTTTCTACTCGTTCTGCGGCTTCTGCAACTTTGCATGTTTTGCCCTGATGCTCAATTCGATGGCCTTCTTTCGCCCGAATCAGCCATTTAAAACCCTGGCTGCTCATTTCCCTTAGGTGGGCAATGGAGTCACCTTCACGATCAATGATATGAACACATGTTTTCTCAATGGGATATTGTTCAATCACTTTGATTTGTTCGGTAAGTGAATCTAGATGAGATTTGCGCCCAGCAGAGTGTTGACTGAATGTGGAATAGCAGCCTGAGGCATCTGATAGTGTCTGCGCCAGTGGCGCAATAGGTAGTCCCGAGGCTGCATCAACCAGCAGACTGCTTTGCAATTCATAGCCTGAATCATATTGATGGGTTCTTTGCAGGCGCTGAATTTTATGATGGTGTTTCACATACTGTAGCTGAGACCAGTCATGAACAATCAATGCATATTGATGCGGTGATGCCTTGATCTGTTCACATGCAAGATGTTCAATTGGCTGGTTTAACTGACTAAAAGAGATTTTGTCATTATTCAGGAATCGCCAGACCGCTTGTGTGGTTGCGAAACTCGACTTTTGGGCAGAAGCCAGGTCTTTGATTGCCGGAGCAAGTGAAGCAAGAGGGTTCATATTGAGCTTTACAAGGCTGTTATAGCGCTTGACAAGACGCTGATCCAGGCCAGAGATGTTAAATTGAAGAGCATGCTCTTCAATTTAACGCAAAGTTCAGGAATTGTGTAGATACCTATGCCTTATAGGAGGGGTTAGGGGAGGTAAATATTCTAAAAAATTTAAAAACTATTCCGGCATATTCAGCCAGTGCGGACCTAAGGGTAATTCAGGTAATTCAAACTGCGCCGGATAATCAGCATGAATAAAATACAAACCATCTGCTGGCGCAGTCACACCAGCAGCTTTACGGTCTTCTGCCGCGAAAATATTATCAATATGATCGGCAGCATACATGCCCTGACCAATTTCCAATAAACATCCCATGATATTGCGCACCATATGGTGCAGAAAGCCATCGGCCTGAATATCCAGTACCAGATACTGACCATGCTGAATCAAGCGGCAATGGCTGACATGACGAACGGGCTGATTGGACTGACAGGCTGCGGCGCGGAAGCTTTCAAAGTTATGCGTGCCTTCAAACTTTTTCGCGGCGTATATCATCTGTTCAACATCAAGCGGTGCATAGACATGGGTGACCTGTTTATGCAGCAATGCCGGGCGCACAGGGTGGTTATAGACCACATATCGGTAGCGGCGCGCCTGTGCCTTAAAACGGGCATGGAAGCTGTGATCCATTTCTTTGATCCACTGAATCGAGATGTCTTTAGGGAGTTGGCTATTGCAGCCCATTAGCCAGCCACGTTCAGAACGCACGGCATCCGTATCAAAATGCGCCACCATATTGGTCGCATGTACCCCGGCATCCGTGCGGCCGGCACCATGCAGGCTAATCGGTTGATCGGCAACTTTGCTCAGGACCTTTTCAATGGTTTCCTGTACGCTTGCAACTCCCGGCTGTTGAGTCTGCCATCCCCGATAATGCATCCCACAAAACTCAATTCCCACCGCAAAACGCTGCATAATGACCTCAAAACCTTATTGATCGTACCAATGACGATGCCATTGCTCTACAGTGTCGTATTGTAAATACATTTTCAGGGCTTTTGCATACAGATCCGCATGTCCATAACTTTCATTCAGCAAAATTTTGCAGTGATTCACCCATTCGGCAATGGCATAGCGCTGATCCGTCGCACCAAAAGGCACTTGGGTGGTTAAGACGCAAATACAGCCCTGCTCATAGAGTTGATCAATGAGCGCAATCATGGCGTCATTGACCGCCAGGTTGCCAGTGCCAAAACCTTGCAGAAATAAAAAATGCGGTGGTCGAGCCAAGAGGTTGTTCAGGTTATTCAGCTGCTGGGTCAGATCAACCGGCTGCATCATGATGCTCATACAGTTGAATTTAGCCGCTTTCACAATATCTTTAGCTTCGATCTGATAACACGCTTGACTGGTTTGGATTGCGATATTGGCTTCAAGACCTGCAAAGGCATTTAACTCGGTAGTATGCTGTTTCAGTGCAGTTTGCGCATGTAGCAGCTGATGATGGAATGCCAGATAGACTCCAGCGCTACATTCGCTGATGGAATCTAGTGCAAATTTCAGGTTATCCAGGGCATCACTAAATTCACGCTGTTCATTGCCTTGAGCATTCAGCAACGGATATTGGCTACCGGTCAGCACCACATGCGCCGAGTTTCCAATAAAATGTGCCAGTACTGCACTGGCATAACTCAGCGTATCTGTACCGTGAATAATCACAAAATGCTGGATTTGCCGCGATTGCAATTGCTGAATAAACTGTACCAGTTGCAACCAGTCGGTTGCTGTGCAGGCACTACTGTCCTTAATGGCGGGTGCATGGTGGCATTCTACAAAATACTGCTCTGCAAGTATCTGTTCGAGCTTTGGAATAAATAAATCAGCAGGCATCGGTGCGAGAGGATCCCCCACGCAGCCGAATGTGCCGCCCATATAAATTAATGCAATATTTTTTATCATAAAAAAAGCAGCCAATTATTGACTGCTTTAGTGTAAATCGAAATGCATCAAGATGCGATTTGATTCAGTAATTGCTCGGCGCGTTGTTGTTGCTCAGGAGTATATTCAGCTTCTCGCTCCGCAATGACTTCACGGGCAGCGGCATAGGCACCGAGTTGAATATATTGCTGCGCAAGATCCAGGTTGAGACCTGCTTCATTAACATCCAGTAATTCCGGGAAAGATTGCACCAGCGGATCATGCTGATCTATCGTTGCCTGAGCTGGTGTAGCAGGAAGATCGAAACTCATCGCTGTCGCAGCAGGCGCTTCTGGCGTGGTTTCTAAATGATCTAATTTGAAATCCATGCCTGATAGATTGGTTTGTGACGCTGGTTCTGCCACAGGTGCTGCAGCTGTCAAGCTAGACAGGTCAAACTCAGTCGCTGGCACTGCAGTTTTCTCAGCTGCTGGTACTGGCGTGTCAAGCGAGAAAGAAAAATCTAGAGGTTTGATTTCTTCAGTGGCAGCAGCTGTTTGTGGATGGTTACTTTCTAACTTGAGATCAAAGTCAGCAATTTCATTGCCGCTTATTTTCTTTTCAAAATTTGGCTCTAGAGTGTCACGAGCTGCAGAGGGTGAAACTTCAGTTGTAGTGGTCTCTACTTTAAAAGAATCGAAGTCAAATTGAATTTCATTACTGTTTTTAGCTGGTGTTTCAGTCGGTTCAGCCTGAGGAATACTAGGTGCGGTATTAAAATCTAAACTCTTATTCTCGACAGGCTCAGTCTTCGTTGTGACTGGTGCAGCAGGTGCAGAACTAGGCGTAAAGTTAAACTCAAGAGGTGATGGTTCTTCTTTCGCTGGAGCGATTTCCTGTTGTAATTGCTCGAATGCCAATTCCGTTTTAGTATCCGCAGGCAGCGTAGCTTGATTTAAGGCATCAAAGGCGGTGTTATTGGATACGGGCGTGGCAGGTGTAGCAGTCTGAGTCGATTCTGTAGCTTTTGTTTTTTCGTAAGCCGTTCTCTTTTCTTCAGCTGGGCTGAGTACATCGTCAATGTTGAGTGCACGAATATGATTAATGAGTTGCGTAATCGCAAAATCATCTTTCTGCAAGATATGAATATCTAACAGCAACAGATAAAGTTCGTGTTGGGAATTGTCACGATTCAGCGCCTGATTAATCTGCGCTTCGGCGGCAAAAAAATTACGTTCCTGAATTAGGCCTTCAATTTTCTTGCGTGTTTCTGCCGATAATGGTGTTGCTGATTTTTTTGTGACCCCGACTGGCTCCACTACTTTGGTTCTTTGTGGAGCAGCTTTTGAAGCAGAGCCAGGTTTTTTCGCTTTTACCGTTTTAGTTTTTGCTTTATCTGATTCTTGAGCATCTTGTCGTTTTTTAAAGACAATTAATACGATGATCAATATCACTAATGGAATCACATAAATCAGCATGTTTTACCCCTTGGGGATAGAGTAGTTTAAGTTCGCCTATCCCAATAAATCGTCATGTGTAACTTTTTAATTAATTGGCTTCTTATCTGCTTGTTGGGCTTTGAGCTGTTGTTGTAGCTGGGCCAGACGCGCATTTAATAACTGAATTCTGTGATCCTTCTGATTGAGTGCCAATTCTAATTCAGTTACGTTTCTCTGTAATTTAACGGTTTTTTCTCGGGCTGTCATAACTTTTAATGACAATTCCTTTGATGTTTGATTGCGTTCTGTGTTCTGGTTTGCAGAAACTTGCCCGGAATCGCGCTGGTTCTCAGCCACTAGGCTCATTTCTGCCTGATTCAGGCGGTATTTAGTCTTGCCAGTAGGCTTAGACGGTAGCTCGGTTTGCTTTGCCGCAGTGACTTTAATAGGCGCAGGTGTAGGATGAGTCGTATTTAAGTTCAATGCAGCACCTTTACGTAGACGATTGGCATTTCCTCCAATAAAAGCATGCTCATTGTCTTTTTTAATTTGTTGCATGACTTCATTGACCGGGCGCTGCTGCTGTTGAGCAATTCGTGAGGCAATTCCCCACAGTGACTCATTGGATTGAACTACATAAGTAGGTTGAGTCTGATTCGGAGTTGCTTTGACTGGTGAAGCTTTTGTAGTAACTGGAGCTGGAGTTTTCACCGGATTAGTTGATCCAGTTGATTTTCTGGCTTGTTCCTCAGCAAATTTTTTCACCAATGGATCACTGGAAGCAGTTTGATGATCAGAATGGGACTCTACAGCTTTCTGCATATTTGCTTTATTTGGTGCTGATGCACTTTGATTTGCTGGTATCGTACTGGTTGGTTTGTTTGTAGTCGAGGCTGCTGCAGGAGCCGGCGATGCAAGAGTTGCTTGTGAGGTCCTTACTGAATCTGAAAGCGCCGCTGCAGTTTTAACTGGGGCTTGAGTATCGGGTGGAGTTACAGCCTCGCTTTTCAATACAGGCGCAATCGCTTGAGCCTGAATCGCTGGACTTGATGTCATTCCAGCTGGCGCAAATGCGGTTTTAGGAATGGAGGTGTTCGATAATGCAGGTGGTGCTGTGCGTTGCAATGCCAACGGCTTTTCTAAAACCGGTGGCTTATTTAAGGCTGTGGAAGCTGCTGTACTGTAATGGCTACTTACGGGTAAGTTGAGTGCAATATCTTTTTCACTGACGACGACAACTGGTGCAAGCGGGCGTTCATTCTGTTTGAGACTGGCTTTTAATAAATCGGTTTTAGCTTGTAAGGGCGTACGAATATGTTGCAGCCGTGCGGCATTGCCTTCCTTGATTTTGACAATAATATTCAGCTCGCGCTCTGTCATTGGTCGAGAAGAAGTAATAGTAATGACCCCGGTGCCATTATTGCTACGCCGAGTAAAAAAGTTTAGATGACCAGGCGGCTGATGCGATGCACCAATTGACATTAAATCTTCAGGTGAAGCCAGACTGACTTCAATCGGCAAATTGATATTAGACTGCCGAAAAGTCATTTCTGCATAGAGTAATTCCCCAGGGGCAGACTGAATCTGAACCGGATCTACATTAATCGCATAAATGTTTTGTGAAGCGACAATGGCTAAAATGGCAAGCTTTAATTTGTTATATACAGTCATCTTAATCGTGAGCTCAGTCATTATCGCATAGCGAAAATTATAGATTAACGGGATGTTTGTTTTTTGTAAAATACTTACGCAATAGTTACATAAAAAAGCCGATCAATAAAGATCGGCTTTTGGCTTTATATCCAAAGGATATTAGGTATTTTTATAATCAATCAGAATACGCAGCATACGGCGTAACGGCTCGGCCGCACCCCAAAGCAACTGGTCACCTACAGTGAACGCACCCAGATATTCTTTACCCATATTCAGCTTGCGCAGACGGCCGACTGGAACGCTTAAAGTACCTGTTACAGCAACAGGCGTCAGATCAGTCATGGATGCTTCACGAGTATTTGGAACCACTTTAGACCAGTCATTGGCACGTGCAATGATGTCTTCGATTTCATCCAAAGGTACATCTTTTTTCAATTTCAGGGTTAATGCCTGAGAGTGACAACGCATGGCACCAATACGCACGCAGTGACCATCAATTGGCACGATCTGCTGGTTGCCCAGAATCTTGTTGGTTTCAACCTGACCTTTCCATTCTTCTTTCGACTGGCCGCTTTCCAGTTGCTTGTCGATATAAGGAATGAGTGAACCAGCCAAAGGAACGCCAAAGTTTGCAGACGGGAAGCCTTCACCACGTTGTAATTCAGCAATTCTAGAGTCGATATCCAGAATTGGAGAACGCGGATCATCTAGCAACTCTTTGGTATTGTTATATAAATAACCCATACCATTGATCAGTTCACGCATGTTTTGCGCGCCTGCACCTGAAGCGGCCTGATAGGTCATTGACGTTGCCCATTCCACCAGATTGTTCTGGAACAGACCGCCCAAGCCCATCAGCATCAAGGAAACTGTACAGTTACCACCGACAAAAGTCTTGGTGCCTTTAACCAAACCATCTTTGATCACATGCATGTTGACCGGATCAAGTACGATGATGGCTTCATCATCCATACGTAAGGTTGATGCTGCATCAATCCAGTAACCGTTCCAGCCTTCAGCTTTCAATTTCGGGAAAACTTCAGAGGTATAGTCGCCACCTTGACAGGTAATAATGACATCCATTTGCTTCAGACTGTTAATGTCTGATGCATCCATAAGTGCTGGGGCGGTCTTACCGCCAAATGCCGGCGCTTCACCGCCTGCATTACTGGTAGAGAAATAGAATGGCTCAAAATGAGCAAAATCATTCTCTTCAACCATACGTTGCATAAGGACGGAACCGACCATCCCGCGCCAACCGACCAGACCTACTTTCATGTCACTTTGCCTCGGTGCGTTAAAAAATCAAAAGGGATTCGAGTGTACCAAAAAGGGACCCAACTGCAAGAGCTACACAATCAAAACATCAATATTCTTGAGAGAAATATCTGCTTTATGATACATACAAAATTGATAACGTCATTTTTCTTTTAGAAAAAATAATAACTTAATTAAGAGCGCAGTTTATGATATGGGTTATCCAAATTCTGGCAATCATTGTCATTTGGTTAAGTTTCTGGTCACTGATACCACGCGATGAATGGTGGATTCGGGGTACGGATTTTCCACGATTACAAATTCTGGTATTGGGCTTTATCGCCTTTATTCTTTTTCTCCTGGTTGATCATCCCTGGAACTGGTTGAATCAGCTGCTTTTTATCGGTCTGATGGCAGCTTTGGCCTATCAGTTGAAAATGGTATTGCCCTATACCTTTATCTGGAAAAAACAGGTCAAGCAGGTCAAGCAGGATCAGCTGGATCCGCAACGTCAGATTTCCCTGGTCGTTTCCAATGTACTTACTACCAATACCAAATATCATTTACTGATCGAGCAGATCCAGATTCATCAGCCAGATCTGGTTTTGACTCTGGAAACCGATCAAAACTGGCAAAATGCACTCTCGGTGATTGAAGCTGATTATCCTTATCGCGTGCCTGTGCCTTTGGATAATCTGTATGGCATGCATCTATATAGCAAGCTCGAACTGAGTGAAACTGAGGTTAAATTTATTCTGAGTGATGAAATTCCCTCCATTCATACCACGGTGATTTTACGCTCAGGACAACCGGTACAGCTCTACTGTCTGCATCCCAAACCACCCAGTCCGACCGAGGCCAAGGATTCTACCTTGCGTGATGCTGAACTGCTGATTGTCGGTGATCAGATTAAAGATCTGGATGAAAGCTGTATCGTCATGGGCGATCTGAATGACGTGGCCTGGTCACGTACCACACGCCTGTTTCAACGCATTAGTGGGCTGCTGGATCCGCGGGTAGGACGTCATTATGTGAATACTTTTCACGCAGATTATCCTTTTTCCCGCTGGTCGCTGGATCACGTCTTTCATAGTACCGATTTTGCCTTGGTACACATGGAGCGTTTACCGCATGTAGGTTCTGACCATTTTCCGGTCTTTCTGGTTTTACAAACCGGTCGGGTATTCGAGCATATTCAGGAAGAATTAGAACAAACTGATAAAGATGAGCAGGAAGCACAAAAAGCCATTGAAGAGGGCATTCAGAAAGCAGAGAAAGAGGAAAAAATAGTCACTGATGAAGTTGCCCTGGCTTATAAAGAAGGGGGCAAAATCTCATAGGTTTTTAGAAGAAAAGTGTACGATATTGCTTACAACAGTTTACGCTTCTTGCGAATGGGCAGGGGTTGGGAATCTGGGTATTCTAGGTTTATCAGCACAGGGAGTCGAGAAAGGATATTCTCATAAGGAAGACGAAGCTGAATGAAAACATCATGGATATGATGCTGAAAGGGAAATCACAAAAAAGCAGAACGAATTATAATATGTGAAAGCACAACCTCATTAACCCGAGTTTTACAGGATGTAGAGCTCGGGTTAAATTATTTCAATTATTTAAACATGATTTTAAGCTATAGCCCTTCAAATTCCGTGATCAAATCGATTTAGTAAATTGATTTATAACCTTCAGGGCGAGTCTTAAAACGGCGGTGGAACCACATATATTGGGTCGGTGCGATGCGCAACTGCTGCTCAATCACCCGGTTCACGCGAGTGGCATCTTCAACTTCATTCTCACTAGGGAAGTTTTCCAGTGCCGGTTCAATGAGCACATGGTAGCGCGGATTGTTAATATCGCCATGACGGTAGAAATATAAAGGAATTGCAGCCGCTTTGGTCATTTTCAGTAAACGGCGATGTGCGGTTACAGTCGCCGCAGGCACGCCAAAAAAAGGTGCCATCACGCCTTGTTTTAAACCATAATCCTGATCCGGACTGTACCAGATCGCATGGCCATTTTTCAGGTTACGTACCAGACCGCGCATATCATCATGGTCAATCTGATTGGCATAAATTGTGGCGCGACAACGGTAAATCAGCATGTCCAAAAGTGGATTATTCTGCGGACGATAGACCACATCCGGTTCAAAATATTGTGCGCAAAGATAACCACCCGCATCGAGCAAAGTTGAATGCGTGCCTAATAACAGCATGCCTTGGCCTGCGGCTTGTGCCTTCTGAATATGTTCCAAGCCTTCAATACTGACGCGGCCCTGAAACCATTTCGGACTGTACCAGGCATTCAGCGTCTCAAACACCCCCAGCATTTGATCGATAAATACCTGACGGGCATTGTCCTGTACCTGCTTTTCAGACCATTCGGGAAAGCAGACTTCCAGATTACGCAGCGTGGTTTCACGGCGTGATTTCAAGTATTTAAAAGAAAGGTGGCCCAGCAGGGACGCCAGACGATGCTGAATGGCCCAAGGTAAGATCGCCAGAATCATCAGGAAAATAATGCCTAGCCATTTGCCCCAATATTGAGGTAACAGGAATGACCATTGAAATTCACCGGGTTGATATGCAGGCTGAGTACTCATAAAACAATTTAGGGCCAAAAGATTAAATGCAGTCTAACAGAGAAGATTATTGAAATAAAAAAGCATCTGTACGAATACAGATGCTTTAGTAAAAGCTCGGGGAATATTTAGCCGTTACTTAGGTTGTCCAGTTCTTCCCAACGCTCTAATTTTTCCAGTAACAGCTCATCAATTTCGGATAAGCGTTTAGACAGTTTCAGTGCTTTATCGGAATCAGTCACAAATAAAGAGCCATCAGCCAGTTGTGTATTGATCTCGGTCTGCTCTTTTTCCAGCGCTTCCATTTCAGCTGGAAGCTGTTCGAGTGCACGCTGGTCCTTGTAGCTAAGCTTAACTTTCTTGGCAGCGACCGGTGCCGCCTCAGCTTCTGCTTTGGCCATGGCTTTTTTCACGGCACTTTTTTGGTCAACCACGGTTTGATCCGGACGCTGTTCAAGATAATCCTGATAACCGCCGACATATTCGTCGATATTGCCTTTACCATCAAAGACCCAAGTGGATGTCACCACGTTGTCCATAAAGGCACGGTCATGCGAGATCAACAGTAGGGTGCCTTTGTAGCCACCGAGCATTTCTTCCAGTAACTCTAAGGTCACCATATCCAGATCGTTGGTTGGCTCATCCATCACAATCAGGTTCGATGGTTTCAGCAACAGTTTCGCCAATAAGATACGGTTGCGTTCACCACCAGACAACGCTTTGACTGGAGTACGTGCACGTTCTGGCGAGAACAGGAAGTCCTGTAAATAGCTATAGATATGACGACGGTTACCATTCACATCCACGTGGTCAGAACCTTCAGAAACATTATCTTTGACCGACTTTTCCAGATCCAGTGCATTACGCAGTTGGTCGAAATAGGCTACTTCCAGCTGTGTACCGGTTTTCACCGTGCCGCCATGCTCAAGCTCGCCCAGAATGGCTTTAATCAGTGTGGTTTTACCGACACCGTTATCACCGACCAGACCGATACGGTCACCGCGTAAAACCAGTGCCGAGAAGTTGTTAATGATCGGTGCATTGTCACCGAATTTCACACTCAGGTTCTCAATCTCAAAGACCAGTTTGCCGGAACGGTTGGCATCCTGAGTCGCCATCGCCACTTTACCTTGTTGCGAACGGCGCGCTTTGGATTCTTCACGCAGTGCTTTTAGGGCGCGAACACGACCTTCGTTACGGGTACGGCGTGCTTTGATGCCCTGACGGATCCAGACTTCTTCTTCAGCCAGCTTTTTATCAAACAGCGCATTCTGCTTTTCTTCAGCTTCCATTTGCATGGCTTTGAGTTCTAAGTAACGTGAATAGTTACCTTCATAACTGCGCAATTGACCACGATCCAGCTCGACAATACGGGTGGCAATGCTATCGACAAAGGCACGGTCATGCGAAATGAACAGTAGGGTCAAATTGTTTTGATCGAGCAGGAATTTTTCCAGCCATTCGATACTTTCAACGTCTAAATGGTTCGTCGGTTCATCGAGTAACAGCACATCGGGTTGGGTGAGCAGGGCACGTGCCAGCAAGACACGACGCTTACGACCACCCGACAAATCGGCAAGATCTGCATCTGGGTCCAGACCCATTTTGCTTAAAATCGAATTGACCTTGGTTTCCAGCGCCCAGCCATCGAGCTGGTCCATTTTGTGTTGCAGATTACCCATGCGGTCACAAGCGTCCATATCGCCCAGTACACAGGCTTCACTGGCTGCATGGTAGGCACGCAAAACTTCCGACGCTTCACCGGCACCGTCAGCCACGATATCCGCCACTCGGCCTGAGTCCATCGGTACATCTTGCGCCAGCATCGAAATCGTGATGCCATTTTGTAATGAAACTTCGCCGCTATCCGGCAGTAAACTTCCTTCAATCAGCTTAAGTAAGGTAGACTTACCCTCACCATTACGGCCAATCAAACACACTCGTTCGCCGCGCTCCAAGTTAAAATTCGCGCCGTTGAGCAGGGCGGGTCCACCAAACGCAAGTTGGACATCCCTAAGGGTAATATAGGCCATAATGTTTCCTGAAATCCCCAATGAGGACTTTAAATGACTAAACAACAAAATCTAAATGATCAGGCGTCATTTTCCGCACCCATTGAAGATTTGCAAGTGCGAATTGCATTTTTAGACGATTTAGTTGAACAGTTGAATGATCAGGTGGCCAAACAGACCCTGGAAATTGCTGATCTGAAAAAGCAAATGATGCTGTTATATCAACGTGTTGAGTCTTCAGATCTGTCTGAAGGCATTGCAGAATTTGATCCGGTTGCAGATCGCCCACCGCATTATTAATTTGCAACCAATGATTTAATCAACAACAACCCTTAGCTGATCTAAGGGTTTTTTATTGAAAAATAAAAATGAGCCAATCGATAAGATGTTAAAAAGAGAAATATTATTTTTTTGAATTGGCTTTTAAATTGCATTAAATCCGCATATAAAAGAAAAGTAATAAAGCGCAGCGCGATCATCAAGTTTAAAAGAGTTTTTCTGCTGAAAACAAACATTCGCGCTCGTAAACAGATTTCTTGCAGGCATTTCATAAAATGCAGTTTGGCCCTCTGCCGAAACAGGCCTGCACCCATTCAGTCGTAAAATTATTTGACCTTTCACTCACTTCCTACTCTAATACCGGCTCTCAGGTACATTCCGGAATTGCGTCCCATGCACCCAAAAGTTGTTCTACTCGACCTCGAAAATAATTTCCCCACAGCCAAGTTAATGCGTGAGATTGTGGCGCATTATTCGACTTTATATCTGTTTAGCTGTGCTGGAAAATTTGAATTCTCCTTAGAGGATTTAACCGAGCTTGCCGGCTGGGTTAGCAGTGGTCAGGTGGTGGTACTGGACACGCCTGAATCGCCACAAAAAGAATATGAATATGCGGTCATTGTCGGTCAGCTTATGGCGCTACTGGAGCCGGAAACCGAGGTTAAATTGATCTCGGCGATGGACAGTTGCGAAATGTTGCAACAGATGCTGCAAACTTCTGATATTACGTGTCACCTGATTCAGATTCAGCCTGATGAGACAAACATTCCAACCGATCAACCTAAAAATCATCTTCCGAGTCTGGATACCATCAAGAACAAACCTGCCTTGCAACTGGTGAAAAAATACTGTGATGCGTTAGGGAAAATGAGCGGCAAACCGAATACGGTGGAAACCCTAAAAAACTCAGTGGCGAATATTCTGCAAGTGATGCCGGTAAAAGCTCAGCATGTGGTCGGGATGCTGATTAACCTGAAAATCGTCAAACGCTATGATGAGCAGATCAGCTTCCGCAAAAAAGTTTTGAAACAATGGCTGCAACTCAATCTGGATGAACAAAGCCCGGTTGAAAATCCAAAACTGGATCAGGTCATTTCCCAACTGAAGGCAGAAGAAGCTCCAGTTGAATCTGAAATACTCAGGTCACCAATCCAGTCGGCACAGCAAGACCTGTTCAAGAACTTTGGCCGGATCGATCCGGTACAACTGGAAGTGGCACGTAAACTGCGTGAATTGCAGGGCAATAAACCCAAAGACATTTATGAGCTGCGTGATTTACTGGAACAGTTATTTCCGAAATCGGACATTCGCTTGCTGCTGAAAGAGCTGATCGAGAAAGGTTATATTTACTGGAATGGTCACGAAATTTTATATAGTCATGAAATGTTCCTGAATTAATTTTATCGTGCAAACTTGCGTTTTATATTGTGCTTATGCAACTCTAATAATAGAACATAAAGGTTGAACTATGGAAAACACTGGAATCTGGGTGACGGTGGTCATCATCATTTTCGTCATAGGGTCGATTTTCGGGTTACGTGTAAGTCCCCGAGAAAAAGCCTTGGGGCTGATGCGTGATAAAGCCCGTAAAATGGGTTTGCATCCACGTCTGGTGGTGGCACCGGACTGGACCAAAATTCCCAAGGCGACTGAAAGTCGTGCCAGTATGGTCGCATACTACAGTGTGCTGATGCCAGATGCGCGTTTACCCTTGATGCGCGCCCGTGTTGTCGATAATAAACTCGAAATCGTGCAGGGTGATGAGAAATTTAAAGATTTTCCCATTGCATTAAAAGGCATTTATGCTATTGATATGCAGGCCAACTGTGTCGGTATGTATTGGGATGAAGAAGCTGATTTAAGAGCGACCCAACTCGACGACATCAAAGCGCTGTTACACGCTTTGGCTGAACTTTAATTTAGAAATAAACAGGATTAACGGTTAATTATGGCGAACGCTCCTCGGTCCACATCAAAAAGCAGCACAGCGAAGTCTCCCGACGCTGGAAGCAAGCGTGCCCTAGTGATTGTGGAGTCGCCTGCAAAAGCGAAAACAATCAATAAGTACCTTGGTCCGAACTACATCGTAAAATCATCAGTGGGTCATGTGCGTGACTTGCCGACTGGCGGTTCTGCAAAATCGACAGAGAAAAAACCGGCGACACGTACCAAACTGACGGATGCAGAAAAAGCTGAAAAATCACAGAATGCGTTAATTAACCGCATGGGTGTCGATCCGGAACATGACTGGAAAGCCAAATACGAAGTCCTTCCTGGCAAAGAACATGTAGTTGCCGAACTGAAAAAACTGGCATCGCAAGTCGATGAAGTCTATCTGGCAACGGATATGGACAGGGAAGGGGAAGCGATTGCCTGGCATTTAAAAGAAGTCATCGGCGGTGATGATTCGCGTTATCAGCGTGTGGTCTTCAACGAAATTACCAAAAACGCGATTCAGGATGCCTTTAAGCATCCGTCACGTCTGGATACCAATAAAGTCAATGCGCAGCAGGCACGCCGTTTCCTGGATCGTGTCGTGGGTTTTATGATTTCGCCATTGCTTTGGGAAAAGATTGCCCGTGGCCTGTCAGCCGGTCGTGTACAGTCGGTTGCGGTGAAACTGGTGGTTGAACGCGAACGTGAAATTCGGGCCTTTATTCCTGAAGAATACTGGCAGGTGTTTGCCGATACCAAATCGAAAAAAGATGACATCCGTCTGGAAGCAGTCAAGCAAAATGGCAAGACTTTAAAGCTTCGTAATAAAGACGAAACGGATGCACTGTTAAACCTGATTAAAGATGCGGATTATACCGTTTCTGCCCGTGAAGATAAGCCAACCAAAGTCAATCCAAGCGCGCCCTATATCACGTCAACGTTGCAACAGGCGGCCAGTACCCGTCTCGGTTTTTCTGTGAAGAAAACCATGATGTTGGCGCAGCGCCTGTATGAAGCCGGTTTCATTACCTATATGCGTACCGACTCGACCTTCCTGAGTGATGATGCGGTAAGCATGGTCCGTGGCCATATCGAATCAGAATTTGGTGAGAAGTACCTGCCGGCCAAACCAAACCGCTATGGCAATAAAGCCGGTGCGCAAGAAGCGCATGAGGCGATTCGTCCATCTATGGTTGGCTTAAAAGGCGACAGTCTGGTGGGTGTTGAGCGTGATGCACAGCGCCTCTATGACTTGATCTGGCGCCAGTTTGTTGCTTGTCAGATGACTCCGGCAGAATATCTGTCTTCTACCATTTTGGTGGATGCCAATGGCGTAGAACTGAAAGCCAAAGGCCGTACCTTGGTCTTTGATGGCTTTACCCGCGTGCGTGGTGCCAATAAAGCCGATGACGATATTTTATTGCCTGCGGTCAAAGTCGGTGAAGTGCTTAAACTTGAGAAACTTGATCCATCTCAACATTTCACCAAGCCACCAGCTCGTTTTACTGAAGCCTCACTGGTCAAAGAACTCGAGAAAAAAGGCATTGGCCGTCCATCGACCTATGCTGCGATTATCTCGACCATTCAGGATCGTGGTTATGTGAAACTGGATAACCGTCGTCTCTATGCCGAGAAGATGGGTGAGATCGTTACCGATCGTCTGGATGAAAATTTTAGTAATCTGATGAACTATGCCTTTACCGCAGATCTTGAAGGTCAGCTGGATAAAGTAGCAGATGGTGAGCGTAACTGGAAAGAGTTATTAGACAGCTTCTATGGCGATTTTAAGCAACGTTTGACTACGGCGCAAGGCGAGAACGGTATGCGCCGTAATCAGCCTGTAGAAGTGGATGCAGTACACTGTAAAGAATGTGACCGTCCAATGCAGATTCGTACCGGAACCACAGGCGTATTCTTGGGTTGTTCAGGCTATAACCTACCGCCGAAAGAGCGTTGTAAAGGAACCTTGAACCTGACACCAGTTGAGTCTCTGGCTGCATTATCTGATGATGAGGCTGCGGAAACTGCTGACCTGATGTCGAAGAAGCGTTGTCCGATCTGTGAAACTGCCATGGACAGCTATGTGATTGATGGCGGCCGTAAACTGCATATCTGTGGGAATAACCCGGACTGTAGTGGTTTTGAACTTGAAGAAGGTGAGTTCAAAATTAAAGGCTATGATGGCCCGAGTATCCCATGCGACAAGTGTGATGGTGAAATGCAGCTGAAGACGGGTCGTTTTGGTCCGTATTTTGCCTGTACCAGCTGTGACAATACCCGTAAAGTCTTAAAGAGCGGTCAGCCTGCGCCTCCACGTGTGGATCCGATCAAGATGGAGCATTTACGTTCTGCCAAGCATGACGATTTCTTTGTACTGCGTGACGGTGCAGCCGGTTTATTCCTGGCGGCAAGCAAGTTCCCGAAAGTGCGTGAAACCCGTGCACCGAAAGTGGCCGAGATTCGTTCTGTTGCCGACCAGCTTGATCCAAAGTATCAGTTTATCTTGCAGGCACCTGATGTGGACCCGGAAGGGAATCCAACTCTGGTAAAATTTAGCCGTAAGAACCAGTCACAATATATTGGTTCGGAAACTGCAGAAGGTAAGCAAACCAAATGGTCTCTGGTTTATCAGGACGGGAAATGGGTTGAAGCCTAAACTCTAAGATTCAAAAAAATGCTGACGAAAGTCGGCATTTTTTATGTCAGAATCATGTATATAAAAAATTAAAAATAATATTTTGGGGTGGATGTGGATATTCAGACAAAAAAATTCGCTGTATTAATCGATGCGGATAATTCTTCTATCAACGCGATTTCATTAGTGTTGGAAGAAGTTGCGAAATATGGAATTGCCAGTGTCAAACGTGTGTATGGGGACTGGAGCAGCGAAACGTTAAAGAAATGGCGAGATGTACTCCTTCCTCATGCCATCACTCCGGTACAACAATTCGCTTATACCAAGGGTAAAGATGCGACGGATATGATCCTGATCATTGATGCTATGGATTTACTTTATGCAGGTGCATTAGATGGATTTTGTATTGTATCCAGTGATAGTGATTTCACGCCCTTAGCTTCACGTATTCGTGAAAATGGTCTAACTGTGTATGGCTTTGGCAAAAAAGCTACACCTGAAGCATTTAAGAAAGCCTGTGACAAGTTCATTTATATCGAAAATTTACTTGTAGATAGTGAAATCAAGCAACAGGAAGATGATGAACTTTCTAATGTTTCCCAAAAGAAAGTATTAAGCTCTGACAAATCTCTTGATCATAAAATTTTGCCTCAGCCTAAGGAAAATTCGAATCTTCCTGAAACGATGGATCGAGCTACGCTGAATCTGATTTATAAAGCTGTAAAAGATAATGCCGATGATAATGGATGGGCGAATTTAGGGATGGTCGGGCAGTATATCAGTGCAGTAAAGCCTGATTTTGACTCTCGTAACTATGGTAGAGCCAAATTGTCAGGATTAATAAAAACTTTAAATTTATTTGAAACAAAAATAGAAATGAGTCAGATGTATTTAAGAAAAATGAAAAAGCAGAGTGTGTAATCGATATGTGGAAAAAGATTCGGATTCTGATTTTATTAATCATCTTATTGATTGTCGCGGTCAATGCCTATCGTGATCAAAACCAGAACTGGTCAAAGCCGATTATTGTGTTGCTGCATCCGATTAATGCCGATGGATTACCGACCACACAGCAATATATCCAGCAACTGTCAGCTCAGGACCTGAATGGAGCGCGGGAATATCTGGAAAAAGCAGCTCAGCAGTATCGTGGACAGCCGACTTATTTTTATTTTAATTTAGGCCGTGAGCTTCAAGTTCTACCACCCAAAGTCCCTGAGCAAGACTCGCTCATCGATACAGTTTTATGGAGTTTAAAATTCCGGTTCTATGCTTGGAAACAGCGACAGAGTTCAGACCCTTCAGCTAATGTGACTTTATTTTTAAATTACTATGATCCTGTGCAGACCAAGCAATTGAAACATTCCACTGCCTTGCAAAAAGGCCGGATTGGTTCGATAAATCTATTTGCATCCAAGCAACAGACTAAACAGAATAAAATTGTATTGGTGCATGAATTGCTGCATGCCTTTGGCGCTTCGGATAAATATGATTTAGCGACAGGTCAACCGATTTATCCGCTGGGTTATGCATTTCCAGATCAGCAACCCTTATTTCCGCAAACCAAGGCGGAGCTGATGGCAGGACATATTCCACTGTCTCAAACCACCAGTAAAATGCCAGAATCTTTAAATCAAACCTTGATTAATGAGATAACTGCAATTGAACTGGGCTGGAAATAAAGACTTGTGGATAGTGCTGGATTTATCCACAATTTAGACTTCATTTGTGGATAAAAGATCACACCATGCCGCTCACCTTTGTGCTTGCTCCTGACTCGTTTAAAGAAAGCATGTCTGCTGCGCAGGCTTGTCAGGCCATGCAACGCGGTATTCAGAACGTCATTCCGGATGCCCACATTATTCATGTGCCAATGGCTGATGGCGGTGAAGGCACGGTCGATGCACTGATTTCAAGCTTGAAGGGGGAAAGTATTGCATGTGAAGTGACCGGGCCATTATCTGAGCAACGTATCCAGACCTATTGGGGGATGGTTGATGCAGGCCAGACTGCCGTGATTGAAATGGCCAAAGCCAATGGCATACATTTGCTTGCAGCAGAAAAGCGTAACCCGATGCTGACTACAACCTATGGCACAGGAGAAATGATCAAACGGGCGCTGGACTTGGGAGTGAAAAAAATCATTGTCGGTTTAGGTGGCAGTGTCACCAATGATGCGGGTGCGGGCATGGCGCAAGCATTGGGTGTGCGGTTTTTAAATCATGCGGGAGAGTCAATTCAGGTCTGTGGTGGAAACTTAGAACTGGTCAAATCAATGGATCTATCCGAACTGGATCCACGTTTAGCAGATACTGAAATACTCATTGCATCGGATGTCAATAATCCGTTGTGTGGGCCAAGTGGTGCCTCTTATATCTTTGGCCCACAGAAAGGGGCAATGCCTGAAATGGTCAAGCAACTGGATCAAAACTTTGGGTATTTTGCCGATGTAGTCGCTGGGCAGTTTGGCCGTGATTATCGTCATGTTGCAGGGGCTGGTGCTGCCGGTGGACTGGGTTTTGGTTTAATAGCATTCACTGCTGCTTCTATTCGATCAGGTGTAGAGCTGATGATTGAACAGGTTCAACTCAGCGAGAAAATAGCGCAAGCAGATTATGTATTTACCGGTGAAGGTAAAATTGATTTTCAAACCAAATTTGGCAAAACGCCGTTTGGTGTAGCGCAGGTTGCAAAACACTTCAATAAACCGGTAATTGCTTTTGCGGGTTTAGCCGGTGAAGGAATTGAGGATCTGTTTGAGTCAGGATTTAGCCAGATTATTGGTATTAATCCACCAGATTGTCCTTTAGAAGAAGCCTTAAAAAATGCAGAAATGAACTTGGAGAAAGCTGTCACTGAGATAGTCAAAAATCTTTTGACACAGTGAAAGTATTTCTCTCTCCTGCAATCCAGCACGCCCTGTCGTTAGCTAATATCAAATCAGGAAATAAAATTGGAGACAGTTTCAGGACAACTGAAAAGCCATAATTCTGGAAGCGATCTGTTAAACTACATACATCCACAAAATGATGAGTGAAAATGAGTTTAGCCACCCTGATTGATGAATTAAATCCCCAACAAAAGCAAGCAGCGACCACAGAAGCAAAACACAGTTTGGTGCTGGCCGGGGCAGGTTGTGGCAAAACCAAAACCATCGTGGCACGCGCAGCTTACTTGATTGAGCAGGGTGTGCCTGCCAACCAGATTCAGATTCTGACCTTTACCCGCCGGGCTGCCAGTGAAATTGTGGCGCGTGTCGAACTGGCACTTGGTGAAGAAGCCAAGGGACTGCGGGCCTCGACCTTTCATACCTTCTGTATGTATCTGCTGCGCCGTATTCCGAAAGCTTTTGGTCTGGAACAGTTTTCGATTATTGATCGTGATGATCAGCTGATGATGTTCCGCCTGATTCGCGGTCGTGATGACAAGAAAAATCCCAATCATCTGCCTAAGCCTCAGGAATTATGTGATTTGTATTCTTTTGCAAGGAATACCCGGCAAAAGCTTAGTCTGGCGCTGGAAAAACAGATGCCTGAATATCTGGCTCTCAAAGACCAGATTGCCGAAATCATGAAAGAATATGAAGCACGTAAGCAGGCACGCAGCTTTCTGGACTATGACGATATTCTGGCGGTAGTGGCTACGGCGCTGGCACAGTCCGAAGGTCTGGTCGACTATGTCGCTTCGATCTGTCGGCATATGCTGGTCGATGAAATGCAGGATACTAATCCATTGCAATGGGCTTTGCTGGAGCCACTTAAAGACCGGATCAGCCTGTTCTGTGTCGGTGATGATGCGCAGTCGATTTATGGCTTTCGTGGTGCAGACTTTGAAAATATTCACCATTTCAAAGAACGTGTGCCAGATGCGCAGATTTTCAAATTAGAAAAAAACTACCGCTCGACCCAGGAAATTCTGGATCTGTCCAACTGGCTGCTCGATCAGTCTGAAATCAAATATGACAAACGTCTGGAAGCGTATCGCGGAGAAGGCATTAAGCCGCGTATGCATATCTTCCCGAATGAATTTGATGAAGCTAAATGGATCGCGATTGATATTAAAGAGCGTCATTATCTGCAAGGCAGCAAATGGGGCGAGCATATGGTCTTGGTACGCTCCAGCTTTGCCGCACGGCATATTGAAGCAGCTTGTATCGCGGCTAATGTGCCATATCGCTTTATTGGTGGCATGAAGCTGCTGGAAACGGCGCATGTCAAAGATTTGCTCAGCATGCTGCGCGTAGTCGCCAATCCGCTGGATGATATCGCCTGGATGCGTTTCTTGACCCTGTGGAATGGTGTTGGTGATGTGGGTGCCAGTAAGCTATCGCAGCAGTTATTGGCTGAACCGGAAATGGAAGCTATTGCAGATAATTTGGAAAAATTTGGCAAGATACCATTAGAAACCATTCTGATCATGCAGCAGATGAGTGTGCTCAAAGGCGAAGTGCAAGCCTGTGTCGGTCTTGCGATTCAGGCGATTGAATCGCAGTTGGCGGAAAACTATAAAAAGGATTGGCCACGTCGCCAGAGTGATTTTGAACTGGTCAAACAGCTGGCGTCCAAGCATTCACAGCTGAGTGAATTTTTAGAGGAATATGTACTGGATCCGGTGTCAATCTCGGAAATCGAGCGCCAGTCGGATCATGATGTGGTGACCTTAATCACCATTCACTCGGCCAAAGGCACCGAGCAAAATGTCTGTTATGTAGCCAATGTGACGCCGGGGAATTATCCGCATGCGCGTGCTCAAGGTGATTTTGATGATGTCGAAGAAGAACGTCGTGTGCTGTATGTGGCGTTGACCCGGGCAAAAAATGAATTAATTCTGACCAAACAGAACCTGAATCATTGGGCGCGGGAAACGGTCGATGAGCAGGGGCGTAAAGTCGAAAGCTATTTCCTGAATGATCTCACCCGGCATTTATGCACCACGGAAACCCATTACAAAACCCGGCAGCAAACTGTAAAAAGTGCCTTGATTGAACGCAAGTCGATTAATTTAGATTTTGGGATTGATCTCGATTAAACTATGGCAAAGTTGTTTCATGCAAAAAGTAGAGTAGGCGCGTGCTTTTTGATATTTTTTGCCTATCTTCTTAAGGTTGTAAGATGAAAATTTTAGTTCGTAATTTAGAACGTACGGTCACAGAAGCCGAATTACTGAAACTGTTCCAGGAATATGGCACAGTGGAGACCTGTACTTTGGTGCTTGATGCAGCAACAGGCAAATCAAAAGGTTTTGCTTTTGTAGAAATGCCGCATGGCCGTGAAGCAGTCAAAGCCATTAAAGGCCTGAACACTTTACGCCTACACGGACATGGCATCCGCGTGAAAGCCACAGAAGACAAGCCTCAGGCTTAAACTCAAAAAAGGAGCACTTGATAGGCTCCTTTTTTTATGGCTACAATTTAGTATCGCCGTACTTAATTAGTGAGCTCAATGCTCTGAATTTCAGTGCTGGATGGATTCAGTCTAAACATCTTTTGATTGCGAAATGCAGGCGAACCTTTTACTTTATAAAAGCCAAAATTTGTTTTAAACCTTAGGAAATCTCGATGACCCGTGTTGCTCGCTATCATGCGGACCGTACCAATCAAAAACTGTATTTTGCCCGTCTATCCTGCCAGCAAGCAGAGCAAACCGAACATGTACAACAGGCTCAGGCACAACGTGAAGCAACTGTGTTTCATTTGCATGGTGCTTTGTTAGCATTTTTACAGGAACTGGTGCGTTACTATCGCCTGAATGATCCTCATCCGACGCTAAAATCGATCGAAGAACTGATGGCGGCCAAAGGCCAGATTTCGCCAGAAGTGGCGGTATTGCAACATTTGTCCAAGAGCGGTTTCATTGCTGAACTGAAGCGCGCGTACCGTCTGTGCCAGTATGCGCCCGAACCAAGTACCCCAGAACCTGAAGACGAAACCTCCTCAAATCTCATCATTAAAGTCACACAGTCTCCACAAGCGTGGTTACCTGATACTGCTATATTGAGAGAGTGGCATCGTGACCTGACGCAATTAATTGATGGTTTTCGTAATGAGATGATTGAATTTTAATCGGATCGGCTGTACTTGAAATTGCAATTTTTAACCCTATATCAATTACTCTAATGATGCAAAGTGCACCCGGCGCTTTGCCACCATGTTGAACATGGAGGATATATGTCTATAGAACAGTTGAAAGATTTATTTGGTAATCAAGACGCGATTTTAGAACTCGTTCAACTTGAAGGTGGCGCGTTGGCTCTACGCAATGCAGGCTCACATAAACAGCCTTTGGTCATGATTCAATTTAATGATGAGGTAAAAGCTCTACTTGGAGAGCAGACGCCCGTGATTGCGCAACAGATGATTCAGGCAGCACTCTATGGTTTGCTGGAACAGCAGGTCAATGAATGGCAGGCTGAAGTTGTGGATGAAGAACCAAAGTATATGAGTTAATCGTTGAAACTTATTTAGAAAGCACACTATCGGTGTGCTTTTTGAGTTTTATAGGTTATTAAATTAGGCAGATTTTAAGTACCATAAAAACGTTCATTTAAAATGAAGATGAAAAATCAGTATTTTAAAATTTGGGTCATGAGCAGACTGAAGCCAGTGTGTTAATAAAGTCTTTGGTTCAAAGATATATTGATGTTGATAAAAAAAAGTTGCCAGATCCGGCAACTTTTTTTTATTCAGTGTTTATTCAAAGAAAAACTTTAATGAGAAGGCGTATGCTGATGCGCGATCTCAATCTGGTTCAAAATATGATTGCTCATATTTTTCGCCATTTCTTCTTTGGCATAATAAACAGCACCGACATTATCCCGACGAATGGCTTCAGCTTCTTCCTTGCTTTCTGCACAGACCAGTACCTGAATTTGTGGATTCAAGGTCTTGGCAATATCGACAATTTTATGAATATCGATGATATCCATAGGGGAAATGACCAGTAAGCGCGCATGCTGGATATGTGCCTGAATCAGTACGCCAGCCTCAGTGGCAACACCAGACACCGCAGCAATGCCTTTCTCACGTAGGTTTTCGACGATGTCACGGTTTTCTTCGGCAATGACCACCTTGATATTTTCTTGCATCAATGAGCGGGTAATGCGACGCCCCACCTCACCATGGCCAATAATGACCACCTGATCGCGCAGGTAATCCTGTGAGACTTCATCGGGTAACATCGCCAGAGGGTCACCACTGCGTTCCAGTAATCGGGCCAGAGTCGAGCGTTCCCGAATCCATTTCTGTACCGGCTCAATCGCGGAAAAGATAAAGGAGTTAAGCGTAATCGAAATTAAGGCACCTGCTAGAATCAGGTTTTGACCTTCCAGCGAAAGCAGGTTGAGCGAAACACCGAGTGCAGCCAAAATAAAGGAGAACTCACCAATCTGTGCCAGAGAAGCACCGACGGTCAAGGCGGTATTGATCGGATAACGGAAGAACAGCACCAGTGCCATCGCAGCAATAGTTTTACCAATCATGATAATCGCGACCACGGCCAGTACATGTAAAGGCTGTTCCAGCAAAATGCGCGGATCAAACAGCATGCCGACGGAAACAAAGAATAAAATCGAGAAAATTTCACGCAGTGGTAAGGTTTCTTCTTCAGCACGATGACTGAAATCAGATTCCTTAACGACCATTCCGGCAAAGAAAGCACCCAGTGCCATCGACACGCCAAAGACTTTATAGGCACCAAAGGCAATCGAAACAGCAGCTGCCACCACAGTTAAGGTAAACAGCTCACGTGAACCGAGACGTGCCACCACCTGTATGATCATCGGAATCAAGCGTTTACCAATAATCAGCATGAAGGCAATAAAACCTGCGACTTTGAGCAGGGTAATGCCTAAGGTGAGCCAGATATTCTCATCGCTTGCACCTTCCAGCGCTTGCCCACCTAAAAGCACCGCAGTGGCAGGTAACAGTACCAGCGCCAAGACCATGACCAGATCTTCGACCAGCAACCAGCCAACAGCAATCCGGCCATTGATCGAATCGAGCAGGCCGCGATCACCAAGCGCTTTGAGTAGCACCACGGTACTGGCACAGGACAAGCTTAGGCCGAAGACCAGCGCTGAGCCAAAGCTCCAGCCCCACAGCATCGAAACTCCGACCCCGAGCAAGGTGGCAACTGCAATCTGTAAAATCGCACCAGGCAGGGCAATCCGGCGGACCTGCATCAGATCGTTCAGGGAAAAATGCATCCCGACACCAAACATCAGGAACATGACGCCAAGTTCTGCCAGCTGGTTGGCCAGATGAATATCACCGACCACACCGGGTGTGTGGGGACTAATCAGAATGCCGGCAATGAGATAGCCGATCAAAGGGGGAAGACGCAGCCGTGCAGCGAGATAGCCAAAGACCAAAGCTAAGCCAAAACCAACAGCCAGTAATATAATGAGCTCTACGTCATGTGGCACTAAATACTCCTTTAGCTAGGTTTGCTGGGAAATAAGCACAAAAAGTGCCAAAACATGCAGAAAGTTTATCAAGCCGGATAAAAAAAGTGCAAAAAAAAACGACCCGCAAAGGTCGTTTTTTTAAAGAAACTAAAATTATTTGATTTTAGCTTCTTTGAAGATTACGTGTTGACGGATTTTTGGATCAAATTTTTTGATTTCCATTTTTTCCGGCATAGTACGTTTGTTCTTAGTCGTGGTATAGAAATAACCTGTACCAGCTGAAGAAACTAAGCGAATTTTATCACGCATGGTTCAGACTCCTTAGATCTTTTGACCTTGAGCACGTAGGTCAGCAACAACCTTTTCAATGCCCAATTTGTCGATAATACGCATACCTTTAGTGGTTAAACGAAGACGTACAAAACGTTTTTCGCTTTCTAACCAGAAACGGTGGTGGTGCAGGTTCGGCTCGAACCGGCGCTTAGTTTTGTTGTTGGCGTGTGAGACGTTGTTACCAACGACTGGACGCTTGCCGGTAACTTGGCAAACCTTAGACATGGTGTAACTCCATTGATTTAGCCAACAGCAAATCTGTATGGCCAGTCAAAAATAAACGGATTGAAATCATTCAAGGGGCGTTTTATATCAAAAATGCGCTTAAAAGACAAGCGATTTTCGTCAAAACGCGGCACGAACTATATCAATAGCTCATGCCTTGATCATTTAGCGGAGAAGTGTCTTCGAAATCAGCTTGTGAATCGGTTTATTGAACGGTGGCAGAATGTATTTCAAGCTGTACAGCTTTGGATTCGACATTACTGAGCGTTCATGCGACAAACTGAAGAAGCCTTCTGGGCCATGGTATTTACCCATACCTGATGCACCGACACCCCCAAATGGTAGATCGTCCTGCGCAACATGGGTCAGTACCGTATTTTGCCCGAAATGCCCTGAATGGGTACGCTGTGCGACATAATCGGCACGCGCCTGATCAAAGTCGAAGTAGTATAAAGCAAGTGGACGTGGACGGCTATTAATAAAGTCGATGACATCGTCAATTTGATCATATTCCATGATCGGTAACAGTGGGCCAAAGATTTCATGCTGCATGATCTGCATCATCGGGGTGACATTGGTCACGATGGTCGGTGCAATCTTGCGCAGATCAGCCGAGTTTTCACTACGCGGATTAATTTCAATGACTTGCGCACCCTGTTCACGCGCATCATCCAGATAGCCTTGCAGACGGTTATATTGTTTGACATTAATAATCGAGGTGTAATCCTGATTATGGGTGATATCCGGATACATGCTTTCGACACAGGCTTTAAAGTGATCAATGAACTCGGCAGTTTTTCCGAGAGGCAGGAACATATAGTCTGGCGCTACACAGGTCTGACCGGCATTCCAGAGTTTGCCCACCGCAATCCGCTGCGCGACATCGCGCAGATCAATCGATGGATGCACCAGTACTGGCGATTTACCGCCCAGTTCCAGAATCACCGGCACCAGATTTTCGGCAGCGGCTGCCATGACGGTTTTACCGACTGCAGTTGAGCCGGTGAAAATCAGTTTATCGAAAGGCAAACGACAGAAAGCATCTGAAATCACACCGCCACCATTCACCACAGCGACCAATTCTTTAGGGAAGGCTTCAGCCAAAGCTTTTTCTAAAACTTCACCAAAGGCAGCGGATGCACTGGAAATTTTGATCATGGCATGGTTGCCGGCCGCCAGTGCGCAAATCAGGGGGCCAATCGACAACAACAGCGGATAGTTCCATGGTGCGATAATCCCAACCACGCCTAAAGGCTGATATTGTACCCAGGCTTTAGCCGGCTGATGAATAATGCCGACATGACGCTTGGAGGGTTTCATCCACCGGGTCAGGTTTTTGCTGTAATATTTGATATGTTCCAGACAGGTGAGCAGTTCACCAATCTTGGTTTCCCCGATTGAACGGTTACCATAGTCCTGATTAATTGCATCAGCAAATTGATCTTGATACTTAACTAAGATACGCTTAAGTCGAGCTAAACGATCGATACGTTCCTTTGCAGTCGGCAGAGGGTAGTGTAAGTAAGCGTGTTTTTGTTGCGCCAAGACTTCATTCAGATATTGGCTATCAAAAAAATGTGGTGTCATTGATGTTGTTTTTGTGTGACTGTTCATGCCGCACTACCATTATTCAAAAATCGATTAATTAATTTTTAGAGCAAATACTCTAATTAGTCAAGTGACTTTGTGTGTTAGGCTGCTAATGCATGAACTGAATGGTTATTTTAGGATGTCCCAAACCAAAACCTTAAAAACTAAAGAGCGTATCTTGCAGCTCAGTTTGCAGCTGTTTAACGAGCGTGGCGAACGATCGGTAACCACCAATCATATTGCGGCTGAACTCGGCATGAGCCCGGGTAACTTGTATTATCATTTCCGCAATAAAAATGAAATTATTAAAGAATTGATGGAACAGTACCAGCATCAGACGCTAGAAATGCTGGCGCTGCCGGATGACCGTGCGCTGGATGCCAATGACAAGGTGCATTATTTTCAGGTACTGAGCAGTCAGCTATGGGCTTATCGTTTCCTGCATCGTGATGTCTATCATCTGGTAGAAAATAACGAAGATTTTCGCAAGATGTATCCACGCTTTGCCGGGCAGGTCATGCAGCAGGGCCAGAAAATCTATAAAGGCTTTGTTAATGCAGGCCTGATGGACATGACCGATTCAGAAATTGAAGCACTGATCATTAACCTGTGGATTGTACTGACCAACTGGACCAATTTCCTGTATATGTCAGGTCATCTGACCGATTCCAATACCCTGGAAGAAAAATGGGTCTGGCAGGCACTGCGCCAGATGGTATTCTTGGAAGGGGCGTATTTACGTGGTGAAAGTCGTCAAACCTATGAAGGTTTATTGAGTAGTTTGGGCTCTTCGGAACTTTTTGCCGGCCTGTCGTCGTCTAAAGATTCTGAATCTGAACAAACTATTCAGAATATCCAAGAAACGCGCTAGAATACTCGGCTTATTTTTTAATTTAACTGATTAGTGACTTAAACCAACATGAATATGACGACTGCTAACACCGCACGTTTATTGATTACTTGTGAAGACAAGCCGGGCATCGTGCAGGCTGTTTCGAGCTTCTTGTATCATCAAGGTGCCAACATTACTGCGCTTGACCAATATGCGACAGCAGCGCAGGGCGGACGTTACTTCATGCGCGTTGAATTTGAATTAGATAATCTTCAAAGTCGCAAAGAAAGTATTACCCAGACTTTTGCAGCGAATGTGGCGGAACGCTATGGCATGCAATGGCGTCTGGCTCTGGTCAGTGACGTGAAAAAAGTCGGTATTTTGGTGTCTAAAGTCGATCATGCCTTGCTTGAGCTGTTATGGCGTCATGCGCGTGGTGGTTTGCCTTGTGAAATTACCAAAGTGGTGTCGAATCACGAGACTTTACGTGAAGCAGTTGAAAATTTTGGCATTCCATTCGAAGTTGTGCCGGTGACCAAAGACAACAAACCTGAAGCTTATGCAGAAATCGACCAGTTGATGCAGGGCAATGACTTACTGGTGCTGGCGCGTTATATGCAGATTCTGGATGAAGAATTTGTCAGCAAGTGGGAAATGAAAGTGATCAACATTCACCATTCTTTCCTGCCGGCTTTTGTAGGTGCCAATCCGTACAAACAGGCCTATGAAAAAGGCGTGAAGCTGATCGGTGCAACTGCGCACTATGTGACTGCTGATCTGGATCAAGGTCCGATTATTGAGCAGGATGTGGAGCGCGTGAACCATGACTTTACTGTTGAGCAGTTACGTGAACTCGGTCAGGACGTAGAACGTAATGTATTGGCCCGTGCGGTAAAATGGCATTTGGAAGACCGTATTATTGTCGATGGCAACAAGACTGTCGTGTTCCAATAAGACTTGCATTGAGTTTTAAAAAGGCATACTTTTAGTGTGCCTTTTTTGTTTTGATGCAAAAAAAGTCAGTCAAAGGTAGGATTAGCGGTTGCAAATGAAAACACTTCTCATTTATTATTGGCATACTTTAATTGTGCTAACCGATGAGCTTGATAGTTTGTTCCACATCATCTCCTCAAGGTAATAGATTTAATGAGTCAAGTTGCTGCGCCCCAAATGCCTACACCGCCGAATCAGATGAAAAAGAAAGTCATCTCTATCGTGGCGGCTGTACTGGTTGGGCATGTGGGTGTGTTATATGCGATCAGCCAGATGAAAGCACCTGAGCTGGCACCCATTGATAAGCAACCCTTAAAAGTGCGCTTTGTAAAACTCCAGGAAGCGCCAAAACCTTTACCGCCAAAGCCGAAGGCCGAGCCACAAAAAGAGCCGCCTAAGCCAAAAGAAGTCAAAATTGTCGATAAACCGCTGCCACCACCACCGAAAAAAGTAGAAAAAATCGAGCAGGTGAAAAAGGCTGAAGAGCCAAAAGTGGTTAAAGCACCGCCAGTTGAAGCAAAACCAACCCCAAGTCCGGTTGTACCGACAGTGGTCACTGAAACTAAAGTTAAACCGGCACCTGCTCCAGTCGCGCCACCTGCGCCTGTGGCACCGCCAGCACCTGCTGCGCCGCCATCCCCGAAAAGTGTATCAATTGGTGGGGGCGTGTCTTGGCAGCGTTCACCAAAAGTCTCACTCTCTGCAGGTGAATTAAAATCAGCCTGTTCACTGGTAGTAGATGTTTCAGCGAATGAGCAGGGTAAAGTAGTTTCTGCGACTGCACGAAATTCAAGTTGTAGCCCGGCGGTAACGCGCAAAGTAGAAGCCGCGGTACGTCGTGCACAACTCACCAAATATGTTGAAAATGGTGTGGCTTATCCAACCCGTGTGGAACAGCCTTTCGATTTTCAGGTTAAATAACGGCTCACCCATTAGGAGTTCGAATATGAACTTTTCAGTTTATTGGCAACACGCTGATGCAGTCAGTAAAACGCTGTATTTCGTGTTATTGGCAATGTCGATCGCGACATGGACCATTTTTGTGCTGCGTTTGATGGGCACTCGCCAGCTGAAACAGATTGCCTATGCTCAGTTATCTAAAGCATTGGAACAACTGAAAACCAAACTGGCTCCTTTGGGCTTTGAACAGCGTAAGGCAGTGGCAGAACAGGCACTGTTACGCCAGATTTCAGCAGAAAAAGCCAATGCCGAAAAAGGTGTATCAGTTCTGGGTACGATTGCCTCAATTTCACCATTTGTCGGTTTGTTCGGTACGGTATGGGGCATCTTCCATGCGTTGGTTGCTGTTGGTAAAAGTGGTCAGGCTGGTCTGGCACAAGTGGCAACCCCAGTCGGTGAAGCATTGATTATGACTGGCTTAGGTCTGGCAGTCGCGATTCCTGCGGTACTGGCTTATAACATCTGTGTCCGTGCTAATCGTGGTTTGGCACACGAGTTACAAGATCAGGCACATGGTCTGCTGATTGATACTATGCTGCAACAGGAATCTGCTGCAAAAAAGTCTGATGAAAAAGTAACACAACAGAGTTTCGTGGGAGGTCAAGCTTAATGGCTTTTCAACTGGGTGAAGACAACGATGTAGGCATGAATGAGATGAACCTCATTCCCCTCATCGACATTATGTTGGTATTGATGATCATCTTTCTGGTGACAGCGACCGTTGCGAACCCATCAATTCCATTAACCTTGCCACAAACTACTGCGGAGATTATCGATCTGCCGCCTGAAAATGTCACGATCAGCATCAATGCCGAAGGTGACATTGCCTGGAATGGCGATGTACTGACGCTAGAGCAGCTTGAAACCCGTTTTAATGAAGCGGGCCAAGCTGAACGTCAGCCGACTATTGTGTTGAAAGCGGATAAAGAATCACGTTATGACTCGGTGGCGCAAGTCATGTCGCGTGCGAGTGGAGCCGGACTCAGCGATATTGCTTTTGCAACCGATAACTAAGATTTAGATAATAAAAAAAGCGACTGATTGCAGTCGCTTTTTTTATGCCCATTTTTCGTGAATCTTAATGGGTTTTTAATAGGGTCGTAAATTTGCTGCGTAATTTATTCAATTTTGGCGGAATGGCAAAATTGCAATAGCCCTGGGTCGGGTTCTTGGCAAAGAAGTTTTGATGATAGTCTTCCGCCGGATAGAAAGTTGGAGCAGGGCTCAGTTCAGTCACCACATTGATGCCATCGGCTTTCAGGGCATCGATCGCCTGCTGCGCCTGTTGCTGCTGTTCATCATTCAGATAATAAATTACAGAACGATACTGGGTGCCGACATCATTGCCCTGACGGTTTAATGTGGTTGGATCATGGGTCGCAAAAAATACATCAAGCAACTGGGTATAGTTAACCTGGTTTTCATCGAAATCGATCAGAATGACTTCGGCATGGCCGGTATTGCCTCCGCAGACATCATCATAGTTTGGCTCAGTCGTATGACCACCTGCATAACCGCTGACGACCTGCTGAACCCCCTGGATCTGTAAAAATACGGCTTCAGTACACCAAAAGCATCCCCCACCGAAAAGTGCCTGTTGCATGGTTGATTCCTCATTCAATTAAATAACTCAATTGGGCTGATGGTTAAATTCCAGCTCATCAGTATGAAAGATAAAAAAGCCTGTCCATACAGGCTTTTTGTAGGGATGTATTAACGCGGCTGAGCAGCACTTTCTAGCTGGATCAAGAGATTCCCATGGCGATCCAGTAATTTTAAGGTTTTAGCAAATACCTGATAATGCGTCACTTTGGCTAAAGCTTCATTAAATTTCTGATCAAGCTGATCGTTGTTCATACAGGCCATACGGGTAGTGGCCATCTGGCTCAGGGTCAGCGTATCTTTCGCTGCTGTGTAGCTGCCCATAATCCGGTTACAGCTATCTGAACCTGAAACGCGCTGGGTACTGGCATCAAATTGCAGACTCGGAACATTGCGTGCGGTTGGCGCAGTCTTGATTTCAGTATTGCCAATCTGGGTCGCAATCCAGGTACGATTTTGCAAAAGTTGTAAATGATTCGCGGTTTGTGTCGTGGCTGTATTAGGCACAGTTTCGCAGCCCATGACCGTTAAAACCGAGCCTAAAATCGCGATTGCAGTTAATTTTTTTAGCATGAGAGATACTCTGATCATTGACTAGCTATTTGTATATAAACAAAAAAATGATCAAGGTTCCAGTTGATTTTGTATCTTTATTGAAGTGGATTTGCTACACAGTTATCGCATGTCTGGTTTCGGTAGACCTTGTCGCATGAGTCTTGAATAGTCCTGACTGGAGAGATTAGCGGTCTGTTCTACCCGTGGATTGACATGCGCGCGTTGATACCAGGTGCGCATATCCCAAGACTGTTCCAGTACTTTCAGGTCATAGAGATAATTTGGTAAATAGCCGGAGGCCAGCAGTCGGTAATCTGAGGGTAGCTGTTGTTGCGATACCGCCTGAACCATATCAAAGACCAGTGTGGTGCAATTACTGGTCAGGGTATTGTACCATTTTGGCTTTTGTGCCAGTTCATCGGCCTGACGCAGATATTCCTTGAATAGCGCTTTAGCCTGAGCTTGCGGCATCTTTACCGGGAAAAAATAGACCTGTTCACCACGGACATTGCTGCGGGTATAAACAATATCCTTTTCGTCTGATGCAACCAGACTCAGTTCATATTTTCGGAAAAAGCCACCAATCGCTGAAAACTCCTCATTTTTTTCCTTACGGATTTCAATCGAGAAGGTGAGTGGCTTTTGATTGGCAAAATCAAAGCTGACAAGGGTGTGGGCTATTCTTGGCCCCATCCAGTAGGAAGTAATGATGTTCACGCCAGTAATCTGATTTAGATCAAAACTCCGGCTTTCCCAGCGTTCGATATAGCGACCATCGGCCTGCCAGTCAAAGTTGCGGATATTGTGCAAAGTGACCTGATCGCCTTGCTGCTCATAATGCAAAAGCTGGGAAACTTCAGGATTCCACTCCCGATCCTGACGCGCTTCCAGACTAAAATATCCCAGCAGACAAAACAAAAAGGCCAGAAGATAAAGAACGCTATCGACTTGGCGGGAGATCAGATGCCGGGTGAAATAAATCCCGAGAACGACCAGTGCAAAGGTCAGCCAGAGTCCAATCAGCATCAAGCTGCCGATTTTTCCAATAGGTTGATGCACCCAAAGCATCAGGCTGAGCCACAAACTCGACAGAATGACGAATAAAGTAAACAGACTGCCCAGCAGCCACAGACTCCAGTGCCTGGAAATATATTCGCGTCCCTGCATCATCACTTTTTCATGAGAAATAGGTTTTATTTTCTGTAGGTTGCGAACTCAAAAGCAATGCCGGTTTTGTCGTCGATATGTTGCTCGGCGGCGACCTTTTTAAATTCCGCTGGAATCTCTGGATAATAGGCATCGCCCTGTACATCCAGTTCGACATGGGTCAGTTCCAGACGGTCTGTAATATTCATGGTCTGTTTAAAGATTTCACCGCCACCAATGATGAAAATGGTTTCGGGTTTTTCTGAAGCCTTCACATCTGTCAGGGCCTGACTCAACGCATCTTCAATGCTATAAGCGACTTTGGTGCCTGCAAATGCCCAGTCTGGATCACGGGTAATCACCCAGTTCACCCGTTTAGGCAGAGTACGTCCCATTGATTCTAGTGTCTTGCGACCCATCACCACCACACCGCCTTGGGTGATTTCCTTGAAGTGTTTCAGGTCTGCAGAGATATGCCAAGGCAGGTCATTGCCCTTGCCGATACAACGCTGCTGATCCATGGCGACGACGTGTACAACTTCTAAATCTTGAAATGACATGTATTGAATCCTTTTTATCAAGCCCAAAGTCCTTCGTATAATTTTTTACTGGTACGAAAGAAAGGTTAAAAATCTATATTGATTGCCTTCATGCTTTAGGCTAGGAATAATTTTGAAAGGAGTTGGCGATTTACGTGTGGTAAAAGGCCTCTCCCTAGTCCTCTCCTAAGAGGAGAGGGAACTTTATAATAAAGAAAATTAAACAGCGACAGGGGCTTTAATTCCTGGATGAGATTCATAACCGACAATTTCGATATCTTCAAATTTGAAATCGAACAGGTCTTTGATCTCAGGATTTAGTTTTAATTGACAGAGGCCTAATGGCTCACGGCTGAGCTGTAACTGTGCTTGCTCGAAGTGGTTGCTGTACAAATGAGTATCGCCGCCAGTCCAGACAAAGTCACCGACCTCCAGATCACAGACTTGCGCGATCATATGCGTCAACAAAGCATAGCTGGCAATATTAAATGGTACACCCAAAAAAACATCGGCACTGCGCTGATACAACTGACAAGATAATTTGCCATTATGTACAAAGAACTGGAACAGGGTATGGCAAGGTGGTAATGCGACCTGACCTGCCTCATTCGGGTTCCAGCCCGATACAATCAGACGGCGCGAATTTGGATTGGTTTTAATTTCATTGATCAACCATTTGATCTGGTCAAAACCGTCCTGATTATAACTATTGTCTGCATTTTTGCTGGCCCCAAAATTACGCCATTGGTGGCCGTAAACTGGACCCAGTTCGCCTTCAGGACGGCCAAAACGCGCAGTCTGTTCTGCGGTTGCCCATTCGTCCCAAATCGAGACTTTATTGTCTTTTAAATATTGAACATTGGTATCGCCTTTCAGGAACCACAACAGTTCGATCACGATAGAGCGGAAATGAACTTTTTTGGTGGTCAGTAAAGGAAAACCTTGCGAAAGATCAAAGCGCATTTGATGACCAAATACCGAACGTGTACCTGTACCGGTACGGTCGCCTTTATCGCCGCCGTTGTCGAGGATATGTTGTAAAAGGTCAAGATATTGGCGCATAGTTCTCTCTATTTGAATCTGTTAAAAATCGCCGTTTTAACAGCAAAATGGATTATTTTGTAATCAATTTTCTGTCGAAAGGGACAATTTAAATTGCGCACATCATAGCATTTTTTGATGAGCTTTCATCGTCCAAATTGAGAATAAAAAAGACCTCCTGATGGAGGTCTTTTGATTGCAATTTAAGCGGTTTTGTGGCCAGTATGCGCTGTATGAATCAGATTAGACAGATCATAACCCAAGGATTCTGCATAACTTAAATATTCGCGTTGAGTGGTTTCATCCAGACTGGTACCACGATGCAATCACCATAAATATTCTTTATTCGGCTCGCCTACAAGCGCCGTCTGATAATCGGGATCGATTTTTAATACCCAGTAATCGCCCTTGGTAAACGGAATCCAACGCAGGCCTTCAGGTAAAAAGCTGACTTCAAGCTTGGCATGTTCTGCATCGACAATGGTTGCTTCAGCAATAGCTTCCTCCAGTTTGCCATCACCATCCAGACAGCGATTCTGAACCCGAACCTTACCATTTTCATTCAAGCTATAGACAGCAGAAATATCGGTGCTGTCTTCAGGTTGGTGCTTCATCGGCAAGCGTGCAATTTCATACCAGGTCCCTAAATATTGTTCTAAATTAAAATTTGAAACGGTGCTTAAAGTCTGACTCATTTTTCTTCTCCATTTAGTTCAACATTAAAAATGCCTCATCAGTGTAATACAGGGTCTAAAGCTCAAAATGATGTAATCATGTAGTGAAATGCTGTCTGAAAATGGCCGAGCTACAGACTAAATCCACACGTTTGAGTAGAAAAAAGTAACGGCTCATTTTCTCTATTTCAGGCTGAAAACGCTTTGCAAGGCGTCGGAGTTAGCTTTGCTTTACATTTTTTTTTGCAAAGATAATGGGTTTTGTAACTGTATTAGAAAGAACGGCTTAATTTGAATGCCGCAAAAATAGACAAATTTATTTACATTTTTAATGTGAAAGATAACATTTAAACGACTAGTATTCTCGGCTTGTTAACAATATGAAAGCCTAAATTACAGGCGAGGAGCGGTTGGTAAGGCATGATCTATGATCATCAAGTAAACATGAGCGAAGTATATGCTCCTGTCCAAGCGAATATCATGGTGCGTTCCCAATCGGAGCAAAGACCTAAAAAGTCATCCCAAAAAGCCACTGTCCGTAACGCTTCAGGCGTAAGCAATGGCCATCGTATCAATATCGAGAAATTTACCAGTTATCTGCAAGGCATTACCCGAAATACCAGTACACAGAAATGTGCGCGCAGTATTCGTGTCGGTCTGCAATCTTCTGGAGCGAAAATTGTGAATCATCCGGTCGCAGCAGCAGATTGGGGAAGTACCCTGATGCAGCTGGGTTATAAGAAAATTAATGCTTCTTTTGATCGGCCGAAAAAAGGCGATATCTATATTATTGACCGTACTCAGGGACATAAATATGGACATATCGCGGCTTATTCAGGTAGTGCCTGGGTATCGGATTTTAAACAGCGAGATCATGCGGTTTATCGCAATAAAAACGTGACTTATAGTTACTATCGTCTGGAAACTTACTTCTAAGAAAACACTGCGAAGTGATCAGTCCTCAAAACGCTTCGCACGGCTTTCATAGATTGAAACGATAAATAATCCAATCGCGGCAAAGCCAAGACATTGCAGACCCAAGGCAAATTTGCCCCATTGCTGGTGCTGTTCTGGTAAATAGCCAAACAGGGTAATTAAGGCAATGATGGGAATGACCCGGCTCAAGGCGCTAAAGCCATTTGCATAGGGATTGGATTTTGAGATTTTCAGGCGGAAATGGTGCAGTAAATGCACGACAATTCCAATCGCTAAACTCACCCCCACAAATACCGGATCTAACTGGGCCACAGTCGATGCTGTATAAATCAAAATACAGGTCGCGATGATGGCGATGAGTTTGATTTGACGGCTACAGCGTTCCGAATACCAGAACTCAAGCATGGGGTGAACCTGCATCTGATTTGTTCTGATTGAGCAGGGACAGTGGAGAAAACAGACAAATTGCCAGTGCCATAAAGGCAATGCCTTGTGCACCCGGAATCAGGATTTCGCCCTGTTGCATATTCATAAAAACTAAAGCAATCAATAAGGCAATTGGAATCCAGGTCAGTAATCTATACAGCAAACCGGTCGGATTTTTGCTGGCAAAGTGGATTTTGCAGTAACGACAGATCAGAAAAATGATGCCGGTACCGACAAACATCAAAATAGAATCTAAGGGCAGCGGTTCCATCCAGTACAAGCCTGCAGCTGTCGCTGCAATCACAATAAAGATCAACAGTTTTTTGAGAACAGACACCTGCGGATTAAACCAGAACTCAAGCATAATGATGAAAGAATAGAAGAGATAATCGGCACTTTAGCATATTTTGAGTATAAAAAAGCGAGGCCTCTGCCTCGCTAAATTACGCGATTTTCTCAGCTATTTTTTTGTGGACCCCAGTCATATATTTTCTTCTGGTAGGCATACCACATCATCCATAAGCCAATCAGGATCATTGGTAGGCTCAGGAATTGTCCTTTGCTCATCCAGCCAATAAACAGTTGGCCATTGTCCGGCTCACGGAAGAACTCAACCACAAAACGTGCCAGGCCATAACCGATCAGGAACAGCGCAGAAACTGCCATACGTGGACGTGGCTTCGAGCTGAACCACCACAGTACAATAAACAGGATCAGGCCTTCACATAGTGCCTGATAGAGTTGAGATGGATGACGAACCAGTTGCAGCGGATCAGTCGGGAAAATCATGCCCCAGGCAAAGTTTGGGTCGGTGACCTGACGGCCATACAGTTCGCCACCTATAAAGTTACCAATCCGGCCAAACATCAAGCCTGTCGGTACGCAAGGTGCGATAAAATCCAGAGTCTGGAACCAGGTCATCTTATATTTCTTGCACCACCACAACATGGCCAGAATGACCCCGAGGAAACCGCCGTGGAAACTCATACCGCCGGTCCAGATCTGGAACAGCCATAAAGGATCGGCCAGGAACTGGGAAAAACCGTAGAAGAAGACATAACCGACACGGCCACCAATGATCACACCGAGTGCACCGAAGAAAATCAGGTCAGACACCATATCCGGTGTCCAGCCACGTTGTTTGGCGCGAAACGTCGCCAATCCCCAGGCAAATAAAAATGCCAGTAAGTACATCAGTCCATACCAGTGGACTTGTAAGGGCCCGAGCGAAATCGCGACGGGATCAATATTGGGATAGGTTAGCATTCCTGTTCCTTGTGATTCTGTTTTGCACAGATTTTAGCTTAAAGCAAAGAAAAATGTTGTACATTCAATGTGTAAAGATCGAGAGCGTAAATTATGTGTATCGTGGCATTGGCTTGGAAGGTTCTGGATCAGAGCCCATTATGTCTGATTTCAAATCGGGATGAGTTCTATCAGCGTCCTACGCAGGAGCTACACGAATGGGAGAATAGTCCGATAATTGCCGGGCAGGATCTACAGTCGGGTGGTACCTGGATGGGTATTACAGCTTCCGGTCGTTGGGCGGTGATTACCAATTTTCGTGATGGACAGGACAAAGGGCATTATCCGACTTCACGTGGACATATCATCCAGAACTTTTTAGATTCTGACTTAACACCGATCCGATTTGCCCAAGAGCTGGAACAACGCCAGTGTGACTATGCTGGTTTTAACCTGTTTATCGGCGATCAAGAGCAGGCCGTATATATGAGCAATCGCGGTGAAGAACCACAAGTACTTGCGCATGGCGTATATGTGGTTTCAAATGGTCTGATGAGTGAAGACTGGTACAAGACCCGGCATCTGCGCCAACGCTTTACCCAGGAATTTTTACCGATGCTGCAACAACAGGCAGTTTCGGAAGCTGATCTGTATCATGCGGTGTGGGATATTCTTGAAGATGAACGTAAAGCGATTCCTGAATTGCTACCAGAAACAGGGATTTCGGTTGAAATGGAACAGTTATTGTCTTCGACGTTTATCCAGAGTCCGGCCTATGGCACCCGTTGCTCGAATTTTCTGAGAATGCAGCAACAACAATGGCACTGGATCGAGAAATCACAACAAGGTGCTACCGCCGGGCAATTGATCCAGAAAATTATTGCACTACAAAAATAGTCACATATAAAAAATGCCGGCAGAAGCCGGCATTTTAAAAATTTATCTAACTTATTTAAGTTAGATAAAAACTTACTTAGCTTGCAATGGTGCCACCATCATTACGCGTAATCACGACAGTTGCTGAACGTGGACGCGCTGTCTTGTTCGAACGGTCTGTTTGGCTTGCAGGCCAGTGACTGGTTGGAGCATCAAAGTTTTTAGAATCTTCACCTGGGTGTTGTACGTTGATGAAAATTGCTTTGTAGTCAGGTGTCATGGTCACACCAGTGATTTCACACTCTACCGGGCCGGTCAGGAAGCGGCGTAAGTTTTCATCAGTCACTTTGGCACCCGCAATCGTTGTTTGACCATTCGACGTTGTTGCTGCACCACCATCACCAACTTGGCCGGGTAATGCTGCCAGCATCATACAGTTGGTTACATCGGTATAAGCGCCGTCATCAGTCTGAATCCAGAGTACACCGCGAGGGTCAAACCACATACCATCTGGTGAAGACAGATCATTATTATCATTCAAGCCAGACAGGTTGATATTAGCATCCATCGATGCTTCAGCACCGAACAGGTAGATATCCCATTCAAAGCTTTCGGATGCGGTGTTTTCTTCCTTAAAGCGAATAATATGACCGTTCACATTACCTTTGCCGCCTTCAGGATCTGAGTAATTACGCGGGTTGGCAGCATCAACAGGTTGTGCCGGGTTATTGCCACGGTTACTGTTATTGGTCAGGGTGACGTAGACTTCACCATTCTCAGGGTTAACGGCCACCCATTCAGGACGATCCATTTTAGTTGCACCAACGGCATCGCCTGCTAAACGTGGAAAAGTTAATACGTCTGCATCAGAGCTAAACGGATATATTGTATTTTGTGCCGTTAAACCATTTTTACCATGAGCAAGTTCAATCCATTGACCAGTTCCATCTGCATTGAACTTGGCCACATAGAACTTACCGTTATTCATATATTTGTCACCAGCACGGTAGCCGGTATTGATATCTTTTGGATCCCATTTCGCATCAGAGACAAATTTATAGATATATTCACCACGTGAGTCATCGCCCATATAGAACGCAAACTGTTGACCTTCAATGGCACGGCTAGCGCGACAGTCTTCATGCGCAAAACGGCCTAAAGCTGTACGTTTTACTGGGTTTGAGCGACTATCAAATGGATCAATTTCTACAATCCAACCAAAGGTATTCGGTGCATTACGATAGTCTTGAGTTGCAGCTGCTTTAGTAACGTCAGCTGACCAGCGGTCGTACATATCTTGTGATTCAACACCAGCCTGTGCTGTTTCCCACGCATAACGAGAAGATTTATCTAAATAAATAATACGGCCTTGCTCATCCCGTTCAGGAATTTTTTCACCAGAGGCATCTTTAAGATAAATGATGCCGCCTTTCTCATCACGTTTAACTGTACCGTCGGCATTTTTTTCAGTTTGATAAGAAATCTCTAGACCTAAGCCATAACGTTTAAGTGCTATTTTTTCAGCCTCAGTGCGTTCAGCATACTGGTCTGTTCCTGAACGTTGGAAATAACCAATAAAGTTCTCTTCGGCAGTTAAATAAGTGCCCCATGGTGTATAGCCATTACCACAGTTATTTTGTGTACCGCGAGTTTGACGACCGGTAGGAGAGAAAGCAGTGTGGATTAATGGCGAGGTTGTTACCGGCCCAGCAAAATCCATGACGGTTGAAGCTGTAATACGGCGGTTAAAGGGAGATGATTTTACAATTTCAACAGCCTGAGACTCTGTATTTTTCTTAACATGCACAATTGAAACACCATGTGCATTCACTTCACGGATGACTTCATCTTCTGGACGGCGACCATTTACTTTAGTTGCACCCTTAGGATGTAAAAAAGTTTGATTGATGTATTCATGATTCATAACCAGCAGGCCATGCTCAGATGCATTCTCTTCATAACGGCCAGTTTTAGTGCTTAAACCAAAATAGCTCATACCATCATGGCAATCACCTGAACGGAACTGAAAGCTCGGACCCGATGGAACCTGGCTATCATTCCAGTCTGGATAACGTGGATGAATCGAGTCGCCCATTGCATATAGAACAGTAGCTGTATAGCCTTCTGGAACAGTAACCCAGTCATCTAGGTTTTTCTTCACCGGGCTAAAGCTTAATTTTTCTGGACGTACATTGTTGTCCGCTGGAGGAGTTGGTTTGTTCTCATCATTCCCAATACTTCCATTATCATCTTCATCGCTACATGCAGTCAGGCTAGAAGCCAAAGCTAATGCTGCAGCGCCACTTGCTGTTTTTTTAATTAAGCTACGACGAGAAATACGTTGCTCTAAAATATCACGAAAGTGCACATTATTTGAGTTGTTGTTATCTAGCTCTTGATCTTCGTGATAGGGTGTTTGGTATGTCATTTTTAGTTCCTAGCAAAAAAAGGCTTGGTTATAAAGTTATGAACAAAATAGACTTGAAATATGACAAACTGGTTAAGCCTGTATTACATTAAAGTTAAATAAATCAATATTTTATAAAATTAAAAAAATAAAAAGACAGCCAAGGCTGCCTGAATAAATAGATGTTTTTCTTGTTTTGACTGGTTGTTTTTATTCTGTCTTTAATCGCCGTTTTTCGATCAGTTTTCCGGCCAGTAAACCCATTTCGAACAGCAGCCACATCGGCACGGCCAGCATGATCATCGACAGGGCATCCGGAGGTGTGACGAACATTGCCACAAAGAAGCAACCCACAATAATAAAGCGCCGTTTCTCTACCAGAGTCTGTGTCGAAACTGCACCAATCAAGATCAGAACCAAGGTAATAATAGGAATTTCAAAGGTAAAACCAAAGACCAGAAACAGCTTTAAACAGAAGCTGAGATAACTGTTGATGTCGGTCATCGGGGCCACAGTTTCTGGCGAAACACTGATAAAAAAATGCAGAATCGAGGGCAATGCCACAAAGTAGGCAAAGCTGATGCCAGTATAAAACAGCACGATACTGCCGATCAAAAGTGGTAAGGCCAGGCTCTTTTCTTTGGCATACAGCGCCGGCTTAATAAAGGTCCAGAGCTGATACAGGATAAATGGCATCGCGATCATCAGTGCGACAAAGAAGTTCAGCTTAAACGGTGCCATGAAGGTTGCAGTGACATCCGTGGCAATCATGGTCGAGCTGGCAGGTAGCTGTGCACGCAATGGTTCGGACAACCATTGATAAGTCTGATTGGCAAAGGGTAATAAGCAGAAAAACAGGCCAATCAGGACAGTAACCACTTTAAACAGATGCTTTCTTAAGATGATCAAATGCTGGGTAATCGGCATCTGTTCAAGGTTCAGCGCTGCAGCATCATTTGAGGCTGGTGTGGTCGGTAAGGATGTCATACGGCCACCTTCATTTCTGTATAGCGTGGTTCTGAAATCACGGTTTGAGTTGCTCTAGGCTTAGGTAAATACACGGGGGATACAGGCTGTATCACCGGCTGATAGCTGAGCAGGGGCTGAACAGCTTGCGATTTTATTTTTACTTCATCGGTTGCCATCGGCTGCTGCAAATCTGTTATTTGTGCCTGCATCTTGGCTTCCAGTTCCTGAATCCGTTGCATTTCAGCCTGCATCTGTTCACGTAGCTCGGACAGGCGCAATTCACGGTCAAGATCATTCTGAACATTGCTCACCATACGCTTGATCTTGCCGTACCATGTTCCGACAAAACGGACTGCTTCCGGAAGCTTATCTGGCCCAAGGACCAAAAGTGCAATAATTCCGAAAATCAGCAGCTCGGTCATTCCAATATTGAGCATAGCGAACTCTTAACTTTTAACCGAATGTTCAGGCGTTTTGAGTTGGGCCTCAATAGTGCGCGGCTCTGCAAGTTTGGCCTGTTCAGCTTCTTCATCTTTGACTGATTTTTTAAAGTCTTTAATCGCGCCGCCGACGTCTTTACCCAGATTTTTAAGTTTCGATGTACCGAACAATAAAATCACTACAATTGCAAAAATCAGCACATGCCAAATTGATAATCCTGCCATTATTTTATCCTCTATATTTCATGCACCTATCTCAGCAGGCTTGTATGACAGCGCGGTGACGCTTTGATGACAGTTTGCCGACATAGCAGCAGGGGGAATGAATCACTCATATAAAAAATTTCATAATTCAATGAAAAATATACTGTGCTAGCATACAGCCTGATCTGAAAATCTCAGCAGCATTGTCATGGCCTTGATTCTTCCCCTCCTGTCTTTTTTGACTGGTTATTGGGGGGTGCAATATTTAAAACCGATTCGACCTTTTTTGGCTGCTTTATTGGCCCGAGTACTGATTCCAGTACTGATTATCTATAACATGGTATTTTATCAAGAGGGCAGTTTGTGGCTGATTGCCTTCAGCTTTTTCTGTTCCTGCGTATTCTTTGCCTTGTTTTATTTCACCCTGAAAAATAAACTGCGTGCCTTATGCCTGAGCTATTTAAATGGGGCATGGCTGGGAATTCCTTTTGCACTGGCAGTTTTTGGTCCGCAAGCAACCAGTACCGTAGTCGCCCTGTACATCGGTGGTTCCTTGTTTGGCAATGTCTGTGCGGTGATGGCAGTCAGTGAAGCCAGACAAGATAGTGGCTATATTTTAAAAAATGTACTGCTCTCACCACCTGTGGTAGCACTGTCGGTGGCAGCGCTATTATCATTTTGGGATTTGAGTCACTGGCAGCAAGTGGCTTGGGTCGAGATACTGTATCAAGCCAATAAAGTGCTGGTGACTTTTAGTGGTATGTGTGTACTGGGGATGTGGCTAAGCAATGTGCGGATCAGCCGCTTCGATTTAATGCGCAGTCTGCAACTTATTTTTTGTCGTGGGCTATTTGCTGTTTTACTGTGTGGCGCAGCTTATTTTTATTTGCCGATTCCACAGCAGACGCTGACTTATACGGTAATGCTGATGTTCTTTTTATTGCCGCCTGCAGCCAATATTGTGGCACTGGAAACCCATTATCAGGGAACGGGCCATTCCGCCAAATATATTGCTTCGGGGACTTTGGCCAGCGCGATCTTGATTGCTTTATATGGGGCAGTGGTGCATGCGTTGATGCCTACGCTATAAAGTTTCCTTTCTTGGAGAGAAGGCTAGAAAGAGTTGTAAGGTCCCCCTTTCTAAAAGGGGGATTTAGGGGGATTCACTAATGTTTAAATCCCTCCCAACCTCCCTTTTACTAAAGGGAGGAGATCAAAAACTTACTTTGCCAAACTCGCTTTAAACAACTGCATCGCCTGACCACGATGACTGATTTTATTCTTTTCTTCCTTGCTCATTTCTGCACTGGAAATCCCTAGTTCCGGTAACCAGAACAACGGGTCATAGCCAAAACCATTTTCACCACGTGCAGCTTCCAGAATTTCCCCGTGCCAGATACCCTGAAAGACTTGCGGTAAGGGATCTTCGGCATGTTGAACCAGTGCCAGTACGCAAACAAACATGCCCTCAATCACTTCACCATCTTGGCGTAAGGGTTTGAGATCGGCCAGCAGTTTTTCATTATTGGCGGCATCGTTGCCATGCTCACCGGAATAACGAGCCGAGTAAATGCCGGGAGCGCCGCCAAGAACTGGCACACAAATGCCTGAATCATCTGCAATAGCAGGTTTTCCGGAAATTTTAGAAGCATGGCGAGCCTTAATAATCGCATTTTCTACAAAGCTTAGACCATCTTCGATCGCATCTTCGATATTCAACTTGCCCTGGGCCACGACTTCAACCGGCAGTTGTAGCTCGGCAAACAGTTTTTCAAACTCGGCAATTTTACCTTTGTTATTACTTGCCAATACCAGTGTGCCTTGGGATAACCAGTCAGTTGCAGCCATGTCAAAAACTCATTATTAGATAAAGAATGGGCGCTATTTTAGCAATGGATGAAGAATTTGCGGCAATAAAAAAGCACCCGAAGGTGCTATTTATACCATTCAGCTTATTGTGCCTGAATCCATCTGTCGGCACGATCACGCGCCTGACGGATCTGCTCTTGGGTTAAATTCGCCGCCAAGGCAGTTTTTCTGCCTTCCGACAGCGTAATCACCTTATTGTCGAGCATGCCATCACGGGTAGAAAGTTCATACCACTGGTAAGCGCCCATATAGTTTTTCTTTTTCTCTTCCATCATTGCCAGGTTAAAGCTGGCACGGTTATCGCCACGGCTAGCCGCTTTTTCAAAATACTGACGTGCCAGCGCTTCATCTTTTCTGGTGCCAATGCCATCGGCCAGCATACGGCCAACATTCAGCTGTGCAACTGCCAGACCTTGATCGGCTGCTGCTTTATACCAGGCAAAGGCCTGTCGTTCATCTTTTTGAATATCTTTACCATACTGGTATTTGGTGGCCAAATAAAACTGTGCACCGGCCTGACCAGCTTTCGCTGCTTTGGTCAGACTGTTGATATCCATGATGGAATACTGAGCCGCTTGACTGGCAACAGATGGACTAGGTGCAACATAATCTGCATGGGCTTGCATGCCAAAAAGTCCCGCCAGTAGCGTCGTACTTAATAATAATTTTTTCATAGCGCGCTCACTCGATAAATTGCGACTTCACCAAATAGATTAGGGAGATGCTTGCTCAGCAAACTATCTTCTTGATTCCCGTTCACAGCGAGTCGATTAATAATTTTGATGTTATTTTCCGCACAAAGTGCTTCAAAATCACGAAATGTACATAAGTGGATATTCGGGGTGTTATACCACATATACGGCAAGGCTTCAGAAACCGGCATTCTCCCTTTGATTGCCAAGAAAGACCGGGTCTTCCAGTGCGCAAAGTTCGGAAAGGTAATAATGGCCTGTTTCCCCACACGCACCATATCACGCAATAATACGTCAGGTGCATCTACAGCCTGCAAAGCTTGTGCCATGACCACATTGTCAAAAGACTGGTCGGCAAAACGGCTTAAACCGAGGTTTAAGTCCTGCTGGATGATATTTAACCCGCGACTGACCGCAATTGCAATCTTTTCCTGATCAATTTCTAATCCGTATGCACGAATATCGTGCTTTTTACTCATTTGTGCCAGCAGTTCACCGTCGCCACAACCGAGGTCAAGTACGCTAGAACCGGGCTTAATCCACTTTTCAGCCAGTTGTTGATCGATACGCATTATATGGCCTCCTTTGGTGTTGCTTTCAGGTGTTCTTCACCCCCCAGGAATGCACGCAAAGATTTTACATAGAGCGGAATAGGGAACAGGAAAGAGTCATGACCCTGTTCTGCATCAATATCCAGATAGCTGACAGGTTTATGGTTGCTAATTAAGGCATCCACGATTTCTTGCGAGCGGGCAGGGGTAAAACGCCAGTCAGTCGTGAATGACACCACCAAGAATTTGCACTGGGTATTGGCCATGGCTTTTTTGAGCGACTGTTCATATTCACGCGACGGATCAAAGTAATCCAGTGCCTTGGTCATGATCAGATAGGTATTGGCATCGAAGTTACGGCTGAACTGTTCGCCCTGATAACGCAAATAGCTTTCGACCTGAAATTCAACGTCAAAACCATACATAAATTTGCCTGATTTCAAATCGCGGCCAAACTTCTGTTTCATGGCTTCTTCGGACAGGTAAGTAATATGACCGACCATACGCGCCAGAATCAGACCACGTTTTGGATAGCTGTCATTTTCCAGATAACGACCATTATGGAAATCCGGGTCTGACAAAATCGACTGACGTGCCACTTCGTTAAAGGCAATATTCTGTGCAGAAAGCTTTGGAGCACTGGCAATAATCACGCATTTTCTTAAACGGTTTGGATAATCCACTGACCATTGCAATGCCTGCATACCACCCAGTGAACCGCCAATGATGGCATCCCAGGTATCAATTCCTAAACGGTCAGAGAGCAGGGCTTGGGTTTTGACCCAGTCACGTACCGTAACCAGTGGGAAATCCGGACCATACGGGCGGTTATCATTTTCAGGGTTTGGCGAGATCGGGCCTGTAGAGCCATTACAGCCACCAATATTATTCAGTGAAACCACAAAGAATTTTGACGTATCAATGGCTTTGCCGGGACCAATACATGAATCCCACCAGCCGGCTTTTTTATCATCTTCATGATGATAGCCAGCAGCATGATGATGACCGGAAAGGGCATGACAAATCAGAATGGCATTGGACTTATCGGTATTGAGTTCGCCATAAGTTTCAACCATCAGTTCAAAACGTGGGAGGATGCGACCGCATTCAAGCTCTAACGGCTCTTCAAATTGGAACTTTTGTGGGACAACAATGCCCACTGAGTCAGCTGGAAAAGACACGGGGAGGATTCGCCTTAAATCTTTAGTATGAATAATAAAAGGATACCATTTGCCGGTATCCTTCTAAAGTCATTTTAGTGCTATGAATTATTGCTAATTCTAATACAGCCGTTTAGACCGCAGCAGCAATCACCTGATCAGTGCTTAAAACACCCTGATCAATCAGACGGTTGGTCGAGGCAATAATTGCTTCGATGGAAGAGGTCACGATGTTGTCATGTACCCCGGCACCAAAGGCAGATTTACCGGTACCTTTCACCTGAAGTTCGATCAAGGCCAAGGCTTTGGCATGAGCACCTGAACTGATGCTGCGCTCTTCATAGTTCACCACGTCAATTGGCAACTGAAGTGCATCCAAAATCGCAGAAATTGGACCATTACCTTCACCGCGAACACGACGTGACTGTCCATCAATTTCAAGATCAAGCTCAATCACCTGATTGCCATTATCATCTGACAATTTGTAATTTTTCGCAGAATAGTGAACGTTTTTAGCATCCACATAAGTTTCTTTGAATAACTTCCAGATTTCAGTCGCACTGATTTCAGTGCCTTGCTCATCGGTACGTTTTTGTACGATCTGAGAGAATTCAATCTGTAAACGACGCGGCAAGATCACGTTGTAGTTCGATTCTAACAAGTAGGCAATACCGCCTTTACCTGATTGTGAATTGACACGAATTACTGCGTCATAGTCACGGCCCAAATCTTTCGGGTCGATTGGCAAGTACGGCATATCCCAGATTTCTTCGTTTTTCTGGAACTCAAAACCTTTTTTGATGGCATCCTGATGCGAACCCGAGAATGCAGTAAACACCAAATCACCAGCATATGGATGACGCGGGTGCACAGGTAAACCGGTACATTCTTCCACAGTCGCAATGATTTCATTGATGTTGGAGAAATCCAAGTTTGGTGCTACACCTTGGGTATACATGTTCAACGCAATCGCAGCTACGTCAACGTTACCGGTACGTTCGCCATTACCAAATACACAACCTTCGACCCGGTCAGCACCAGCCATAATTGCTAATTCAGAAGCGGCAATGCCACAGCCACGGTCGTTATGGCAGTGAACTGAAATGATCACACCGTCACGACGCTGAATGTTACGGTGCATCCATTCGATTTGATCGGCATAGATGTGTGGACCTGAAACTTCTACCGTTGCAGGCAAGTTTAAGATCACTTTATTGGTCGGCGATGCTTCCCAAATTTCAGTGACTGCATCACAGACATCTTTTGCAACTTCTAATTCGGTTGCAGTAAAACATTCCGGGCTGTACTGGAAGATAAATTCAGTTTCCGGCTGTTTTGCGGCGTATTCTTTTACTTTCTGTGCAGCATTAATGGCAAGCTGTTTTGCACCTTCAACATCAACATTCAAGACTTTATTGCGGAATGTCGGCGAGTTGGAATTATAGATATGCACAATGGCACGTTTCGCACCTTGTAAAGATTCAAAGGTACGTTGAATCAAGTGATCACGTGCCTGAACCAATACCTCGATATAAACGTCATCTGGAATATGACCTTCTTCAATCAATTTACGGGTGAAATCGAAGTCAATTTGCGATGCAGACGGGAAGCCGATTTCAATATGCTTGAAACCGATTTTGACCAACATCTGGAACATCTTGAATTTTTGCTCCATGTTCATTGGCTCAAAGATCGCTTGGTTACCGTCACGCAGGTCGGTACTCATCCAGATTGGCGCTTTGTTGATTTCATTGTTCGGCCATTGACGGTCTGGTAAGTCCACACGTTGATACATGCGACGGTATTTTTTACTTGGATCAGCCAACATCATGAGAGAGCTCCTTATGCTAACTTGGGTACCGTAATCTTGGTTAAAGCGGTGCGTGGGTCAGCGGCATAGATTTTGTCTATTCATTGGGTTTTAGTGACAGTCTGGTTCAAACCTGAAATATGGTCTAAATATTGGTGGTTTAGCTTCACCAAATGCACTAAATGCCTTACTTATAATTTAAAGTTTAATCCACTTATCCCGAAAAGTTTTTGCTATTTTTATGGATTTTAGTCGTATGGTAATAAAGATTTTCTTATAAACTTTAAGGAGTGAAAAATATTTTCACTTATTTTAAATATCGTATTTTATATTTTCTCGATTTGGACATAATTCGTTATTTATTACGTTCAATAGTGCCATAAAGCAATATATTTTGATAAACAATAGATCCAGTTGTTCTTAAAGATCATTGAAGACAGAGCCTCTTTTAAAGTTCAGCCCATTTACGCATTAAATTATGATACAGGTTGGTCAGTTTCATAACTTCTGCATGCTGATCACCCAGCTGCATTCTCAAGTTTTGAATACTCTGATCCAGATTAAACAGCATATGCCGCTCTGCATCATCACGGATCATGCTTTGTACCCAAAAAAATGAAGCAATTCGACAACCGGCAGTGATTGGCGTGACTTCATGCAAGCTGGTCGATGGATACAAAATCATATCGCCGGCAGGCAATTTTACTTCGTGATAACCATAAGTGTCTTCGACCACCAGTTCACCACCGACGTATTCTTCAGGTTCACTCAAGAAAACCGTACAGGATAAATCCGTTCTAAGGCGTTCATTGCTGCCGCGAATCCGGCGAATCGAATTGTCGACATGAAAGCCGAAAGCTTCATTATTTTCATAGCGGTTAAAAAGCGGGGGAATGATATCCAGCGGAATCGCTGCCGATAAAAACAGAGCATGCTGTCCCAGAGACTCAAGAATGATTGTGCTTAAATGCTGGGTCAGGGAATGATCTTCAGGCAGTTGCTGATTCTGTTTCACCGTTGCAGAGAGTGTACCCGCGGTAACTTTGCCGTTGACCCACTCAATCTTATTCATCTCCTCACGGAAATATTGCACCTGTTCTTTGCTCAGTACATTTGGAATATGATGCAGCACGAGAAACCCCTGAATAATCGTATTTTAAAAATAACATAGCCCCCATCAGGAGGCTATGCGGTTGCATTGAATTAATATTTAAAGTTGACTGCCAGCACTGCACTACGGCCTTCTGCTTCGGTCGCATAATGAGATGAATAGGCTTTTGTGAAATAGCGTTCATCAGACAGGTTGTTAAGATTTAATTGCAAATCAACGTTTTCATTCACGTTATAACGTGCCATAGCATCATAGCGAACATAGCCTGGAACATATTTGGTATTAGTAGCATTACCATAGACTTTGTCCATCGCGACAGCGCCAGCGCCTAGGGTTAAAGCAGGAGTTACTGCATAAGTAGTCCAAAGGGTTGCACTGTTTTTCGCAACGTTTTGAACTTGGTTCCCGTTACTAGGATTTGGCGCATATACAGCAGGCTGACCAGTAGCGGCAGTATTTACAAATCCACCATCAATCATTTCACTGTCTAAATAAGTATAACCCGCAGATACAGCCCATTTATCCGTGATGTTGCCATTTACACCAAGCTCAATACCATCGACACGAGTTTCACCAATATTACTTGTGGTGCCATCATCTCCGGTCGCACGAGTATTGGTTTTTTCCGTGCGGAAAATAGCTGCAGTCAGGTTGAGCTTATCATTCAAGACATCCCATTTAGTTCCTAACTCCATGGTCCGGACTTCTTCAGGTTTAAGATTATTTATTGCAGCAGTAATCCCTTCAGAACCATCGCCACCATCAACACCGACTGGATTAGACGAAGTCGCATAACTTGCATAGATACTGCCATTTTCAACAGGTTTAAAGGTCAGGCCAGCTTGATAGTTGATAAAGTCTTTATCATTTTCAAGTTTAACAATTGTTCCTGCTGGAGTCGTAGTATTAAAACGACCTGCAAGCATGGTTTGCTCAGTTGAGTAGTCATCCCAACGTACGCCTAAATCTAAAAGCCACTGAGGGGTGAATTCAATACTATCCAGGAAATAAACAGACTTTGATTTGCTTTGAATATTGTACTGGTCGGCACCATTGGTACTTAATGTGCCTGTCCATGGCCCACGGTTTGGATTTTGTACCGAAGTACACCAGCCCGAAGTAATATCACCAGCATTACAGGCATTGTGTACATTACCTGTAGCGTTAACACCATCGATAATGTATTGGGTACGGTCAGTTTCTTGGTCTGAATATTCGGCACCTAGATTAAAACTATGTTTAAGCATACCGGTATTAAATTTACCGGTTAAAGCAAGTTGGTCGGTAAAAGCATCAGTATCTGCTACACGTGAGTTGGCACGTGCCCAAACATTTCCTGTTAATTCACTTGTAAAACCTGCTTTGTTGTAAAAGTTACCCTGAGAGTCATCTGGATTGGTCCAAAGGTAATCATTCTTAGAGTTGCCATACACAGCAGTATTGCTAATGGTTAGATTGTCAGTTAAGTCATGTTCTAATTTGATGGTTCCGATCTGATTTTCTTGTTTTTGGAAATCACGATCTTTCCAGCCGTAATATTGACCTTGTTTAACGTCAATTGGCTTGCCATTTCCATTTAATGGACGATAGTCAGTTGCTGTTGCAGTTCTTGGAGCAGCAAATGGGTTGTTATACGGGATACCTGAGTCAGGCGTATCGTCCGATTTTAAGTAGTAATAACTGAGAGTCGCGCGAGTAGGGGTGTCCAGACCAAAGCTAATACTCGGTGCAATCCCGGCACGTTTATATTCTGCACCGTCTTTCTGGCCTGCTTTTTCATTTTGATGCCCCATGACTGCAACACGTGCAGCAATACCATTACCAAAATCTTTGTTGCCATCTAAAGTAATACGTTGATAATTATCTGTGCCGCCAGCGACCGAACCTTCTAGAAAATTGCCCGCTTTAGCGACTTTAGAAATCATGTTAATGCTACCGCCAGTGGTGCCTGCACCGCCCATGGCAGAAGCAGAACCTTTGGTCACTTCAACTTGTTCTACCGCAAACATTTCACGGTTTTGTGAAGTGGAATTACGAACACCGTCCACATACATGGAACTTTCAGAGTTATAACCGCGAATAAATGGACGGTCACCGTTTGGGTTACCACCTTCACCTGCGCCCAAGGTAATCCCCGGAACTGTACGTAGTGCATCAGCTAAAGTCGTCACTTGTGTATCTGCAATCAGCTGTTTTGAAATCACTGAAACTGACTTGGGGGTGTTGAGTAAAGGCGCAACAAATTTGCTATTCGCAGATTGATCTACTTTTAAGCTAGGTGCTTGTTCAGCTTTGACCTCTTGATGAATAGTCTCTAACTGGATCACCTGTTCTTCTGCCATCGCAGATCCAGCTACCATTGATAAAGATGAAACAATTGCAGAGGAAACGATTTTTTTACGTGTTTTAATGAAGGTCATGTTAAACCTAATAAATGAATGCTAAAAATGTATGCGAATAATAATGATTCTTGTTTTTATTTTTATCTTTTTATCATGGGAATTCATGATCTTTAAGAAAATATTAAATGAGTTTATAAATGTAATATTATAACAATAAATAGTTAAGTTTATGTTTTTAATAAATATTGATAAATCAATCTGATTATTAAATTTTTATTGAGAATAATGATGTCTATAGAAGGACATAAATTAGGGATTTTTCATGGAGCACTAATTTAGCGAAAAGAAAAAACCCTGCCAGGGCAGGGTTTAATTTAATAGTTTAATTAGAATTTAAAAGTAGTGCTGAGTTGAACACGGCGGCCTTCTTGGGTGTTGCTATACTTATTACGATATTTGCTACCGCGCCCAGTTAATGTTGGTAAATAAACATAATCAGTAAAGTCTTTATCAAATACATTATAGAGACCTATACCAAGATCCCAATTATTTGTAATATTAAAGTTAGCACCTAGATGGAATAAACCATAACTTTTATAATCACCTAAAGCATCTTGAATAGTTTTGTCATTCCCACTCAAATTACTTTTACCTAAGTAACGACTCTTCTCAGAACGATATTCTCCACGTGCCCATAAATTCGTATTGTCCGCCACTTGCCAGTTTGCACTTGCATTTACAATGTGCTCAGGTGTGTCATTAAGTTGTAGTCCTTTATCTTCACCTTTGGTGATTTCAGACTGAGTCCATGTATAGTTTGCTGCTAATTTTACAGCATCGCTAACTTGCCACTGAGAACCCAACTCTAAGCCATAAAGTTCAACTTCTTCAGCATTAACATTACGGCTAACCTCCCAACTGTCACCCGGCTGAATTGCCCAAGGTGTACCACGATCACTCAAGTATGAGTTACATTCTGCATTAGAAAGTAAAGGTGCATCACTGGTTGATGCGCCACATCCAAATTCATCTGCTCCACTGACAATTTTGTCATCAATAGTACTGTAGAAGCCTGTTAAATTGGCTTTAAACCCGTTAAGTGCATCAAAGTAGAAACCAAGTTCCAGATTCTGACTAGTTTCAGGTTTTAAATTTGGGTTACCAAAACTTGGGGTAGCACCTTGGCCACTGACATTATAAATGCCATCAACAAGCTGTTCTAAGCGAGGAGCTTTATAGCCTTCAGCATATCCACCTTTAACTGTCCATTGATCATTAGCATTCCATACCAAATATGCACGAGGTGTAAAGAAGTCACCGAACGTACTATGATCGTCGTATCGAGCACCTAATGTAAGAGCTAGAGATGGAGTAAATTGCCATGTGTCTTCAACGAATAAACCTACTTGATCAAAAGAAACATCTTTATTGGTTCTTAGACCATCAGTAATGGTCGCATCCCACCATTGACCACCAAAGACTAAATTATGGTTCTCAAAATGTTGAGTTGAAAATTTAGTATCGAATACAAGATCTTCACTTTCCAGTAACCGTGGCAACGTTTGGGTTGTAAGGTTGTCATTTTCAAGAGGAAGTAGGCGTGCAGGCAAGAGACGTCCTACAGTCTCTGTCTTGTTTTGACTGATACTTGAATCTAACTGACCTAAACTATTTTGCCATTCATGAATCAAAGCTAGCTTTTCACGATTATATTCTTGAGCTTGCCCATAACCACCGGCTGCTCCAAGAGTTCCAAGCTGACCTTTACTATTGTCATACCATTGTTCAGTTTGCTCATATTCAAATGAAATCGCATGATCATCATTTGGAGTATAAGTTAAACGTGTTCCAATAGTTTCTAAATCTGACTTTGTAGGATTATTTCCTTGAGTTAACTCAGCTGCTTCTTCTTCGTTCGTAAGATGAGATTGATCACGTTCAGCTTTGCGTGCACGTAATTGAATGCCTAATTTATCTTGAATAAGTGGGCCGGAAATAAAAGCGTCCACTGAGCGTTGGTTACCAAATTCGGAATAGTTCGGAAGAATAGTACCTTCTAAGGTAACTGCACCAGTCCATTCAGGTGAAACTTTTTTGGTAATAATGTTTACTACACCACCCATAGCATCTGAGCCATATAGTGTAGAAGCAGGACCCTTAATCACTTCGATGCGTTCAATTGCAGAAATTGGTGGAATAAAACTATTATTTGACTCTCCAAAACCATTTGGAGTAATGCTACCCACAGTATTTTGGCGACGTCCGTCAACAAGAACTAAAGTGTATTCGGAATCCATACCACGCATACGAATATTTAAGCCGCCGGTTTTACCTGCTGAAGGAGATATATCAACTCCTTCTACATCAATCAAAGCATCCGCAATAGAAGTAATGCGTTTAGTTTTAAAATCTTCTTCTGTTAGAACTGTAATAGATGCTGGAGCATCTTTAATTTTCTGTTCATATCCCGCCGCTGAAACCACAATCGTAGACATTTGATGTGTTGTTGTAGGAGTCGCTGTCTCGTTCACAGTCTCTGCGAAAGCAGATGTTGCTGTAACCCCAAGAATTGCCAACGTAAGTGGACGAAGACTAAAACTATGCATGACCAAATTCCCGAACCGAAGAATAAATTAGTATTGTTGCTCAAATAAGAAACTGGATATTAATGATAGTGTTTATCATTTGCAATAAAAATATACATTTTCTCCATTTAAATTGGGTTGACTGGGCATCTGGAAAGATGGCAATTCAAATAAAAAAAGGGCTTAAAAACTGGAACTCGCGCGTATTTTTTGTATATCTCTAAATGTTGTCATATAATGTGGCACATTTTTATAAACCTGTTATTACCTAATATATAGAGGAAGCCATGCAAGTAACTTCTGAAGCGGTTTCGGGCGTTGCCCGTCGTTTAAATGTTTCTGTACCGACGAGCCGTATTAATGAGCAATTTGAAGCTCGTTTAAAACGCACTGCTAAAACTGCGAAGATCAACGGCTTCCGTCCAGGTAAAGTACCTGTAAACGTAGTTCGTCGTGAATACGGCGCGGGTATCTACCAAGAAGTGGTAAACGATATTATTCGTGACACGGTATTCGAAGCGATCCAGCAAGAAAAAATCAATGCTGTGGGCATGCCAAACATCGAAAAAACTGAAATGAAAGACGACGCGCTGGTATATACAGCGACTGTTGAAGTTTATCCAGAAATCGAAGTGAAATTCGATGGCTTGGAAGTTGAGCGTAAAGCAGCTGAAGTAAATGACAAAGATGTTGAGAAGATGATTGAAAATCTTCAAAAACAACGTGCTGCTTGGGCTGAAACAAAAGGCATGGCTAAAAAAGACATGCAAGTAACTTTTGATTTCGAAGGTTCAATCGACGGCGAAAAATTTGAAGGCGGTTCTGCAGAAGACTTCAAACTAGTACTTGGTTCTGGTCGTATGATCCCTGGCTTCGAAGACGGTATCGTTGGTATGAAGAAAGGCGAAGAGAAAGTGATTGATGTAACTTTCCCTGAAGACTACCAAGCTGAAAACCTTGCTGGTAAACAAGCTCAATTCAAAATCACTGTGAAGCTTGTTGAAAAACAAAAACTTCCAGAAATCGATGCTGAATTCCTGAAAATCTTCGGTGTATCTGAAGAAGAAGGCGTTGAGAAGTTAAAAGCTGACGTTCGTAAAAACATGGAACGTGAAGTGAAGAATGGCCTTCGCAACCAGGTTAAAGGCGCGACTTTCGATGCATTAGTTGCTGCAAACGAAGTTGAACTTCCAGCTACTATGCTTGCTCAAGAAATTGACCGTCAACGTCAACAAATGATCCAGCAGTTCACACAGCAGTTTGGTGCTCAAGGTGCGAAAGCATTTGATTCAAGCATGCTTCCAGACGAATTGTTCAAAGAACAAGCTGAAAAATCTGTAAAACTTGGCGTACTTGTAAGCCGTGTTTTAGCTGATGCGAAAATTGAAGTAGATGCTGCACGCGTTGAAGCGTACATCGAAGACATGGCTTCTTCTTATGAAGATCCAAACGAAGTAATTGAATACTTCAAAAACGATGCGCATCAACGTGCCCAAATCGAAGCAGTTGTACTAGAAGACCAAGTTGTTGATTACATTTTGGCTTCTGCTAAAGTAACTGATGCGACTGTAAGCTATGAAGACTTATTGAAAGAGCAGCAAGCTCGTCAACAAGGCTAATTTAGCTTTCGATAAAAAAGGCGCTTAATGCGCCTTTTTTTCATATTGATGCCTGAAAAAAGCATTTCTGTTTTTCACAAAACTAATGCAAAAAATATAATGGATTTTTTGGCGAATTTTTTGCAATTTCAGTGATTATCCCTCATATTGTGATTATGGGTTAGGTCACAAAAAATTTAGGAATAAATAAACGTATGTATGTTCCAACGATTGAAAACGCTTTAGTGCCAATGGTGGTAGAACAATCCTCTCGTGGTGAGCGTTCTTTTGATATTTATTCACGCCTTTTGCGTGAACGTGTAATTTTTATGACGGGCGAAGTTGAAGACAACATGGCGAACCTGATCGTTGCGCAAATGTTGTTTTTAGAGGCGGAAAATCCAGATAAAGATATTCATCTATATATCAATTCACCAGGCGGTTCGGTAACTGCGGGTATGGCGATTTATGACACCATGCAGTTTATCAAACCTGATGTCGTAACGTACTGCATGGGTCAGGCAGCATCAATGGGTGCGTTCCTGCTGAATGCCGGTACCAAAGGCAAGCGTTATTGCCTTGAAAATGCCCGTGTCATGATTCACCAGCCATTGGGTGGTTTCCGTGGTCAGGCTTCAGATATTGAAATTCATGCACGTGAAATCCTGTTTATTAAAGAACGTTTAAACCGTTTAATGGCTGAACACAGCGGTCAGGATTACGAGAAAGTTGCACGTGATACAGACCGTGACAACTTTATGACTGCTCAGCAAGCGAAAGAATACGGTCTTGTGGACGAAGTTTTAACTAAACGTCCATAAGTTTTAAAGATTGAGATAGTGGAGTAAATATGTCCGAACATCCTCAAGGACAAAAGCATTGTTCATTTTGCGGTAAAACGCAGTCTGAAGTCGGGAAGCTGATTGCAGGCGAGGACGCATACATTTGTAACGAATGTGTGGACGTATGCTTAGATTTGGTTCAAACCAGTCAGCAGGTGGAAACCAATGACTGGGCCAATCGTCCTTTGCCGAAACCGCATGAAATTCGTGCGGCCTTGGATCAATATGTGATTGGTCAGGACGTCGCGAAAAAAACCTTGTCAGTTGCGGTTTATAACCATTACAAGCGCTTGAAAGTGCAAAATAATGGCAAGAAAGCTGATGATTCAGTCGAGCTTTCAAAAAGTAATATTATGTTGGTTGGTCCGACAGGATCGGGCAAAACCTTGCTTGCACAAACGCTGGCACGTCTTCTTGATGTTCCATTTGCCATGGCAGATGCAACGACACTGACCGAAGCCGGTTATGTGGGTGAAGATGTAGAAAACATCGTACAGAAGCTACTGCAAAAAGCCGATTACGATGTCGAAAAAGCGCAAAAGGGCATTATCTATATCGACGAGATCGACAAGATTACCCGCAAGTCTGAAAACCCATCCATCACGCGTGATGTATCGGGTGAAGGTGTTCAGCAAGCATTATTGAAAATGATTGAAGGTACGGTTGCATCAATTCCGCCACAAGGTGGACGTAAGCATCCGCAGCAAGAATTCATTCAGATTGATACCTCGAACATCCTGTTTATCTGTGGTGGTGCATTCTCAGGACTTGAGAAAATTGTACAGCAACGTCAGGAAAAAGGTGGCATCGGCTTTACTGCAGAAGTGCGTAAAAAAGATGAAACCAAGAAGCTGTCTGACTTGTTCCGTCAAGTTGAAGCAACTGACCTGGTAAAATTTGGTTTGATTCCAGAATTTATTGGTCGTTTGCCAGTAATTGCCACTTTGGACGAGTTGGATGAAGAAGCATTGATGCAGATTCTCACTGAGCCGAAGAATGCGTTAACCCGTCAGTATCAACATCTGTTTGATATGGAAGATGTGGATCTGGTTTTTGAAGAATCGGCATTACGTGCAGTGGCTAAGAAAGCAGTTGAGCGTAATACAGGTGCACGTGGTCTACGTTCGATCCTAGAAAATTCATTGCTGGAAACCATGTATGACTTGCCAAGCCGTAGCGATGTCGGCACTGTCGTCATCAATGAAGCCGTGATTAAAGGTGAAGCAGAGCCGGAATACCGTGCCGAGCGTCAGCCACATGATCAGCAAGAGACTGCGACAAAAATAGATTTAAAGGTCGTGAATAGCAAATCCGCTTAATTGCTATTCGTCCGAAACGTGCGAAAACTCCGTGTTTTCGCACGTTTTTTATTTCCAAAAATAAAGCTCGGTGTTAATCTGATTCACTAGGCGTGGATGCCTAAAACTTATAAAAAACAAATCGCAAAGCACTTGCATACAAAAGAATAAAGACGCAGTGAGGGATAAGCATGCGTGGAGTCGCAATTGTACTCATCAGCAGTTTGGCATTGCTGGGGTGTCATGGTAAGAAAGCCGTCGTTGAGCCTACACAGCCACTCAGCACTTTAAAAAATATCGATCTTGAAAAAAAACCGGGCTTTGTCGAGCAGCATCGTATCGGCATGTTCACCATTGGCGGTTGGGTCAATCAAAAGCAGGGCAACCAGTTTCAGACGGTGAAACCGCAGCATGATGAAGCCGCCATCGTGTATTTATACCGGCCCGATTCTAAATGGAATCGTCAGGAAATTGTCGCTGCCAGCCTGTTTATCAATCAAGAACATATTCCAAGCTTATTGCACAACCATTATTACTGGATTGAAGTGCCTGCAGGGACCTATCGTTTGAGTACCAGTCGACCGCTAGGCGCGCTGCATTTCCAGAAACCTAAATATCTGGATTTTACTGTCGAAGCGGGACAGTCTTATTTTATTAAATATGATGAAGAGAATATCAGTACACGCCGGAGTGTTTCAGGGCCACTCATGCTGATGCCGGAAAAAGTTGGTCTGAATGAAATTGCTTTTACTCAGCTAAAATCAGACAGTTTTAACTTCGTGGCACAAGATCAGGAAACTGGCCAGATTCGTAAAAAAGCCCAAAAAATTGAACCGACTGCTTATGATCCATCATTGGATATACAGCTAAAAGCACCTTTTAAACTTTGGGATCCACGGACTTGGTAATTGACATTTTATTGAGAAAATATAATAAAAAAGCACCCTGAATGGGTAATGCCAGTCAGTTAAGAAATTGACTGGCATTTTCTTGGGTATTTCTGCGGTTTTCCTTTCACAACTCGTGGGCAACTTCTAACCCTTCTCTCAGGCAAAACATACCTCCTCGATTTCTCCAGTAAACTTTCTAGATGTTTAGGTAAATTCCCTGCGGAGTCTAAAGAATCAAATCTTAATATATTCAGGATGCTGATAGAGGCAATATGAAAGCTGATTCTCAAAGGACTGACTTTTGCACGTTGAGCCATATGTTTCATTTGTCTTCTTAGAATATTATAGGCAATGAAGACCCCCCATAATTCTTGATAAATTAAATCAGGTTGCTTGCTCCTCAAATGCTTACCTTCCTGTAAATCACTTTTGATTTCTCGGTAACACATTTCTATTTCCCAGCGCTGGGCATAAAGCTTCGCCAAGCCTATCAGTGGATATGCCTTTGAATCCATTAATGAAGTGATATAACGTCTAATTTTCCCTGCCTGCTCAACTTCAATCAAACGCGCTTCCCAATATTCTCCTAATGATGGATTTAGCTTCCTGGCTCTAGCTGAAAGAGGCATTTTGATTTGAAAGTCATGCGGGGAATTACGTTTAATGATCTCATAGCGTAAATTATCTTTTGCTCTCATTAACCAATGACTGGCTTCTACTCGTGTTTGCCAGTCAATCAAGAAATCAGCAGAGAAATAGGCTCGATCAAACAAGGTAATACTATGCGATGGAGGACATAATCGATTTGCCAGTGTAAGTTCACCCTGATCCATGCTACCTATTTGGGCATCAATGATTTCATGGGTGCTGGTATTTACCAGGCAGGTTGCTCTCACTTGTGGATAAGGGGCTGCAGCGGTTTTACCCTTAGATGAGCCAAAGTGTTCAAAATTCTCGTCTGTATAAGGCATAGACCAAACCACCCCGTCAACAGCACATACACTAAGGCCATGAAAGTTTGAGTATTGCTGTTGGGATTCTTCAAACCAGGCTTGGCTGAGTAGAGAAAACAAGGTATTCAAGGGCTCTCGTCCTAAACGTTGTCGTGCTTGCACTGCTGCACTGGGGACACAATATTCTGTTGTACCAAACACAAGTTTTAGTTGCTCTACGACATACCCGATCGGTTGATCTCGAAATAGGGCAAGCCCAATTACCAGCCATACCACATGTTCGGCAGGTAATTTTCTTCTCCTGATAGAAGCCTTACCTGTTTGATGTAGGCTTTCTTTAATCCAGTTTAAATCAATGAGTTCACTGAAATGGCTGAGTGAAGGCAAAGAATGTTGAAGGGTGCAATCTAAATTTTCAGATAAAGTCATAAAAAAAATGAGCGTATTGGCATACACTCATTTTTACTACATTTTTCTAATGTCTGCTTAACTGACTGGCATTACCCTGAATGGGTGCTTTTTTATACAGATTTAATTAGCCCGCAGCAGCGTCAACTACTGGAATCTTACCAATTTTTGCTTGCCAGATTTTAGGTGCAGTCGCGTGAATAGAAGTACCATTCACATCAACCGCTACAGATACCGGCATATCTTTTACCACAAACTTGTAGATCGCTTCCATGCCTAGGTCAGCAAAGGCAACCACTTCAGCTTCACGGATGGCTTTAGATACTAAGTAAGCAGCACCACCGACAGCCATAAGGTAAGTCGCCTGGTTATCTTTAATTGCTTCAACGGCAGCAGGACCACGGTCTGCTTTACCGATCATGCCGAACATGCCAGTTGCTTCAAGAACTTGACGCGTAAATTTATCCATACGCGTAGCCGTTGTTGGGCCAGCAGGGCCTACAACTTCGTCGCCGACTGGATCAACAGGGCCAACGTAGTAGATAAACTTGCCTTTCAGATCAACAGGAAGTTCTTCACCGTTGTTCAGCATGTCGACCATACGTTTGTGTGCAGCATCACGACCTGTATAGATTGTACCGTTAAGAAGAAGTGTATCGCCTGGTTTCCAGCTATTCATTTCTTCTTGGGTAATCGTGTCAAGGTCAACACGTTTAGAAGATGAAGAATCCCAAGTCACAGCAGGGTAGTCTTCAAGTTTAGGTGCTTGAATATGTGCAACACCTGTACCATCTAACTGGAAGTGTGCATGACGAGTCGCAGCACAGTTCGGGATCATACCAACTGGTTTACCTGCAGCATGACATGGATAATCTTTGATTTTAATATCAAGTACAGTGGTTAAACCGCCAAGACCTTGTGCACCAATACCCAAAGCATTTACTTTTTCGAAGATTTCGATACGAAGCTCTTCCATTTTGCTTTGTGGACCACGACGAAGCAATTCGTCCATGTTGATCTCTTCCATCAATGCTTCTTTGGCAAGCATCATGGCTTTTTCAGCAGTACCACCAATCCCGATTCCCAGCATACCTGGTGGACACCAGCCTGCACCCATGGTTGGAACAGTTTTCAGTACCCAATCCACGATTGAATCAGATGGGTTTAACATTGCTAGTTTAGATTTGTTTTCTGAACCGCCACCTTTGGCTGCCACAGTGATATCTACTTTATTACCAGGCACAAGCTTGTGGTAAATCACGGCAGGAGTGTTGTCTTTGGTATTTTTACGACCAAATGCAGGATCGGCCAGAACTGATGCGCGAAGCACGTTCGAGTTTTCTAAATAACCCTGACGTACGCCTTCATTGATTGCATCATCCAGGCTCATGGTTAAATCGAATTTAACGTCCATGCCCACTTCAACAAATACGTTGACGATACCGGTATCTTGACAGATTGGGCGGTGGCCTTCTGCACACATGCGTGAGTTAATTAAGATTTGTGCGATCGCATCTTTAGCAGCTTTGTTCTCTTCACGATCATACGCACGGCTCATCGCTTGGATAAAGTCTTGTGGGTGATAGTAAGAAATGAACTGAAGCGCATCTTTAACCGATGTGATCAAGTCATCTTGCTTGATAATAGTTGTCATACAAATATCTCTTGAGCGGGCTGATAGCTAGCGGGCTAAATTATAAGACAAAAGAATCGGGTTGTGGGCATTTTGGGCGAGCATTGGCCGAAAGTTTATAGTTTAAGCAATCTGAGCAAGGACTTTAGCTATTCAATGGGTCAAATATGACAGCAAGTTGTCATATTCAGTGTCATATTTCAGATTAAAAATACGCATAATTTTTCTGATATTATATTAAGTATTTGAATTTTATTATTTATTTTAAATTTAATAAAAACCAGATTGTCATATAACTGTCATAAAACTTTTACATAATGCAGCTATCAAATAAAGGAGATCCTAACAATGGTTACAGGTATTTTGATGGCAGCTGGTTTTTGTGTATATATCGCTGCAACTTGGATGTATGGTCAGAAAGAAGAGCAAGCCTAAGCTTATCTTCTTTCTCCTATTTTAAGGTTTTATTGATTTACACTATCTTCAAATCTTCAAATCTTCAAATCTTCAAATCTTCAAATCTTCAAATCTTCAAATCTTCAAATCTTCAAATCTTCAAATCTTCAAATCTTCAAATCTAGTTATAAAAATATTTGAAAACTCAAATTTAAAAAGTATCTCTCCTATAGCTTACTCAAGCCATATTGACCATTTACATTTTTAACCCAGAAAAACTCAAAGCCTGAAAACCCTTACACATGCGGCATTTTTTATTGCTTAGACTGTTTCTCTCAACTTCTAGAAACAGGCAAGTAGAATGAACAATTTTAATGCAAGTGATATTAAAGAACATGCTTCAGTCATTGCTTCATGTGGTACTCAAGTCGGGAAAGTAGACCATTTAGAAGGTCAGGATTCAATTAAATTAACAAGAAGTGATGATGAAAATAATGAGCATCATCTGATTCCCTTGAGTTGGGTAAGTGAAATCAAAGACAATAGCGTGGTGCTCAATAAAACGGCGGAAGACGTGCATAAAGAGTGGACCACCTTATAAAAAACTAAAGTCAGTGGACTGAAAAACAGGGCTGCCTCAGCTTAATTTTTTATGTCACAGACTTTATGGATAATCGTTGAAAATGCCAGTTCGAAAGACTGGCATTTTTATTGTTTATTAAAACGAGATAATGATCGCGTGCTGAATTTATTGAAGCTATGAGTGTTTTTTTATAAAAAAACCACCTGATTTTTCAATCAGATGGTTTGGAAAACTTAAATTCAAGAAGTATTAAGCTTCTTGCTGCTCGGCCTGAATCGCGGTTAAGGCAATGGTAAACACGATGTCATCGACCAAGGCACCACGCGACAGGTCATTGACCGGCTTATTCAAGCCTTGCAGCATTGGTCCAACACTGACTACATTGGCAGCACGTTGTACCGCTTTATAGGTCGTGTTACCGGTATTCAGATCCGGGAAAATAAATACATTGGCACGTCCAGCCACTTGTGAATCAGGTGCCTTTTGACGCCCCACGCTTTCCACCGATGCTGCATCATATTGTAATGGCCCATCAATCAACAGGTCAGGACGACGTTCTTTGGCAATGCGTGTAGCTTCCGCGACTTTTTCCACATCAGCGCCAGTACCCGAAGTTCCTGTCGAATAGGAAATCATGGCAATGCGTGGATCTATACCAAAGGCTTTGGCAGAATCGGCGGACTGGATTGCAATTTCGGCCAGCTGTTCTGCATCAGGGTCCGGATTGATCGCACAGTCACCATACACATAGACTTCATCTGGCAACAGCATAAAGAATACGGAAGATACCAGTGAGTAATCCGGAGCAGTCTTGATCAGCTGGAAAGCAGGGCGTACCGTATTTGCGGTGGTATGCACTGCACCCGACACCAAACCGTCAACCTGATCCAGCGCCAGCATCATGGTGCCAAGTACTACTGTATCTTGCAGTTGTTCACGGGCTTGCAGTTCGTTGAGCTTGCCTTTACGCAGCTCCACCATCTTGTCGATGTAGTTTTCACGCACCAGATCCGGATCAAGAATTTCCAGATCTTCAGGCAATTCAATACCGCGAGCTTTGGCTACTTCTAGCACAGCTTCAGGCTTGGCCAGCAAAATACACTGTGCAATACCACGCGCCTGACAAATGGCCGCAGCCTGTACGGTACGCGGTTCATCACCCTCTGGCAGTACAATACGTTTTTTCGCAGCAATCGATTTCTGTACCAGTTCATGACGGAAAGCGGAAGGTGACAGACGTGGCTTATAAGAACCATTCAACATTTGATTCAGCCATTCCGGATTGATATGGCTTGAAACAAAACGTGTCACCTGATCTGCACGTTCGGTATCATCCACTGGAATTTCATTGCTGAGATTTGCCAGTTTTTGTGCGGTTTCAAACGTACTGAGTGGTGTATGTAAAATCGGTAAACCTTGCTTGATGGCAGCCTGGCAGAATTCCAGTACATGATCATTTGGCTGTTGATGTTCAGTCAGCACCAGACCGGCCAAAGGAATCCCATTACTGCTGGCCAGACTACTTGCCAGTAATACATCAATCCGGTCAGAGGCACTAATAATTAATTCGCCAGCTACAAACTTATGTAGTTCATGTTCAATATTGGCTGAAATCAGACTATTGTGTTGCACACGGCGCTGTTTGGCTTCGCCTTCATTAATCCAGTAAGCAGAAATATGGGCAGCCAGATCAGACATGCGTGGCACACTTAAGGTTTTACTGAAAGGCACCAAGCCAATCACTGGCAATTTTTCAGAACCAATATGCGGATGCGTCTGCTGAATAGCTGTAATAAATTCGGCGGTTTCAGCTTTAAGGCGTAAATCCGGATTCAGCGTGACAGGAATCTGCGCAGATTCTTCAGGCAGGCCTTTGGTGCGCATTAACATGATACCTGCCAGACGGGTAGAGCTAGCGCCACCAAAATTACGCAGCTGATGTTCAACTTTGTCTGCGGTTTGGCTTGGCTGCTGAATATTGGCATTGCTGACCACAATAACTTTGGCATCAAGAGCTTGTGCCAGTGAAGCATTCAAATCATCGGCAAAACTGTCCTGAGTATTTGGCAGCAGACCTTCGACAATAATCAGGTCATGCTGTTTGGCGATTTGACGATGCAGACGTACCGCTTCTTCAAGCAATTCATCCTGTTCACCCAGATTGATCTGCTGCAAGACTTTGCTATAACGGATGGGTTCAACAGTTTCACTTTGAGAAATATGACGATACAAAGCCGTGGTGCGGTCTTCGATTTCATTCAATTCCTGAGCAAAAGGTTTCAGGAAACCAGCTTTTACCCCTTGGCATTCCAGTGCATAAATCAGGCCCAAACATGCAGAAGTTAAGCCTACGCCTTCCCCCGTGGGAACCAATAAAATTGTTTTCATAAATTATGTCAGTCGCAGAATAATAAAAATCAGTGAAAAAGAAGCTAAAGCCTGCTTATGCAGGCATTACCTCAGCTTGAGACTTTTTTGCAGTATTGCGCTCCACTTCAAGTTCAACCACACTTTGAACTTCCCGGGCAATACGGCCTTCTTCATCTGTTGGCACTACCCAGATTTGTGGGCCTGTACCTGAATCAATTCGGCCTTCGGTACCGCGTTTCAGCTCATTATTGGCATTTTTATCCAGACTGAAACCGAAATGAGGCAGGTAAGTCATGGTTTTTTCGCGGATATACGCTGAGTTTTCGCCAATGCCGCCAGTGAAGAACAGACCATCAAGACGTGGCAGACCACAGCTCAACGCTGCCAGAGACTTAGCTAAACGGTAGCAGAATACTTCAATCGCCAGTGTGGCATCTTCATTGCCTTGTTCTGAAGCTTCAATCAGGGTACGCATGTCATTGGACAGATCAGACAAGCCCAAAAGACCACTTTGGCTATTCAGCATCTTGTCAATTTTATAAATATCCCAACCCAGGTTTTTCGCCAGGAAGCTGTGCAGACTTGGGTCAACATCGCCACTGCGTGTGCCCATAACAATACCTTCAAGTGGAGTTAAACCCATTGAGGTATCTACACTTTTCCCATTCCAAACGGCACAGGTCGAGCTACCATTACCTAAATGCGCGGTTAACCAGCCACCTTGTTTGAAACTGCCTGCCAGTTCAGAACCACGCTCTGACACATAGGCATGACTAGTCCCGTGGAAACCATAGCGACGCACACCATGGGCGGTATATAAAAATTTCGGCAGGGCATAACGATAAGCATGCGCTGGCATGGTTTGGTGGAAGGCAGTATCAAATACCGCAACCTGTGGTAATTCCGGGAATAAACGTTTGGTAGCTTCAATACCAATCAGGTGTGCCGGATTGTGTAATGGTGCAAGCGGCGTTGCTTCACGAATTTTTTCAATAATCTCGTCATTGATTAGTTCAGCTTTGGTTAGGCTGCCCCCATGTACGACACGGTGACCGATCGCATCCGGACGGTAGTTGGCCAGACGTTCCAGACCGACTTCGAGTGCTTTTTTGTGGTCAGCAAATGGAATGTGGATATCGACCGGCTCATTGCCAACCGTCACGCCTTTAATGCGAGCATTCTCTGTGCCTAAGTTCTCAGCTAAACCATGAATACGGAAATTCTGCTCCTCAAGAAGTAATGCAAACTTGATTGAAGAAGAGCCACAATTAATAACTAATACTGATTTAGACACGATTGATTACCCAATTTTTAATTAAAATTCTCGTCCATTTGCTTGACCCAATTGCGGGCAATGAAGCAGCAATCCAGATCAATGAATATGTTTTAACATTTGTTTTTTTTCTGTCCTAGATAGACTTTAGCAGATTAGACTTAAGCATTATCGACCGATTTAACAATAATAACTAAAATTTATCAGTTCGTAGTTTTCATTTATAAATAAAATGATGCTGAAGAGATGATCAATAAGAATACTCAATTCTGCTTAAATTTAATTTTAGAACAAATTGGTTTTTAGTTTAGCGCCTGAAAAGGCAAATATTGTTTCTAAATACAATTCTATAAAGAGATTCATCAATAAAATGACCTGAAGGTTCTGATCCATGTATTTCAGTGTGAATTTATCTGTCCATAAAAAAACAGCCTCACACATGAGGCTGTTTTAAATGAGCGATCTGAATACTTATTGGCGAATCTGACCATCACCAAAGACAATCCATTTCTGCGAAGTCAGGCCTTCAAGACCGACTGGGCCACGAGCATGGATTTTATCGGTCGAAATCCCGATTTCTGCGCCTAAGCCATATTCAAAACCATCTGCAAAACGAGTAGAGGCATTGATCATGACCGAACTTGAATCTACACCCGCCAGAAATTCGCGTGCCAGACTGTAGTTTTCCGTAATAATAGAATCAGTATGATGCGAGCCATATTTGTTAATGTGCTCAATGGCTTCTTCTATACCAGAAACAACTTTGATCGCCAGAATCGGACCCAGATACTCGGTATACCAGTCTTCTTCGGTTGCTGTAATGACTGCATCTCCAAGAATACGCTGGGTTTCCCGGCAACCACGCAGTTCGACTTTTTTCTCTTGGTATAGCTCTGCGATGCGTGGCAAGAATTCTTCAGCGACTTTTTCATCGACCAGCAGGGTTTCCATGGCATTACATACGCCATAGCGATGGGTTTTGGCATTGAGCGCAATCGGCAAGGCTTTCAACAAGTCCGCTTGAGCTTCCACATACACATGACAGTTGCCATCTAAATGTTTAATGACCGGTACGCGTGCTTCCTCGGTAATTCGTTCGATCAGGCTCTTGCCGCCACGAGGCACAATCACATCCACATATTCGGTCATGGTAATCAACTGGCCCACTGCAGCGCGGTCAGTCGTATTCACGACCTGTACGGCAGCCTCAGGCAAGCCTGCGACTTTCAGGCCATGCTGAATCGCGACAGCAATGGCCTGATTCGATTCCAGAGCTTCTGAGCCGCCCCGTAAAATAATGGCATTGCCTGATTTGAGCGCGAGTGATGCCGCCTCCAACGTGACGTTAGGACGTGACTCGTAGATCATGCCGACCACACCCAAAGGCACACGCATCTTGCCCAGTTGAATCCCGGATGGGCGATAAGCCATATCACTAATTTCACCAATCGGATCTTTCAGGCCAATGACATCTTTCAGGCCCTGTAACATACCTTTAAAGCGCGCGGGGTTGAGTTCTAAGCGATCAAGCAGGGCAGGGTCCAGATTGTTATTATGCGCCTTAGTCATATCTTTCTGGTTAGCAACCAAAATAGCAGCTTGGCTATTTTCCAAAGCCGTATAAATAGCGGATAACGCATTATTTTTAGTTTGGGTGGACGCGCGAGCCAAAATGCGAGACGCTTGGCGTGCCTGCTGTCCTACCGTTTGCATGTATTGTTCAATAGACTCTTGCATAGCGGTTTGATCACTTAGAAATTTCATTTCGATATTAACAGCCTGCTGCTGCACAATGAAGCCCATCTATTAAAAATCATCCGTTTTCGCAGACTTCTAAACATTTTGAAATTGTTTTCTGTTTAAAAGTAGATAAGTGGTCACTGAAGCGGTTGCTTGTGAAAAGCAGCTCTGTATAGAATGAAACACGCGGCATTGATGTCATTTATAATTATTAAAGAGCAGGATGCGTGTTCAGGCACACCGGAATGCGCCTGAAATATAAGATCTGTTAAGCATGACTTGCACAATAAAAATAAGGCAAGGACGGAGGAAAAGGAATATGAATTCCATCATTCATATGGATGCCCATGTATTGGAACAACCTAGCCATAAGGGCTTTTTTGATCTTTATGATAAGCACAGTTTTAAGCAGCCGCCACGTACGACTTGGATGGAGGGCTGGAAAATCGAATATATGGCGATCGCCCGTCCGGATACCTTACATTTAAGACCCATGGTGATTATTGGGGGAGCTTTCCAGAATTTTAATTCCTACAAATACTGTGTAGAACAGCTTTTTGATGCAGGTCCCATCATTCTGATTGACCTACCGTCCATGGGGGCCAACCAGCAGATTAGTAATGTCGATACGGGGCTGTCTGCCGGAACACTGGAGCTTGAAGACCTTGCTGCGATGCTGGGGCGCTGGCTGGAACAGATGCAGCTGCCGCAAGTGGCAATTCTAGGCATGTCCTTGGGTTCAGTGGTGGCTTCCTGTTTGGCAGATCAGCGTCCTGAACTGGTCGATCGGATGATCCTGATGGGTGTGATGCAGAAAACCCGTAAAAGCTGGCGGATGCTGCTGGAAGAGTCTTTGCATCTAATGAAAGAACAGCGTATGGATGAATTTGGTCAGGCCGTCATTTTGTACCTGGTGAATCATGCACGTTTAACAGAAACCCGGATGTCACCGACTGCAAAGCGTTTGTTCTTTAAACAGATGGCGGAATTTACGGCCACCGAACAGGATCGTTATGATATCAATTGCAACCGTTTATTGCGTCTGACCAATGTGCCGATTCCACAGTGCAAAGTGCTGGTGGCATGTGGGCAATATGACAGTTTTACCTTGCCACATGAGAATGCCAATTTTGCCCTGCAATGTCCGAATATGCAGTATGTACAAATTGCAGGCGCCGATCATGTACCGCAGTTACAACGTCGTAAAGAAACCATGCATCTGTTTGCAACCTTCTTACGTGATGAACCGGTCGATCAGTTGCCGGGAATTATTCCGTTTAGCCCTGAGCAGATACAGCAGCTTGAACGTCGCGGTGAAGAGCGGATTCAGGTGCAAGATTCACAGCGTTTCCTCAGTCATCGTCATTCTGATCTCATTTTAAAAGCAGAGATCGTGGACATGAATTTCTTTGGGGTATTGCTGGAGTTAGATGTAGAACAGGCAGTATGCGCAACAGCTTATCCACGTGATCTGGCCTTGCATCTGGAAGATGAAGTTGGGGAATTTCAGATTGAGTGCCTGATCTTTGAACAGGATGATACTCAGCTGCGTGCTTTATTCAAACATGGCAGTTTTGAAGTCGCAGAACGCTTATTACGCTTTGTACAAATGCAAAAAGTACTGTCACAAACTGAAGTATTTGATGCAGCAATTTAAAAAACAGCAGCATTAAAAAACAGCGTACTTAAACGCTGTTTTTTTTCACGGCATGAATCATCCAGACCAGATCACCTAAATGTTCATCCTGTTCATGAGTCGGGTTTGGCTGATGAGGCTCGGCAAAATAACGTTGTGGTTGTTGTACCTCAACCTGGTCAAATCCTGCATCTTGAAAAAAGTGCTGTAGTTCTTGAGGGGATTTAAAATGAAAGGTAAACGCACTGCGAGACATGAATTTAAGCAGACGGCTACTGCTCCAGATAAAGTTCGCTAGTTTATTTTTCACCGGTTCGGGGTAAATATCGCTGAGATAGTGAACTGCCGGGAAATACTGCGCATTTTCTGTAATACCCTGCATCAGAATGCGTAACATCTGCTGATCAAAATAATTAATCAGTCCTTCACTAATGACCACTAAGGGCTGGTTGCGGTCAAACATCTGAAAAATACAGTCCAGTTCTTCACTAAAAATATCGGCAGTCAGGACTTCAGGTGCATGCTGATCAATTTGCTGTAAAGCCTGCGTCTTGATCTTGGCCATATCAGGCAAATCCAGTTCACGATAATTAATCTCTGGAAATTTCTGTCTGAAATTCCAGCTGCGGGGAGATAGTCCGCAGGCAATTTCAAGAACCTGAAGTTGTGGATGTTGCTCAATTAGTTGACACAAATGCTCATCAATCATTTGATGACGCTGCTTAAGTGTCGTACGCATGCTACCGCCGACATGGCGTTCTGCCCAGGATTCAAGTGGGTGAAGCAGTTTGGCCAGAATTTTACCTTTAGTGGTCGCAAAGGCTGGATGCGAGATCCCCATTTGATACCAGATATAGCCGGTATAGTGCGCAGTAAATGAAATATGGCGATGTTGTGAAAGTGTTTCTGTCATATCGTTCTTACCTTATTGTTATTTTTAAATTGATTAAATAATTGTGTAACCTTTTCATTACTATAATTAAAAAGGAACACTTTGTCGTGTTCCTTTTTTTTGTGTTGACTGGATTAAAAAGCTTTAGCTCATCTGCTGTTTGAACGCCACTATTTCATCACGGATATTGCGCCATGCTTCTCCCAGATCAAGCTCTGACCCAATCTGGATGTTCGGGATGTTGCCGCGCATACGTTCCAGACGTTGCTGGTTCGGAAGGGGCAGATCAACAATCCCTTCCAGTGCAATACATTGTGCTGCACGATCATTGCAGACTAGCCCCATATCACAACCCGCTTTGAGTGCGGCCTGAATTCGGGCATCGGCACCGCCTGCGACACAGGCGGCCTGCATGCTTAAATCATCTGAGAACAGGACACCGTCAAAACCAAGCTCCTGACGTAAAACTTTCTGAATCCAGAATTCAGAGAATCCGGCTGGATTTAGATCAACTTGGCTATAGATGACATGAGCCGGCATCAGCGCATCCAGTTGTGATTGCAGTTGGATAAAGCTTCGCATGTCTTTTTGCTGGATTTCTGCATAGGAGCGCGTATCAATCGCTGCAGCAACATGTGAGTCCGCTTTGACCGAGCCATGCCCGGGGAAATGTTTACCAGTTGAAGCCATACCGGCACGTTTCATACCTTTTAGAAATGCGCTGGCTAGTGGAATAATGTCCTGGATATTTTGGGCAAAGCTACGATCACCGATCACATCACTGATATCATTCAAGTCCAGTACCGGGGCAAAGCTGAAATCAATGCCAACAGCCAGCACTTCAGCTGCCATCAGCCAGCCGCATTTTTCAGCCAGTTCCAAAGCACGCTGTGGATCATTACTATAAAGTTCGCCAAATCTTCCCATTGCAGGCAGCAGGGTAAAGCCTTGTCTTAAACGCTGGACACGACCGCCTTCCTGATCGACCGCAATTAAAATATCAGGACGCACCTGACGCATATGATCGGTCAAAGCACGGACTTGCGCCGGAGATTCGATATTGCGACCAAATAAAATCACTCCACCGACTTGCGGCGCACTTAATAGTTCAATATCTTCTTGAGTGAGGGTTGTGCCTGCGATGTCGAGCATCAATGCGCCAATCATATGCGGAATCCGTTTTAGAGTTTTTCGGAGAAAACAATACCTGAATTCTGCAATGATTTGCTACACTTTGTCAGCACAGAATATGATAAAACTACACGACATAAACATATTAAGTTGTTTAAGATGCTGAATACGTTAAATTCTGGTCGAAAAGCAACACGGTCACATTGGTCTCTAGGCCAAGGAAGTACGAATTATTTATGAAATTTCAAACTATAGCTTGCGCAGTTGCGATTGCGACAGGTGGATTCTTTTTTACCCATGTAGTGAATGATGCGATTGCGGCCAATAGTAATGAAGTGGTCAGTAAAGCAATTCAGCCATCTCAAGAGCAGGCGCTGGTGTCACGTCAGCTGGCAACCCTGGTTGACCGTCAGCATTATTTAAATATGCGTCTGGATGCCCAGACCTCACAGCGTATTTTTGATTTCTATATTGATAGTCTTGATCCGGAACATAGTCTGTTTTTGGCTCCAGAAGTTGAAAACTATAAGAAACGCTATGGTGCCAATTTTGGTGCCAATCTGAAAGCCGGCAATTTGTCTGGTCCTTATGAAATGCATGCGCAATATCAACAGCGATTGCACCAGTTCTACACCTACATGTTGAATGAGCTGAAAAAACCGCAGAATCTGAATCAGCCAAATGTTTATATCGAAACGGATCGTGAAAAAGCGCCGTTCTTTAAAACTGAGGCTGAACAGCGCGCGCATTGGTCGAAAATGCTGGTGTCTCAGCTGATCAATTTGACCATCAGTAAAGAAGAGGAATTGGCCAAGCAGAAAGCCCTGAAAGCCAATCCGGAACTGGCGAATGGACAAGACCTGACGGGTCCTGAAGATCTGACGCCTGCGCAAACCTTGACCAAGCGTTATACCCGTCAGCTGGAACGTCTCAGCCGCATCAAGAGCGATGATGTGCTCGACAAGACACTGAATGCAATGATGCTGACTTATGATCCACATAGCAATTACTTCCCGCCTGTGGATGCGATGGAGCTGAATCGTCAGACGACTTTACAGCTGGAAGGCATCGGCGTATCGATTCGCCCGGAACGCGGCAATGAAGATTACACCAAAATTGAAACCATCGTTGAAGGTGGTCCGGCCAGCAAATCCGGTCAGGTCAAATCAGGGGATCGTATCATTGGTGTGGCCCAAGACGGCGAACAGATGGTCGATGTCATTGGCTGGCCAAGTAATGAAATTGTCGGTCTGATTCGTGGTAAACGTGGCACGAAAGTCACTTTACGCTTACTCGGTGCGGGTGCTGCCATGGGGCAGGCCCGTAATGTGACTATTACCCGTGACGTGATTCAGGAAGAAGATGCCGGTGTGCGTACACGTGTAGTCGACATTCAGCGCGATGGCAAGAAATATCAATATGGTGTGATCGAAATTCCGTCATTCTACCTGAACTATCGCGCACGCCGTGCCGGTACGGATTATCGTTCGGTATCCGAAGATACCAACAAAGCCTTGAAAGAGTTGGCAGCGAAGAATGTTGCCGGGATTATTGTTGATTTACGCAATAACCCGGGTGGTTCACTGGAAGAAGTGGCACGTATGCTAGGGCAAGTAATCAAGTCTGGCCCAGTGGTGCAGATCCGTGATGGCAATGGTAATGTCAGCGTCTTTGAAGATGATGATGGTGGTGCACAAACTTATGCGGGTCCATTGGCAGTGATGGTGAATCTGGCCTCTGCATCGGCCAGTGAAATTTACTCTGCTGCGATTCAGGATTATGAACGCGGGATTGTGATTGGTAGTACCACCACCGGTAAAGGTACAGCACAGGTGCAACTGGATAGTTTAGCGCATGGTCAGGCGACGCTGACGCAGCGTAAATTCTATCGTGTGACCGGTGGTAGTACCCAGAATAAAGGGGTTGTTCCGGACATTAAACTGGTCGATATTTATAACGAAGAGTTTGGTGAGCGTAAGGCTAAAAATGCCTTGCAGTGGGATACTATTCCAACGGCACCATTTAAACGTGAAGGGGCTGTACAGAAATACGTTCCTGAATTAGCTAAACTTTCTCAGCAACGGGTCACACTGGATTCTCAGTTCAAGTATTTAGAACAGCGTAAAGCCGTGATGAAGAAAGCCGAAGAAGAGAAACGTCAGGTACTGGACTTGCAACAGCGTAAAGCTGAGTTGATTGCCATGGAGCAAAAAACGCTGGATGCAGAAAACACGCGCCGTGCTGCAACAGGTCTGAAACCTTATCCAAACTGGGAAAGTTATCAGGCTTCACTGGATGCCTTGATTGAAACACGTGCCAAGATGAAGGCCAAAGAACGTCCGGCTCTGCCTGAAGAAGAAGCGTTTGTGATTGAAGCGGCAAATGTGTTACTGGACTATGCCAAATTACAGAAAAAATCCTAAGATTTAACTTTATTTATCATTCATTAAAATAGCCTGTTTCGACAGGCTATTTTTTTATTTTGCAAATCTGCACAAAAGACCAAATAAAATTTTGCTATGAAGTGCCATCTGTCTAAATAAAAAGAAAAAAATTGTGATGGTGATCGAATAAATGAGCTAAAAAAATGAAGCTAAATATTTGCTTAAATTTGAAACACTTCTAATATATAAGTCATATTTTATTTTTCTGTTGAGTCTTATTTTTGGGGCAATTCTCAACCTTGAATGAAAGAAATATAAATTCTAAATTTTAGTTAAGACTGATGCTGTTGCAGATCAATTGGCTTGCATGGATGGTCAGTCTTGAGATTTTACTGAGTTCAAATTTGACCGGGTGAAAATGGAAATATCAGTGCAGAGCATAATAAAAATGATCACCGCTGGGGAACATTTTATATGATTGACATTCAGCATGATATTGGTCTGGTCATCAGCTCCGTTCTTTCTGCATTGGTCGCTTGCTCTCTCATCGCACGGATTAAAAAAATTGCTTCAGGCGCTTCACAGCCAAACTTTAAAATCTTCAGTTTAATGCTAACCGCCATACTATTGGGCCTACTCATCTGGTTGATCCATTTTATCGGGCTGACAGCAGGTTTTGTGCTGAATAAATACGAGCTGGATTGGGGGGCGCTGCTTCTATCTGTTCTGGTGATATGTATTGCCGCTATGTTTACCCTCTGGTTAAGTACCAGAAGTACCTGGTCATTTTTCCGGGCAGTTCTCGTAGCAGGTGTGATCGCACTCGGCATCTTTGGCATGCACTCTATTAGCATGATGTCATTCAATTTTACTGCTGCCCATGTGCAACAGTCACCGGAATTAGTTCAGGCCCATGATCAGCTATTCCTGGCCGTGGTACTGATGAGTGGATTGCTGCTGGTGACGCTGATGTATATCATCATGTCTGAACTGCGTGTGGGATTACGCAACCGTCAGCTTGTATGGGCGAATCAACAAATTGAAAATCAGACCATTCAAGATAATCTGACCAAATTGCCTAACCGTTTGTATCTGGTTGAATATGCAAATCTGCTATTTTCAGATCAGTCCGAACAGCAGCATGAAATAGCTTTTTTATATATCGATCTGGATCGTTTTAAGGCGGTCAATGATGTGTTTGGCCATCTGGTCGGTGATCAGTTGCTGATTCAATTGACCACGCGGATTCATCTGTTATTAGGCCATCATTCCAAGCTGCTCAGAATCGGTGGGGATGAATTTCTGCTGGTACTGGAAAATACTTCAGTCGCCAAAGCTGCAAAAATGTCAGAACAGATTCTTGAACTGATTCAGGAAAGTTTCCTGATTGAAGGCAAGAGTATTCATATCTCGGGCAGTATTGGTATTGCCATGTATCCGGAGCACGGCAAAAATTTACAGGATCTGCTGGTCAATGCTGATGCCGCGATGCTGAGTTCCAAGTATCAGGGACGCAATACCTATTCAGTCTTTAATTATTCTACCGACCAGGATGAAAGCAAAAGCCAAAGCACCCTGATTAATGACCTATATAAAGCCGTGGAAGAGCAGCAGTTTGTGCTGTTTTATCAGCCCAAGTTTCGGACCAAGGATCGTAGCTTGTGTGGGGTAGAGGCATTAATTCGCTGGAACCATCCCCAGTTTGGTTTGCTCGGCCCGAATCTGTTTATCAATGCGGCTGAAAAAACTGGATTGATTATTCAAATGGGCTATTGGGCATTGGAACTGGCTTGTCAGCAGATTCAAAAATGGCAACGGACACATACTGAATTTTTCCCTATCGCGGTCAATTTGTCTGCGGTACAATTTGAACATAAGCATCTGTTTAGTACTTTAGAAAAGTTATTTGCACAATATAAAATCAGTCCTCAGCATTTAATGATCGAGATTACTGAATCGACTGCCATGCATCATATTGATGTGAGTATGCGCAGCTTTAAGCGCTTAAGACAAATGGGCATCCGTCTAGCCATTGATGATTTTGGTACAGGGCATTCCAGTTTTCTCTATTTAAAGAATTTCGCCGTAGATGAATTAAAAATTGACCGTGAATTTATCAAAAATCTGGCAGTCGGTTCCAAAGAAGAAATGATTCTGGAAAGCATTATTCAGCTGGCCATGAAACTGGGCTTGGTGGTAACCGCCGAAGGTGTTGAAACTGAAGCGCAAGCGGAAATTTTAACCCGGCTCGGTTGTGAACAGTTACAAGGTTTTTTACTGGGCTTGTCGGTAGATGAACAACGACTAGAAAACTTACAATTCCATGAATAGCGCTCTAATTCATTGAGCGTCAGGATAGATAGACAACATGGCTCACGGAACTCCACCCTGAAACTCTGCTACAATATCGCCAATTTTTTTCATATTGATCGAATTTGATCTCGAATGCTGTGCATTGAGCAGTAGGTGTATTTCATGAGCTTTAAGCAAGAACTGGCGGCACAAGTCGCCCAGCGACGTACGTTCGCTATTATTTCCCACCCCGATGCCGGTAAAACCACCATGACAGAAAAATTGCTGTTATGGGGTCAGGCTATTCAGGTGGCCGGGATGGTAAAAAGCCGTAAATCTGACCGGGCCGCAACATCTGACTGGATGGAAATGGAAAAAGAGCGTGGTATCTCGATTACCACCTCGGTGATGCAATTTCCTTTTAAAGACAAGATGATCAATCTTCTGGACACCCCGGGACATGAAGACTTCTCGGAAGATACCTACCGTACCCTAACCGCGGTAGACTCAGCGCTGATGGTGATTGATGGTGCAAAAGGTGTCGAAGACCGAACCATTAAATTGATGGAAGTGTGTCGTATGCGCGATACCCCGATCATCTCATTCGTCAACAAAATGGACCGTGAAATCCGTGAACCGCTTGAGCTTCTGGATGAAATCGAAAACGTTCTGAAAATTAAATGTGTTCCGATCACCTGGCCGCTCGGTACTGGCCGTGATTTTGCCGGTGTATTCAATTTAATCGAAGAAAAATTCTACGTGTATAAAGCCGGTTTCGGTTCAGTCATTACCGAGATCGAAGTGCGAGATGGTTATGACTATCCTGATCTTCGTGAGAAAGTGGGTGAACTGGCTTGGGCGGCATTTGAAGAATCGCTGGAACTGGTACAAATGGCCAATGAGCCTTTAGATCGTGAAGAATTCCTGGCCGGTCGTCAAACGCCTGTGTTGTTCGGTACAGCCTTGGGTAACTTTGGTGTCGACCATGTTCTGGATGCCTTCAGTCAATATGCACCATCTCCTAAAGCCCATCCGACCCAAGATCGTGTTGTAGAAGCGGATGAAGAAGGCTTTACCGGTTTTGTCTTCAAGATTCAGGCCAATATGGATCCGAAACACCGTGACCGTATTGCCTTCATGCGGATCTGTTCAGGCAAGTATGAAAAAGGCTTGAAGATGAAGCATGTACGTTTGGATAAAGATGTGCGCATCAGCGATGCCTTAACTTTCTTGGCCGGTGATCGTCAGCATCTGGAAGAAGCTTGGCCGGGTGATATTATTGGTCTGCATAACCATGGCACCATCCAGATTGGTGATACATTTACCTCGGGTGAGAAACTTCAGTTTACCGGTATTCCGCACTTTGCGCCTGAAATGTTCCGCCGTGTCCGCTTGAAGGATCCATTAAAATCCAAGCAGCTGCAAAAAGGTCTGAAAGAGCTGTCTGAAGAAGGGGCAACCCAGGTATTCATGCCACAGAATAACAACGACCTGATCGTGGGTGCGGTGGGTGTGCTACAGTTTGAAGTGGTGGCTTACCGTCTGAAAGAAGAATACAAAGTTGATTGTGTTTACGAACCGGTCAGCATCAACACAGTACGTTGGGTGTCTTGCGATGACGAGAAGAAATTCAACGAATTCAAGAAAAAAGCTCATGACCAGTTGTCTGTCGATGGTGGTGGTCATTTGACATATCTTGCACCAAGCCGCGTGAATTTGCAGCTGATGCAAGAACGTTATCCGGACATCGTGTTCCACAATACGCGTGAACACTAAACTTTAACGTTCCGCAGCTAAAGTTTAAAAATATCAAACAGCTTCTCCGGAAGCTGTTTTATTTTATGCTACATTTAAGCAATTAATAACTCGATAGATATAGCAAAGAGAATGAAGCTCAGCAAGGAAGTCGTCCTCGGTTCTGTGATTGGTTTAAGTCTTGTCCTGAGTGGCTGTGATCAAAGCGAAAAAGAGCCTGTTAATACTCCGGAAAATGAGAAAATCACCGCAGCTCAGCAGACCGCAGATGTTTTGCCTTATCTGAATATTCAAGAGCAGCCGGCCAAGATTGCCTTGCCATTTTGTGAAAATAAAAACTGTATCAATCTGGATATTCAGACCTTGCATACGGTTGATCCATGGATGAACCAATGGATTGAAAAGCAGCAGGCCAAAGTGATCCAGGATCAAATCGGCTTGAAACAGGACATGAATTTACAGCAGGCGATCAATGCCTATGTAAAAAAATCGGATGCCTGGCAGGCGCAGCTCAATTTGAACAAGGCTTATGAACTGTCGCTATATACCCGTATTCCTTACCAGCGCAATCAATATGTATTGATGCAGATCGGGGTCGATACCAAACAGGAAAATGTCAGCGTGCATGAGCGCTATTATTTTTTTGTGGCTGATCGCCACCAGCAGAAAATGCTGACCCCACTGGATATTATCGATCCTAAGCAACAGTTATTAATGGATCAGATTATTCAGCAAGCCTATGAGACATGGCTCAAAGAAAATGATCAGCAAGTGCAGCAGAAAGCGCCGAAAAAACTGTATTGGGGACAAGCTGACTGGTTTTTTGATCAGGAAGGTATTGGTCTGCATTTTCGCAGCCATGAAATTAGCAAAGACGCCAAACAACTGGATATTTATTTAACAAAACAACAAACACAACAGGTCTTGAAAGCTGATATCTATCAGCATATGTTTTAAAGCTCATGATCCTGCAAGATTACAGGTTCCAAAAAGGTGAATGAATGCCAAAATACAAGAATATCTTTTGTCTATCCATACTGGCGTCAGCGATCTTGCTGAGTGCCTGTCAGCCAAAGAGTAATGAGCCGGAAGAATCAAGTACTTCCGAAGTGGTACAAGCCGAAGCTGAAGCACTTAAACTCAACGGCGATACTGAAAAGCTCAAGCTGGCGATGCCAGAATGTGAAGACAAAAGCTGTCCGGAAATCTCGATCGAACGTCTGAACAGTAATCAGAGCTTTATTGATGAATGGATCGACCAGCAGATTCTGCAACAGTTGAAAAATATCCTGTCTGTTGATGCAATTGAACCGGCAAAAGTGAGCGCTGCCAGCGAAGCAGACGTTGCCGCCTCTGAACCTAAAGCGGCTTTGGCCACAGTGACCACACCGAAACAGGAGCTTGAACAGCAAACCCAGCCTTATATGCAGACTTTCTTGAATCTGGATAAGGAGCTTAAGGCCCTGAGTGCCAGTCATAGTATTAGCCTGATGATTAAGCCCAAGATTCTGACTTCAGGAGATCCATTGGCGACCGTGGTTCTGAACAGTAGTTACTATTTGGGAGGCGCACACGGCGCATCTGCACAGACTTATTATAATTTTGATCTGGAGCAGAAAAAACTGGTTAAGCTGGATGACATTATTGCGGCCAAACAGAAAGCCCAACTGGAAGCGCGTGCTTATGATGCGTTTAAAAACTGGGTGGTAGAATCCAAGCTGGCCAAAGATGTGGCGGAATATGAACAGGCCTGGAAGTTCAAACTCACCGATAATTTCTATCTGGCTCAACAAGGTCTGGTCTTGCAATATGCCGAATATGAAATTGGGCCATATGTGGTTGGCTTGCCACGTTTAATGATTCCTTATGAGCAGCTACAAGGTGTACTGAAACCTGAATATCTGCCTAAAACTGAAAAAGCTGCCTCTGAGGCACAGCCAGCATCTGCTGCAAAAGCCAAATGACCTTAAAACTGTTTGATACGCATACCCATTTTGATGTTCCCGATTTTGATCCTGATCGGGAACAGTTGGCGTATGCGGCCAAAGCGGCAGGTGTCGAGCATCTGGTTCTAATTGGTTTTTTACAAAACCGTTTTGCTGATCTGTTAGGAACTCACGACTTTATTAATGACCTGGAAAATGCACCGCAAAGTCATTTAGCACCGGGCTTGCATCCATTTTATATTGAACAGCATCAGACTGATCATTTACAGGAGCTGGAACAGCTGCTTAAAAATGAGCACTGTATTGCCATTGGTGAAATCGGTTTGGATACCTTTTTAAAACAGCACAAACAGGCTGAAATTTTTCAGAAGCAAAAAGATTTTTTTGCTGCACAGCTTGAACTGGCACAGCAATTTGATAAGCCGGTTTTGCTGCATATCCGCAAATCGCATGCGGAGGTTTTGCAGATTTTAAAACAGCAGCAGTTTAAACAGGGCGGCATTGCGCATGCCTTTGGTGGTGGGATTGAGGAAGCCAAGGCTTTTATCAAGCTGGGATTCAAACTGGGCATCACCGGGCAAATCACCAATCTAAATGCCAAAAAACTTCATCAAGTGGTGCAGTATGTCGGACCAGAACATTTGGTATTGGAAACTGACTGTCCGGATATGACGCCACTCTGTTGTCAAAGCTCGACCGAGCAACGTACCCGAAATACACCTGCAAATTTACCTTATGTGCTGCAAGGACTGGCAAAGAGCCTGCATATGCACAAAGAGGAACTGGCTGAACAGCTCTGGCAAAATACTCATCAGGCCCTGCATCTGACCATTTAAGTTAATACTCTTAACTCAGTCTTAAATTCCCAGTTCATCATAAATCGAAAAAAAGGTGCATTATGCAATTTCTAAAATGCTTCAGACTTGGCATCATGCCATATACATTCTTTTAGGTGAGATTCACATGGCACAAGGACTTTTGGCGGGTAAGCGCTTCTTGATCGCGGGCATTGCGAGTAAATTATCGATTGCTTTTGGTATTGCTCAAGCATTGCATCGTGAAGGTGCTGAATTGGCTTTTACTTATCCAAATGAAAAGCTGAAAAAGCGGGTAGATGACTTTGCTGAACAGTTTGGTTCGAAACTGGTTTTTCCTTGTGATGTGGCAGTCGATGCTGAAATTGACCATGCATTTGCCGAACTGGCTAAACATTGGGATGGTCTGGACGGCGTAGTGCATTCTATCGGTTTTGCACCGGCACATACGCTAGATGGTGACTTCACCGAGATCACGGATCGTGAAGGCTTTAATATTGCACATGACATCAGTGCTTATAGCTTTATTGCAATGGCACGTGCGGCAAAACCTTTGCTACAAGTCCGTCAAGGTTGTTTGCTGACATTGACCTATCAAGGTTCTGAGCGCGTTATGCCGAACTATAACGTGATGGGTATGGCCAAAGCCTCTTTAGAAGCAGGCGTACGTTATTTGGCGTCTAGCTTGGGTCAGGAAGGTATTCGTGTGAATGCGATCTCTGCGGGTCCAATCCGTACTCTGGCAGCTTCAGGTATTAAATCGTTCCGTAAAATGCTTGACCTGAATGAGAAAGTTGCTCCATTAAAACGTAATGTGACGATTGAAGATGTCGGTAATGCCGCATTATTCCTGTGCTCGCCATGGGCTAACGGAATTACTGGTGAAATTCTGTATGTTGATGCCGGCTTTAACACTGTTGGGATGAGCGCTGATTTGATGGCGGATGCAGAATAAATCTTATAAGTTCTCTCTCCCTCAGGGAGAGAGTTAGAGAGAGGGGTTCTAGAATTTAACTAATTAATTTACCTCTCCCTAACCCTCTCCTAAAAGGCATAGGTATCTACACATCTATGAGATACCTAATGCCATTGTGGCTATCTCATTGAGTTCATCTATTGAATATTCCGAGAGCAGTTGAAGAGTGTTCAGTAAAATCGAAAGCCCTGCCAATAAGGCAGGTGCACTTTCCAACCTACCTCTTTTCTGCTGCCGACCTGAAAGACGGGTGAGAAATACACGAATTTTCTGATGGTGTTCATCTTCAGAACGCTGGATTCGCCAAGTTAAAACACAAGCCATACAGCTAATCAGTAACCGCCTTAAAATGGCTTCAGGTCTGGTCTGAAGCCATGCTTCAATATCATGACCTGCCTGCTTGAGCAGCTTGAAATAGCATTCAATTGTCCAGCGCCAGTAATACCAGGTCGTCATCTCTACCGTAGTAATCTCTGATGGAACATTGCTGATTAGTGACCATCTTGCGACGGTCTTATCCTGATCATCTTTCACTACGGCAACAATTAATCTGGCTTCAATCGCACTCCCTGGCTGGGGAGCAACCCGTTGGCCTGAATCGTCATTTCTCTTCGGTTTTGCTGCACGTGTTATCCGGATAGCAGTTTCTCCCACATGCAACATATGCCGGTTTCCTTTATAGGCAATCGGCTGGACCTGCTGCGTTTCTACTCGTTCTGCGGCTTCTGCAACTTTGCATGTTTTGCCCTGATGCTCAATTCGATGGCCTTCTTTCGCCCGAATCAGCCATTTAAAACCCTGGCTGCTCATTTCCCTTAGGTGGGCAATGGAGTCACCTTCACGATCAATGATATGAACACATGTTTTCTCAATGGGATATTGTTCAATCACTTTGATTTGTTCGGTAAGTGAATCTAGATGAGATTTGCGCCCAGCAGAGTGTTGACTGAATGTGGAATAGCAGCCTGAGGCATCTGATAGTGTCTGCGCCAGTGGCGCAATAGGTAGTCCCGAGGCTGCATCAACCAGCAGACTGCTTTGCAATTCATAGCCTGAATCATATTGATGGGTTCTTTGCAGGCGCTGAATTTTATGATGGTGTTTCACATACTGTAGCTGAGACCAGTCATGAACAATCAATGCATATTGATGCGGTGATGCCTTGATCTGTTCACATGCAAGATGTTCAATTGGCTGGTTTAACTGACTAAAAGAGATTTTGTCATTATTCAGGAATCGCCAGACCGCTTGTGTGGTTGCGAAACTCGACTTTTGGGCAGAAGCCAGGTCTTTGATTGCCGGAGCAAGTGAAGCAAGAGGGTTCATATTGAGCTTTACAAGGCTGTTATAGCGCTTGACAAGACGCTGATCCAGGCCAGAGATGTTAAATTGAAGAGCATGCTCTTCAATTTAACGCAAAGTTCAGGAATTGTGTAGATACCTATGCCTAAAAGGAGAGGGAAAAAAAGAAATAAAAAAGACCGCATAAGCGGTCTTTTTTATATTTGAAGGATAGCGATTAAGCTTGACCATCCACAGCAGCAGCTTGCGCACGTTGCATATTGGCTTCAAATTCAGCATCAAAGTTGATTGGAGTCAATAGCAATTGTGGGAAGCTGCCTTTAGTCACCATATCATTCACTGCTTCACGTAGGAACGGGAACAGGATGTTCGGGCAGTATGCACCCAAGATATATGGAAGACGCTCTTCTTCAACGCCATCGACCAGGAAAATACCGGCTTGAGTTACATCAACGATAAACGCGGTATCACCTTCGTTGGTTGCTTGAACCACGACTTTCAAAGCCACTTCAAAATGAGTTTCATCAATTTTTTCTGCAGAAGAAGAAAGGTTGATGTTTAACTCAGGTTGCCATTGCTTAGTAAAAACTTGCGCCCCAGGAACTTCAAAAGAAATATCTTTGGTATAAATACGCTCTAATGCCAATTGTGGTTGAGCTTGTTGTTCTTCACTCATTTTTTGATCCTTAATATGAAGTGATAATTTTAATAAAAGTTAAGCCAGCAATTCATCAAGCTTGCCTTCACGCTCTAAAGCATAAAGTTGGTCAAAACCACCCATGAACTGATCATTGATAAAAATTTGTGGCACGGTACGGTGATTAGTACGCTGCATCAATTCAAGACGGACTTCTGGTGCTTCTTGAGACAAGTTAATCTCTTTATATGCCACACCTTTACGTTCCAGTAGCTGTTTTGCACGCACGCAATAAGGACACACTGTGGTCGAATAAATAGTAACTTCAGCCATGATCAATCTCCTGTTCGTGGATTATTTGCTTTTCACCAAAGGTAAACCTTGAGCTTTCCAGTTGCTGACGCCGCCATCAAGACGGTAGGCATCGGCATGACCGACCTGCTGTAACGCAGTACCAGCCACCTGTCCAAGGTTACAAATGAACACCAAAGGGCGATCAGATGCTTTCAGCTCTTCAACATGTTTTGTAATCTGGCTATATGGAATATTACGGCTGCCGCTGATATGACCTTCACGAAAGTCTTTGGCATCACGTAAATCAATCAGCATGGCATTTTTTGCTTTGACTAAAATTCCCAGCGATTGCGGAGAAATTTTGCGACCGTTACGTTGACCTTCGATAATGAAGAACAAAACCACTAATACCGCGAGTGTTCCAAATAAGAAGGGGTGATTCCCCATAAACTCGAACCAACGTTCCACAATTCACCTAATTACAATTTTAAAATTGCCAAGAGTATAGCTCATAAATATGGTGATCAAAATCACCGCTTCAAGGGCCAAGGGTTAAGAAAATTAATTTTTTTGCTGTGCTTCAGTGATTTCGTCGATTAAACGTAAATAGCTGTCCAGTCGGCGCGGTAAAATTTCACCTGCGGCAGCAGCCTGACGCAAAGCACATTGTTTTTCATGCTTATGGGTACAGTTACGGAACTGACAATGGCCGAGCAGGTTTTCAATTTCAGGAAAGCCGCTTTGTACCTTATCTAAAGTCAGATGCCACAGGCCAAATTCACGAATTCCCGGAGAGTCAATCAGGGCGGCACCTTCACCAAAACCGATCAAGCGCGTTGATGTCGTAGTGTGCTGACCAAGTGCCGAGTTTTCCGAAATAATATTGGTTTTCTGTGCGGCATCCGGCACGATCGCATTAATCAGCGTGCTTTTACCCACACCAGATTGACCGACGAAAGCCACCGTTTCATTTTCCAGACGATTAGACAGTGCAGTCAGGTCGCCATCGGATTGGGTCTGCATCACTTCATAACCGAGATCTTGATATTCTTGCAGCAGAGTCAGAATCGGATCGTTTTCTTTTAACAAATCGGCTTTATTCATCACCAGCAATGCAGGAATATCGGCATCGGCACAGGCCACCAGATAACGGTCGATCAGGCCCGGCGCTGGCTCAGGCAATGGTGCAAACACGATCACAATCAGTGAAATGTTGGCCGCTACCGGTTTAACCTTGTGATAGCGGTCGGGGCGTGTCAATAAGGATTTTCGGGGATGAATCGCGGTGATAATTCCTAAACCGGTATTCGGATCGGCTTGCCATTTGACCCGGTCACCCGTGACCAATAAATCCAGATTGGTTCGAGTATGACAGCGCCAGACGCTGTCCAGTTCAATCTCTTTCCAGAAAGGTTCAGGCTCACCATCGGCGACCACAGGTTTTTCAGGGTGAATGTCAGGGCGAGACAAAGCTTGCACTTCAAGTTGGCGGCCATAATGTTGCACCACTAAACCTTCAAGATCACTGGAGGTATCGAGATCTTCTTGACGTGTTTTCTGTTGTTTCTGAATGCGGCGCTGTTGTTGCTCTGTCAGACGACGCTTACGTATTAAGGCCATTCATATCCTAAAAAAACCGGGTAAATCAGATGGCAAAAATAGCATGAAGCAGCCCCCGAATGACACCCAAGATGTAATTAATTTGCTACTATAGTTGTTTTTAAACCCAATAAGATTGCACATTTATGAGCAGCACCGCTGATACCCGCCTGATTTGGATTGACCTTGAAATGACAGGTCTAGACACAGACAATGATCAAATTATTGAAATTGCAACAATTGTAACCGATGACAATTTGAATATTTTGGCAGAAGGTCCTGTGCTTGCGGTACATCAGCCTGCACGTCTGTTAAATGCCATGGATGAGTGGAACACTCGCCAGCATGGCCAGTCTGGTCTGATTGAACGTGTACGTCGCAGTAAACTGACCGCTCAGGATGCCGAACAGCAAACTATTGAATTCCTGAAAAAATGGGTCAATCCAAAATCTTCACCGATGTGTGGTAACTCGATCTGTCAGGATCGCCGTTTCTTGCACCGCCTGATGCCTGAACTGGAGCAGTATTTCCATTACCGTAATCTGGATGTATCTTCAGTGAAAGAACTGGCCAAACGCTGGCGCCCGGAAATCATGAGCGGTCTCAAGAAAAATGCCTCGCATCTGGCGATGGATGACATTCGTGATTCGATTGCGGAATTGAAATACTATCGTGAATATTTTTTCATCATGAATAAAGATTAATTCCGATACATGAAAAAGAGGCGAAAGCCTCTTTTTTTATTTTACTGAACTGGATTTTTTCTAGTGTAAAACTGCTCCATGCTTTCAAAGCCTACCCACAAGAGTAATAACACAATCAGATGATTCTGTGTTTCATAACGATCGAAAATAACTAAGCCAAATAATCCTAAAGTCATTAAACGAATGAGAATGCTGAGATAATAATTTTTGTTCTTTTGGCTGATCACAACATAAAAATAAAGCCCGATACAAACAATGTTCAAACCCAAAAGGGTGTTAAATAGCATGACATTCCACTCCTTTTGGCCAAATGACATAGAATTAATTTGTTGATATTTTAATCAATCGCGAGTCGGTTGTCGCTCTCATCCAATCTGAATGTCATTTAAATCGATCAAAAATTTAGTGGCGGTAAAGAAAAGCGGATTTTGCTAAAATGATCCGGTATTTTTATTGCTATAGATGACCTATGACTGACCTGCTTCAAGATGATGAATATGACCGCCGTTTTGCTGGTGTTGCCAAAATTTATGGAGAAGACAGCTTTAACCATTATGAAAAAAGTCATGTGATGGTGATTGGTATCGGTGGTGTCGGTTCATGGGCGGTAGAAGCACTGGCACGTAGCGGTGTGGGCGAGCTGACCTTGGTCGATATGGATGTGGTGGCCGCGTCTAATATTAACCGTCAATTGCCTGCCATGAGTACGACATTAGGTCACGAAAAAATTGAAGTTATGGCCGAGCGTTGCCGTGCAATTAATCCACGGATTAAAATCAATCTAATTGATGATTATCTGACGCCTGAGAATATCAAAGAAATTTTAGCTCCGACACCGGATCTGATTTTAGATTGCATCGATGATGTCAAAGCCAAATTTGCCCTGATGCTACATTGTCGCTTTAACAAGATTCCTTTAATTGTATCGGGCGGGGCAGGTGGCAAACTGGATCCACTGAAAATTCGTGTTGCAGATTTATCTAAAACCGAACAGGACCCGATGCTGGCCAAATTGCGTGCCCAGTTACGTGCTAAAGGCATCTGTAAAAAGCCCAAAGAAAAATTCGGCATTACCTGTGTCTATTCAATTGATAATCCATTCTCCAGTGCCGATGTCTGCGCCAGTGCCGGCTTGCGCTGTGGGGGGTATGGCTCTGCCGTGGTGGTGACTTCGAGCTTTGCCATGGTTGCCGTGGCAGAAGGTTTGAAAAAGCTCGATAGTAAAAGAGCAAAAGCCTGATTTAAAAAATAAAAAGCACAATCTATGTGCTTTTTTTAAACTGGCGTTTAGAATGAAAGGATTCATTCGCAGAACAAAAATAATGTTTTGGAGCAGCTATGTGGTTCTTGCTGGTACTGATTTTGGGGATAGGGGCGTTAGCGATCTGGATGTGGAAACGTCCCGATCCGGTGAAACGTGATCAGGCGAAGGCTGTACAACATGATTTATGGATTGAGCAGATTGATGCTCAACTGAAACATGCAGCACGTTTGAGTTCAGATCCAGAACATCCGAATTATGAACGTGCCTATCAGATTTATCAGGGGCTGGCCCAGCAACAGGAAATTCCACAAGCTTATGTAGGCATGGGCCTGATGCATCTGCAAGGTCTGGGACATGAGCAGAATACCGAAAAGGCGATTAGTTATCTAGAAAAAGCCTTTCGTCTGGGCAGTGATGATGCAGCCTATCATTTGGGGCAGATTCATGAAGGGGAGGCGTATCAACAGGCTGACCCGGAAAAAGCTTTGTATTGGTACCGACATGCGGTAGCACGTGGCAATCTGGATGCCCAGTACCGCATCACTGAACTTTCTTCGACCGAAGACCATCAAAATGAGACCGCTGCAGAGACACAGCGTCTGGCCTTGTTAATACAAAATGCCGGGCAGGGTCATGCCAATTCGCAGTATCAGCTGGCTCAATATTATTTAACAGATTCAGCGACCCAGGATTTAGTGCAAGGAATTCATTATCTGTTTCTGGCGGCGCAACAAGATCATTTGGCTGCCAATCAGCAGATTGCGAACTCTTATGCGCGTGGCCAGATTCTGCCTCAAGACCTGAAGCAATCGCTGCAATTTATTAAACGCTGTATCAGTCTCGGTGACCAGAAAGGTCTCTATGATTATTATGCCGGTGTGCTACAGGGCCGTATCGATACCGACCAGCGTCAGCGCGTGTTCCAGCATTTATTACAGCAGTCCAAAGAACACGCCGATGCACACGCTAAGACCTTAATCGGGCTGGCCTATTTTCATGGCTGGTATGTTGATAAAAATGAAACCATGGCATTTCGTTACTGGGCGGAAGCGGCCAACAGTCAGCATGCGCCTGCCTTATGTATGATTGCTGCGCTGTATTTTGAACAGCACCTGGTGGCCAACGAACCGCAAAAAGCATTTGAGTTATATCAGGCTGCCTATCAGCTTAGTCCTGACGATGTGTCTGCACGGATGGGGCTGGCACTGTGTTATTTAAATGGTGTCGGTACAGTAAAAGACATTGCCAAAGCCACACAAATGATTCAGAACGCGGCACAGCAGTATTGGCAGATTGAAGCTCAATCTGAAGCGGATTTAATTTATAGCGTTGGCCGGTTTTATAGTCTGGTTGAATACCCTTTACCGACACGCGACAAAGCTATCCAGTACCTGAATCAGGCGGTTGCAAAAGGTTCGAAAGAGGCGGCATGGTTCCTGTACCAAGCTCTGTCAGGCATTTATCCTGTGTTTATCAATAATGCAGAGCTGGCCAATCGCTATCTGCATCAGGCTGCGCAATTGGGTCATGCCCAGGCACAAGCAGAATTGGGCTTGAAGTATCTTCAAGGGCAACAGATTGCGCAGGATATTGCCTTAGGCTTGAGCTATCTGCAAAAAGCAGCCGCTCAGCAGAATGGTGTGGCGCTAAATGCTCTGGGTGAATCCTATGAGCAAGGTCAAGGTGTTGAGAGTAATATTGAGCAAGCCGTACAGTATTATCAGCAGGCGGCAGCGCAGGTGAATGCAGATGCCTATAGTCATCTTGGACGTTTATATACCAAAGGCATTGGCGTGGCGCGTGATATCGGGATTGCACGGGACTGGCTGGAAAAAGGCAGTTTGCTCGGACATGAGCGATCGATTGAATTATTGAAAAATGTGAATGCATATTTGCAAATGAAATAAACTGACCCAAATAATATGAACTAAAAAACCGCTGTCTGTCAGCGGTTTTTTATGGATTAAGCTTTGTTAAGGCAATTCACGGATAGGACTACCACCCAATGCCTGCATCAAGGTGACATAGGCATTGTACTGGTTCTGTCGGGTTTGCACCAAAGACAGTCGTGCATTGCGCGTAGTTTCCTGTGCATCCAGCAGGTTCTTTAAAGCGACTGCACCATTACGATAACGCACTTCAGTCAAGCGTTCAGTTCTTTCGGCCAACTCAACATTGCGTTGCTGCAAAGCCACCTGCTTAGTGAGCTCAGTCCGATTCGACAAGGCATTTTCCACATCGGCAAAGGCTTCATACATGGTCTGGCGATACTGGATAATGGCTTTTTCATATTCCAGCTCATTGACTTGTAGATCACGTTTCATGTCATTCCATTGCAGGAAAGGCAAAGTCAGACCAGCACCTAAAGTTGCAACCGGATTTTTCAGGGCATTCGAGAGGGAAGTACTGCTGCCAATACCGGTGGTCAGATTACCGGTCAAACTAATGGATGGATAGTAGCTGGCTTTGTTGGCATCTTTATTGGCTAGTGCCTTACGCAAGCGCAGTTCAGTCGCTCGAAGGTCAGGGCGACGTGACAACAAACTCGCCGGTAAGTCAGCCTGAATACTCGGCAATTGAATATTCGGTAAACGGCTTGGCTCTTGAATCGCGAGCTGTTGAACCGGCATGTGCAGCAATACCGCGAGTCCGGTACGTGTTTCCACACGTTGCTGTTCAATCTGGCTTAAAGTCGCCTGTTGACTTTGAATTGCCTGTTCCGCCTGGGTTAAATCCAGACCGGATACTGCGCCGGCACGATATTGCACCCGCACCAGATCATAGGTTTTTTGCGCGGTCGCCAGATTTTGCTGTACCACACTATAACGTTCATTCAGATAAGCCAGTTGCCAGTACAATTGTGCCGTGGTGCCAATCAGGCTTTGTGCGGTTGCCTGCAAGTCTTCTTCAGAGGCCAGTGCTTCCCAGCGTGCCGCTTCAGTCTGATTGGCCAGTTTGCCAAACAGATCCAGTTCATAGCTTAAACCCGGATAATTAATCCCAAAACTCGATGAACTATCACCATCTTCTAAATCAAAACTTCTACGTGTTGTCAGTCCGGCATCACCGACACGAACGCCTTGCTGACTTTGAGCTTGTCTGGCTTGAATGCGGGCCTGTTGTAAACTGATGCCGGCCACTGCCAGATCGGTATTCTGCGCCAATACTTCATTCACCAAATTATTTAATTGCGGATCTTTAAATAAAGTCCACCATTGATCTGCCAAAATATCGGCATGAATCTGCTGACTAAGCACCTTATTGTTTTGAAAGCTACCCGGCATATTGATCGCAGGCTGTTGATAGGGGGTTTTCACCACTGCGGCACAACCGACCAGCGAGCTTCCCAGCAACAGGGCACTGGCAAGCTTGGTTAAATTCATTTGCATATCAGATTCCTTATTCGCGAGAGAGCGCATCGACTGGATTCAGACGAGCAGCGTTACGTGCCGGGATAAAGCCAAACACAATCCCGATCAGGCTTGAGCAGACAAAGGCCGCTACAATCGAAGTGGTTGAATACGCCATCTGGAAAGTACCGCCGGCAAAATGGGTAATTAATTGGCCAATCCCGAGAGAAAGCAGCACACCCAAAATACCACCCAAGATACAGACCAGAACGGCTTCAATCAGGAATTGCTGCAAAATATCACTTTGACGGGCACCCACCGCCATACGCACACCAATTTCCTGAGTACGTTCGGTTACCGATACCAGCATGATATTCATTACGCCAATCCCGCCGACCACCAGTGAAATTACCGCAATTGCTGAAATCAGCAGAGTCATGGTCGCCGTGGTTTGCTGAATGGTTTCACGAATACTGTCGGCATTCTGGGTAAACACATCCTGCGCGCCATGTCGCTGTACCAGCAGATTCAGAATCGCATTTTCAGCCGCCGCACTTGGGTATTCATCCTTAATCCGCACAATGATGCTGCGAACATTGGATTGACCCAGCATACGGCTCATCACGGTGGAATACGGCAGATAGACATTCAGGCTGTCATTATTGCCCATCATGCCTTTTTGCGCGTCAATCACCCCGATAATCCGGCTCGGTACGCTCCCGAGTAAAATCACCTGACCCACCGGATTGGTGCCATCCTTAAAGAAGGTATTTTTGGTATTGGTGTCAATGACGACATCTTGCGCCTGTTGCATGACACTACTGCGGTCAAAAGGCTGACCGGACTGGAACGTCATGCCACGTACATAGAAGAAATCCTCACTGACGCCGTTGACCGTGGTTGAAGCTTCGATTTCTTTATAACGGCCGGTGACACTGCTATTCACCGATGGGCTAACGCCATCGACATACGGTTGTTCAGCCAGCGCATCGGCATCGGCCGGAATCAGGGTTTTGGACTGTGAAGATCTGGAATTATCCCCAAAGCCTCGACCCTGAAATACGGTAATGGTATTGGTCCCCAGACTGCTGATATTTTCCAGAATCTGCTTTTGTGAGCCATTACCGAGTGCCACCACCGAGACCACCGAAGCAATACCGATAATGATTCCGAGCATGGTCAAGAAAGTCCGCATGCGATGTGCATTCATGGCCAGCAAGGCCATCCGGAAGGCTTCACCCAGACGGTCAACTGCAGAACGCCATGAAGAAATCTTCTTTTGTTCACTGCGGATTAGCGGCTGTTTTTCCAGATGCTCTTCGACTTCAGGAACATTGGGCTGATCAGAAATAATATTGCCGTCCGAGATCTCGATAATCCGCGTCGCATTTTTCGCTACATTATGATCATGCGTGACCAGAATGATGGTATGACCTTTAGCATTCAGTTCACGCAAAATGCGCATCACTTCAATACCGCTGTTCTTGTCCAATGCACCGGTCGGTTCATCGGCCAGAATCACGTCACCGCCATTCATTAACGCACGGGCAATCGAAACACGTTGCTGCTGACCACCAGAGAGCTGGCTCGGACGATTCTGGGTTTTTTCACCCAGACCCAGATCGGTCAGAATCTTGACGGCTCGCGCATGTCGTTCAGATGAATCTGCACCGGCATAAATCGCAGGGACTTCGACATTGCCTGCTGCATTTAAATCGCCCAGCAGATGATAACGCTGAAAAATAAAGCCGAAATATTCACGGCGTAATTGCGCCAGTTCATCCGCTTCCAGTTCCCGGGTTTCACGGCCTTTGACCTTGTAGCTACCCGTGGTCGGTTTGTCCAGACAACCCAGAATGTTCATCAGGGTCGATTTACCGGAACCGGACTGACCGACAATCGCCACCAGTTCACCCGGATAAATCTCCAGATTCACCCCTTTTAAAATCTGGACCGTACTTTCACCCGTAGGGAATTCACGAACCAGATTTTTCACCTCGAGGAGAGGCTGTTGTTGTGAATTCATGCTTACATTCTCATTGGGCCACGGCTATTGCCACCGCGTTTTGCTGCATCATTGGAGGTATCAGAACCATCGGCAATCACCACCTGATCACCACGTTCTAAACCTTTCAGCACTTGCGCAGTCGCGCGGTTATTCAAACCGATTAATACAGGGGTTGGTTTTGCAGTACCATCGGCTTGCAAGACACGAACCATGCCACGTTGTGCTTTACCTTGCTCAATCAATGCAAGTTCTGCTTCAGACAGGTTTAGACGCGCTGGACGTTCACCGGCAGGACGATTGCCTTGAGCCGATTCAGCTTCAGGACGTGATGCCGGACTGCCTTCACCGCGAGAACCCTCACCACGCGCTTCACCACGATTGGCACGTGGCGGACGGTTTGAACCTTGAATGGCCGCAGCAGGAATGGTCAGCACATTTTTGGCTTCATCCAGTACGATATAAACTTGTGCAGTCATATCAATACGTAATTTTCCATCTTCATTCGGTACATCGAACAATGCATTGTAATAAACCGCAGAACTTGACGATGAGCTTGATGTATTGCTATCGGTATTAATTGAATTGGGTGCAGGCTCAACTTGACGCAGTTTGGCGTAAATCTTTTTCTCGTTATTGCCTAAGGTAGTGAAATAAACCGTTTGACCTTCTTCAACTTTCATGACATCTGCTTCAGAAATTTCAGCTTTAATGGTCATGGTGTCCAGTTTTGCCAGTTTCACAATAGTCGGCGCACTCTGGTTGGCGTTTACAGTCTGACCTTCTTCGGTCACAATCGCCACAATCGTGCCATCCATCGGCGCCACAATCTGGGTGTAACCAAGATCTTCTTTGGCAGTCGCCAGCGTCAAACGCGACTGTTCAATCTGTGCATTGATGGCGGTGATATCCGCTTGCGCCGTTTTATAGTTCGCAAATGCCGATTCCAGCTCTGAGCGAGAAGTGGCATCCTGTGCATACATGGCTTTCTGACGGTTGTATTCAGCTTCAACTTTAGCCAAATTCGCCTGTCTTACTGCAAGTTGTGCCATCTGATTTTTAATGCTGGCTTCAGCGGTTTTTAAATCATTTTCCTGACGAACGGAGTCAATCCGCGCAATCAGCTGACCTTGCTTGACCTGATCGCCCAGTTCTACATACATTTTTCTGACCTGACCCGAAACCTGCGCCCCCACGCTGACCATCTTGGTCGCTTCCAGAATACCAGTCGCCAGTACAGAGCTTTCGATATCGCCCTGGGTGACTTCAGCCGTAATATATTGCGGAGGCTGTTCTTTGGGTTTGAGGAAGTACCACCCCGCAGCGATGAGCGCAATGGCAATCACGGCGGCCATAATCAATTTCGTCGGTTTTATTTTTGGCATGATCAATATCGGTTCAAAATCAGAGAATTGTGAACGATTATAAAAGCGAAATTAGGATAAATCGTGTATTTTTTTAAACTAATAGGAATGATTATTATTTTATTTTTCGAATTTTGACAAAGACTTAGTGAAATAGGGGCTTGCCACAGATACTGGAAATCGCCTGTAGTACCAAATGCTCCGGATTTTCATGTCCGAGTCCTTTAATTGAGGCATCAATTCTTAATAATAACCCCGGCCAGGCCAGAAAAGTCTGTGGGCTGAGACGGCGCAAGGCTTGTTGATATAAGCCGACTTTGGTTTTCCAGATCCCGATTTGCAAGGCATTTTGCGGTTGTTCAAACAGCTGCATCAACAGACGCATTTCCTTGCTGAGACTCCATAAAATCAGGCTCATCGGTTCACCTGAAACGACTAGATACTGAAAAATTTTGATCGACTGGGAAAGATTACCTTGTAGCAGGGCATCGCTCAAATCATAGGTGCTATAACGTGACTGATCTTGTAAACATGCATATAAATGATCAACCTGAATGATATCGACTTCAGCAAAGGTATCGCTAACCCGCATCAGGCTGTTCTTTGCTGCAAGCAGGTTGTGCTCATGATGTTGTTCCAGCCATTGCCAGGCATCATTGGCTAAACGAATGCCGAGTTTTTCAGCTTCAATACCCAGAATCTGCTGCCGGTCTTTTGGATAATTGGCCACCAGCGAAACATTCACACCATTGGCATCAATCAGCTGAAAGAAACTGGATTTCAGGCTATTACTATCCTGTTTGGGCATCACCACCAACAGCAGGTTTTGTTCATTATGCTGCAAATAGTTTTTCAGTAACTTGATTGCGCTGGCATCCGGTTTGATATTGCCATGTACTTCAATCGCCAACTGGGTTGAAAACAGCGACAAGCTGTTCAAGGCATTAAAGACGGTTTTCCAGTCGGCGACCGAACTAATGTCATAGCGTTGACGTTCAATGTCCTGCTTTTGCCAGCTGGCCCGAAAGGCATCAATTAAATTCTGTTCCAGCAAAGGCTCTTGACCATGCAAGACCCAAGCACCGCGAGCTTCATCGACACGTTTCAGGGCTTGCAGATAATCAAGTTTCATAAAGAGGTCTTATTGAGCAGGTTGCGCTGAGGTATTTTGTTTGGCTAAGGGTAAGCGGTTCGATGAAATCTGACGCGCGATCTGCTGCGCCACATCATCAATAATGACCTGATTCAGATATTTTTGTTCCTGGTCATCGGTGTTGACCGTTTCAATATCATATTGATACGTACGTGTTGCCACGACAGTGCGTGGTTCAGTGATCGGATTGCCTTGTGCATCTTCAATCCGGAAAGTCACGTTTAAACGTAACAAGGTTTCAACTAGTTTACCGTTCAGTTCCAGACGGCGAGGGGTGTAATCCAGGACACGTAACACATAAGCATTGGGTGCATTACTCAGCTGTACGCCTGCAGCACCGAGGTAAACTGCCAGTTTCTCTTGCAGTTCTTCAGTATTGGGCGGTAAAGACAGGCTCATGACAGAGTAAGCAACAGGGGCGGAGCTCGGATTGGTTCCTTTCAGATGAAAGCCACAGCCGACTAAGCCTGCACTCAGACCACAAGTTAAAACAATTGCTGCTAAATGTTTGCCCAAATGCATGTGTTGCCCTCTATGCTTCCCGAAGGGGAATATTTGAAATCCTGAACTGGATTGTAAAGTCAAAGCCCGTTGGCTGGCAACGGGCTTTGTTTGGGAATTGTGAAATCCTTCAGAAAGTTCCTTCTCCCTCTGGGAGAAGGTTAGGATGAGGGGTTATATATTTACCTCTCCCTAGCCCTCTCCTGAGAGGAGAGGGAACTTAAGGATTTAAACCACCAAATTCACTAATTTATTCGGTACCACAATTTCTTTCTTGGTTGGACCCGTCAAGAATTGCTGAACTTCAGGCAATGCTTTGGCTTGAGCCAAGATGTCATCTTTAGAGGCATCTACAGATACTTCTAACTTGCCACGAAGCTTACCGTTGACTTGAACCACGATGGTTTGCGTATTACGTGTCAGCGCAGATTCATCTACCGCAGGGAATAAAGTTGAATTCAATTCAATCCCAAATTCAGCCAATAAAGTCTGGCTTAAATGCGGTGCAAATGGTGCAAGTAAAGTTAACAGCGTGGTAATCGATTCACGTGCGACAGCAACGTCATTGTCATCTTGAGCTTCAAATTTGTTGTTAGCATTTAAAAGTTCCATCAATGCAGCAATGGCAGTGTTAAATGCATGACGACGTTCAATATCATCACCGACTTTCTGGATGGTTTCATGAGTTTTACGACGTAGGTCTTGTGCAGCCGTAGACAGTGCCGCTTTGTCGATGTTTGATGCACCGTTACCTTTTTCAAGGAAGCCTGTTGCTAAACGCCATACACGTTTCAGGAAGCGGTTTGCACCCTCAACACCGGCGTCAGACCATTCTAGTGATTGATCTGGTGGTGCAGCAAACATCATGAACACACGTGCCGTATCTGCGCCGTACTGGTCAATAATTGATTGCGGGTCGATACCGTTATTTTTCGATTTCGACATTTTTTCCTGACCACCAACCACAACTTCCTGGCCATCTTCTTTATATTTGGCAGAAAGCACACGGCCTTTTTCGTCTTTTTCAAGTTCGATATCCGCCGGGTTAAACCAGGTTTTTTTGCCAGATTCAGCTTCACGATAGAAGGTATCTGCTAGCACCATCCCTTGCGTTAACAAGTTAGTGAATGGTTCATTGCCTTGTACCACGCCTTCATCACGCATCAATTTGTGGAAGAAGCGTGCATAAAGTAAGTGCAGAATCGCGTGTTCAACACCACCGATGTATTGGTTGACAGGTAACCAGGTTTGACCCGCTTCAGGTTTCACCATGCCACCCGTAAAGTCGGGAGATGCATAACGTGCATAGTACCAAGATGATTCCACGAAGGTATCCAGCGTATCTGTTTCACGACGAGCATCGCCACCACAGCTAGGACAAGTCGTTTCATAGAATTCAGGCATTTTGTTCAGCGGGTTACCTGAACCATCTGGAACAACGTCAGTCGGAAGAACCACAGGAAGTTGATCTTCAGGTACTGGCACTTGACCACATGATGGACAGTTAATCATTGGAATTGGACAACCCCAATAACGCTGACGAGATACACCCCAGTCACGTAAACGGAATTGAACTTTAGAAATCGCCAGGCCTGTTGGTTCTAATTTAGCAAGGAATGCATCGTATGCACCTTGGAAATTTAAACCGTCAAATTCACCTGAATTAACCAGTTTGCCTTCTTTCGAGCCGTACCATTCTTGCCATTGAGTTGCATCAAAGTCGCTATCATCAGCGCCTTTGGCATCAATCACTTGCTTGATGGTCAAGCCATATTTATTGGCAAATTCGAAGTCACGTTCATCGTGTGATGGAACCGCCATCACCGCACCTGAACCATAAGACATCAATACATAGTTGGCGATCCAGACCGGAACTTTCTCGCCAGTCACAGGATGCTTCACAGAAAGACCGGTTGCCATGCCTTTCTTCTCGGCAGTCGCAAGATCCGCTTCTGCCACAGAACCCATACGGCATTCTTCAATGAATGCAGCCAATTCTGGGTTTGTTTCAGCCGCTTTCAGCGCCATCGGGTGTTCTGCTGCAACTGCAACATACGTTACGCCCATCAGCGTGTCGGCACGGGTAGTAAATACCGTTAAACCATCTGCATACACGTCAGGATTTGCTGAAGGGAAAGTGATGTCCATCCCTTGTGAGCGGCCAATCCAGTTACGCTGCATGGTCAACACTTGTTGTGGCCAGCCATCTTTAAGCGTGTCTAAATCGTCAAGTAACTCTTGCGCATAATCAGTGATGCGGAAGTAGTACATTGGAATATCACGCTTTTCTACCAATGCACCTGAACGCCAGCCACGACCATTTTCAACCTGTTCGTTGGCAAGAACAGTCTGATCGACCGGATCCCAATTCACGGTTGAAAGCTTACGGTAGATCAAGCCTTTTTTATAAAGCTGAACAAATAGCCATTGTTCCCAACGATAGTATTCAGGGGTACAGGTCGCAAATTCACGATCCCAATCCACTGCAAGACCGAGTTTTTTCAACTGGTCACGCATGTAAGCAATATTTTCAAATGTCCATTTTGCCGGTGCAACCTGGTGTGCAATCGCTGCGTTTTCAGCAGGCAGACCGAAAGCATCCCAACCCATCGGTTGCAGGACAGTTTCACCTTTTAAGCGATGGAAACGGCTGATCACGTCACCAATCGTATAGTTACGCACATGACCCATATGTAGCTTGCCACTTGGGTAAGGGAACATCGAGAGAATATAACGACGTGGACCTTCTACTTTGTCGGCAACTTTAAAGGCTTTGCGATATTCCCAATCCTGTTGGACTTGAGGCTCAATCGCACTAGCTTGATATTCGGAATCAATGTGAGTAGTCATAAACGTATCAGTGAATTACGGTGAAAAAAGTCTGTTGCACAGCATAGCGCAAAATGCACCTAAAAGTGAATTTTGCGCCGGCATTTCCCGAAGAAAAAACACGCTGTTCTATATAGAGGTGTCTTATAAAGCAACTGCACGATTTTTAGATTGCTGCAAGGCTTCGTTGGCTTCACGTTGTTGCTGGTCCTGATTCGCAGGAACTTGAGGGGCTTGTTGCTGTTGTTCTTGAGGTGTGTTCTCGGTTTGAACTTCAGTTTCAGCTGTTCTTGGAGATGCCGGTGCTGAATTTTTCCAGCCATAAGTATCCACTGTGGTGGCTTTTTTCGCAGATTTTGGTGGTGGCGTCTTGGTATAATGCGTGACACCTTTCGCATCGACCCATTTATGATACTGGATCGCGGAAGCGCTGGTGCTACAGATGCTCAAAACAACTGCGCAACTCAAACTGAAGGCGGTTAAAAAAGATATTTTCATTGTTCTTGGGCCTCGGCTTGCTAGGCATGGAATACTGCAATTATTGTAGTGATATTTTCAGTAAAAATGATGGATTTTTATCTGCTTTATTCAAAGCTAACTGCTTAAATAAGCTCAATCTAGCGTATAAGAAATCAGAGACAAATCTTCGTATACAAAATTTATTGATAAACAATTTCCTTTCATTTAATAAAAATTCATTCATTTTTTTTATATAAGACATATTAAAAATTTATAAAATTAAACCATTAACTCTATGAATTTTATTGGATTAGATGAATAGACAAGACAGTCAATGCATGGCTATGAGCTGATATTGCTGTTAAAAACAGCAGATCTAGGCACTAGTAAGTATGGATTGTCTGTTTTTTAAACTTGACTTTAAAGCCTGAAAACACAAGAATGCTGCAATAGTTTTATATGCCTTAGATCGATCACCCTTCGACTAAGTGTCATTTCATGCAGTGGGCGATTTTTCTAGCCGAGAAATTGAACAAAGCTAAGCAAAATATGTTTATCCCAACATGTTTTAGATCCCGTATTGCTCGAACAGTGAAGAGATCAGATTTTTTTCCTATTGCTTTGAAAACTATGAAATTTGTGTGCTATAACAGTGCAGACAGTTAACAAACGAAACACTGCAAATGCCTCCCATTTGTGTAGTGAATAATATTAGGGTGAATCACGTTGGAACTTCTATCTGGTGGTGAAATGCTTGTTCGCGCATTAGCGGACGAAGGCGTTGAACATGTTTTTGGATACCCAGGCGGCGCAGTTCTTCATATTTATGATGCGCTATTTCAACAAGACAGAATCAATCATTATCTCGTACGTCACGAACAGGCTGCTGGTCACATGGCCGATGCTTACTCACGCGTGACAGGCAAGACCGGTGTTGTGCTGGTGACTTCAGGTCCGGGCGCAACCAACACGGTGACCCCAATTGCAACGGCCTATATGGACTCAATCCCGATGGTGATTTTGTCAGGTCAGGTTGCGAGTCATCTGATTGGTGAAGATGCATTTCAGGAAACCGATATGGTCGGTATTTCACGTCCTATCGTGAAACATAGCTTCCAGGTGCGTCATGCCAGCGAAATTCCTGCGATTATCAAGAAAGCCTTCTATATTGCGTCTTCAGGTCGTCCAGGTCCTGTAGTGATTGATATTCCAAAGGATGCGACCAATCCTGCAGAGAAATTTGCTTACGAATACCCAGAAAAAGTGAAGATGCGTTCGTATCAGCCACCGTTCCGTGGTCACTCAGGTCAAATTCGTAAAGCGATTGAAGAACTGATCCATGCTAAACGCCCAGTTATTTACTCAGGCGGTGGTGTGGTTCAAGGCAATGCTTCAGCACAGTTGACAGAGCTTGCGCATCTATTGGGTTATCCAGTGACCAATACCTTGATGGGTCTTGGCGCATTCCCGGGTGATGATGAACAGTTCATCGGTATGTTGGGTATGCACGGTACTTATGAAGCTAACATGACCATGCACAATGCAGATGTAATTCTGTGTGTGGGTGCGCGTTTCGATGACCGTGTGACCAACAATCCTGCAAAATTCTGTCCAAATGCTAAAGTCATTCATATAGATATCGACCCAGCGACAATCTCAAAAACCATTATGGCGCACATTCCAATTGTCGGTGCTGTAGAGCCTGTACTGAATGAGATGTTGAACCAGTTGAAACAGCTTAATGTTTCTAAGCCAAATCCTGAAGCGATTGCGGCATGGTGGAAACAGATCAATGAATGGCGCAAGGTTCATGGTGGTCGTTTTGAAGCAGGTGTTGATGGCGTAATGAAGCCACAACAAGTGGTTCAGGCATTGGACAAAGTGACCAATGGTGAAGCGATCATTACTTCTGACGTCGGTCAGCATCAGATGTTTGGTGCGATGTATTACAAATACAAACGTCCACGTCAATGGATCAACTCAGGTGGTCTAGGCACTATGGGTGTGGGCTTGCCGTATGCAATGGCTGCGAAGCTTGCATACCCGGAACAGCAAGTAGTATGTATCACCGGTGAAGCATCGATTCAGATGTGTATCCAGGAGCTTTCGACCTGTAAGCAATATGGCCTGAATGTAAAAATCCTGTGCTTGAATAACCAGTCTTTAGGCATGGTAAAACAATGGCAAGATATGAACTATGAAGGACGTCATTCAAGTTCTTATGTAGATTCATTGCCTGACTTTGCCAAACTGATGGAAGCTTATGGTCATGTCGGCATTCAGATTAATCATGCCGATGAGCTAGAGTCTAAGCTTGCAGAAGCGATGGCAATTAACGACAAGTGCGTATTTATTAACGTTATGGTAGATCGTACCGAACACGTTTATCCGATGTTGATTGCGGGTCAATCGATGCAGGATATGTGGTTGGCTAAAGGGGAGCGCACGAAATGAGACATATTATCTCTGTACTCGTAGAAAACGAATCAGGCGCGCTTTCTCGTTTAGTGGGTTTGTTCTCACAGCGTGGCTACAACATCGAAACATTGAACGTTGCCCCGACTGAAGATCCAACACTTTCACGTTTGACATTGACCACTTATGGTGATGATCACAAGATTGAGCAAATTACCAAACAGCTTAACAAGCTGGTTGAAGTGGTGAAAGTGGTTGACCTGTCTGAAGGTGCACATATTGAGCGTGAATTGATGCTGATTAAAGTCAAAGCATTGGGTTCATCGCGTGACGAAATCAAACGTACGGCAGATATTTTCCGTGGTCAGATTGTCGATGTAACACCAACGACCTATACCATTCAAATCGCGGGTACCACTGAAAAAGTGGATGCGTTTATTGATGCACTTGCAGAACACACGATTTTAGAAGTGGTTCGTTCAGGTGTATCAGGTATCGCACGCGGCGAAAAAGTACTCACCATCTAAATTTTAAGTATTTCCTCATCTGAATAAGAAGAGGGTATCAGGCAATGTAAATTTAAGGGTCATTGCCTGATTTAACGGACAAACAAGCATTTAAGCGGAGACAGCAATGCAAATTTTTTACGATAAAGACTGTGACTTATCTATCATCCAATCTAAGAAAGTAGCGATCATTGGTTACGGTTCACAAGGCCACGCGCATGCGCTTAACCTGAAAGATTCTGGTGTTGACGTAACTGTAGGTTTACGTGCGAACTCTGCTTCTTGGAAGAAAGCTGAAAATTCAGGTCTTAAAGTTGCTGAAGTTCCTGCTGCTGTAGCACAAGCTGACGTAGTGATGATTTTGACTCCAGATGAGTTCCAATCTCAACTTTACCGTGACGTAATTGAGCCAAACATCAAGCAAGGCGCTACTTTAGCATTTGCTCATGGTTTCTCGATTCTTTATAACCAAGTTGTTCCACGTGCTGACTTAGACGTAATCATGGTTGCACCTAAAGCTCCTGGTCACACCGTACGTTCTGAATACCAACGTGGTTCAGGTGTTCCTGACCTTATCGCGATTCACCAAGATGCTTCTGGTAATGCGCGTAACGTTGCTCTTTCTTACGCTTCAGGCGTAGGTGGCGGCCGTACAGGTATCATCGAAACTTCATTCCGTGAAGAAACTGAAACTGACCTTTTCGGTGAGCAAGCAGTTCTTTGTGGTGGTGCTGTTGAATTGGTTAAAATGGGCTTCGAAACTTTGGTTGAAGCTGGTTATGCACCAGAAATGGCGTATTTCGAATGTCTACACGAACTTAAATTGATCGTTGACTTAATGTTCGAAGGCGGTATCGCGGACATGAACTACTCAGTGTCAAACAACGCTGAATACGGCGAATATGTAACGGGTACTGAAGTAATCAACGAACAGTCTCGTGAAGCAATGCGTAATGCGCTTAAACGTATTCAATCTGGCGAATACGCGAAGATGTTTATTCAAGAAGGTGCGTTGAACTACCCATCTATGACTGCCCGTCGTCGTCAAAATGCTGCTCATGGTATCGAAGTTACTGGTAACAAGTTACGTGCGATGATGCCTTGGATTCAAGCGAACAAAATCGTAGATAAAGAGAAAAACTAATTTCTCGAATCAATTGATTTGAATGCGAAAACCCACTTAATTTGAGTGGGTTTTTTATTTCTATGTTTACGTGGCTCAAAAATGGAAGCACTGCTTCCATTTTTTTCGTATGTCTTAGATTCAAGTGAACAAAACTGTAAATAAGGAAAAGAACTAAAGTTACGTGCCTTGCAAAAAAAACAGGAAAGCAGTTTTTTCCTCTTTTTTTGTAGCTTGTAAGTTGACAAAAATAACTAATGATGCGAAAAGGTTTTTTTAGTTAACAGATGTTCACACATGCCTAGAATTGTTTCTGTACCACTTAGTTTAGA